>NZ_VOBM01000043.1:0-58704 GCF_008370005.1 Pseudomonas sp. ANT_J28
CTTGATCATCTTTACAACTTCCAGCTTGAAGCTGTCGTCGAATACTTTGCGTTTGTCGGTCATGGAGAACTCCTCAATAGGTGTATTTTCCACCTATCGGGGTGTCCGGGGAAATTAGACCACTGCAAAGATCACCAAGCGTTCATCGCCGTTCTTCACCCCTGCTTTTTCACTTCGCCCGCCGAATCCGGCAGGTATCAGAAACACGCTGGTGTTCAGTTCGGGCACGCGTATCTCCCAATCCCATCGCAACTTGCATACTTCCTGTTCCCTGCAACCGCTGTTCACTTTGTAGAGGGCCATCCTCAGCAGGTGATCCGGTAGCTCGGGGAACAAAGTCGCCTGCTCTTCCCAAGACATCGGGTAGGGTTTTCTGGCGGACCTCTTTTCCTCAAGCATCGAGATCATCGGAACGCTCTCCAGCCACGGCCGTTTTTCTGCGTCTCGCCACTTCCTGTGGCACAGGTTCAAGATTCGGACGACTCGCTGCAGGGCAATGTTTACCGTCCTGTTCAAAACGCCGGGTTTCACCTTACCTGTCGCCGTCTTGGTCGGCTTTTGCCGATCCCGCTTGAAGGCGGAAAGCGTCCCGTCATCAATATGCGTGATCGGCAAGTCGCCGATGTAGGGATCCAGCTGCTCGATGTGCGACGCGGATAAGGCGATTGACGCCTGGTCCTTGAAGTCCACCAGAAACTTCGTGGCGGCCTCCCGCCAGGTTCGCACCTGGCGCACGCCGTACACCTTTTCTTGCCTCAGCTTCTCCAAGCGGTGAATCAGGTACTGCTCCGCTTCTTCCCTTTCGCTTGATCCAGTGCTTTCCTGAAGTCGCTTACCTCTGACGACTTTGTCGCGGAGAAAGTCTTGCCGGCCAGATCGCCGTAGCCTGGACCATTCGCAACCGCGTGGACGATGGAAAAACCAAATCGTGGTGGGGCGAGGGCTATGCCGGTGTGTGCCAGAAGCCGTACCAGTTCAGCTTCTGGAACAGGAACGATCCGAACTTCGCCTACCTGAGTGGCGCGATGTCGATCCCGTTCCGCGAGCTGGCCCAAGCGCAGATCGCTGCTGACCAGGTGATGGCCGGAAAGGTGCCTGATCCGACTGGCGGCGCCACGCACTACTACGCGACCACCATGCCGAAGGCTCCGGACTGGGCGGCGAAGGCCAAGCAGACGCTGAAGCTAGGCCACCACGTCTTCTTCAAGGATGTGCCATGAGTTCCTCGGTGCTGAAGCTGGCCGTGGTTGGCGTGCTGGTGCTGCTATTAATCACCGCCGGCGGCGTGTGGCAGGTTCAAGACTGGCATTACGGAAAGCAGTTGGCCGAACAGGCGGGTCTGCACAAGGATGATTTGACTGCCATCAGCAACGCGGCCGCTGACCAGGTGCGAGCCGATCAGGACAAGCGCCTGGCACTCGAGCAGCGCCTGTCAGCCAGCGAACAATCCCACTACCAGGAACTGAGTAATGCTCAAGCCAACCAGGCTCGTCTGCGCGATCGCCTTGCCACTTCTGATCTGCGGCTGTCAGTCCTCCTCGACTCTTCGGATTCAACCGGTGGCTGTTCAATGTCAGCCGGCACCGAAGCCGGCGGCGTGGTTCATGGAGGAACGCGCGCCCAACTTGACCCAGCGCATGCTCAAAGAATTATCGGCCATCACCGATGAAGGCGACCGGGGAATGATTGCCCTGGCTGCGTGCCAAGCGTATGTGAGGGGGGTATCACACTGAGTTCGGCGCGGGGCCAGGTACTGGCAAATGTCGCCCCATTCAAAATGATCGGTTGCTATCCCGCGCCGCGCTTACTTGGTTTTGGAGGCGCGTCAGGACACTCATCGGCCCATCGCGTAACCGTCATGTCATTGAATTGTTCCCCAATGGTGTCGACGCGCAGGCAAGCGCCGTTCTTTGAGTAGAACAAGATGCAACGCGAGCTATCAAAAGAGCAGACATCGACCTCGAAGAGCTTGCGTGCAGCCAGCTCCCGCTCCACGCCACTATATTCATAACCATCGGTGGTATGCATCCGCGTCGGCTTCCATCCTTGTTTGACGAGCTTGGCCCTGGCCGTGACCAGGGGCTCACCGACGGCGATGCCTGCCGGTCCGCGCCTGTCGCTTGTCGCCTGTGAGCCATCCGCAAACGCTGCACTGGTGCCAATGCAATAAAGTGCGACGAGCGCGAGGATTGAAAACTTCATTTGACAGTCCCTCCAGCCGATTTGTAGCTCTCCAAAAACTTTGGATACTCGGCATACGGTTGCGGCGGATAATGATTTTTCTTACCAGGCCCTTCGGGAAGTGCCGCCCACCTCGTTGCCGCCTTCGGCATTGCTCCCGGGATGTCGCCGGCCTTGATCTTGTCGATCACCCCGAGGGTGCGCAGAATGTCGACCGCGATAAGGTCTTGCGTATTAGGCGTAAAGTCGGTGAGTCCCATCTTTCCGGCATACTCGCTCCAAGTGGCAATGGTAATTTGATACATGCCCGATGCCGTAGTTTTTCCGCCGTAACCGGCCCCCGGATGGGTGGACTCATCAGTGAAAGTCCATTTCCCGGATTGAAAACCCGGCGCCCAGCCATAACCATATTTCGCGTGGTAGCTACCGCCTTCGGATTCGGCAATGGCAACCAAAAATGCCTTCACGTTCTTATCCTTCAAATACTCCTCATTCTCGGCCCGCCTTATCTGTTTCCTGGCGTCCAGCGATACAGTTTTTGGAGTGGCGTCTTTGACGGGCGTCACCGCTCTGGTGGCTACGGGAGACATTTTTCTGCCATTCTTGCTAACCACTTCAGCCATGATGAAAGTCACCAATATAGATATTGACGCTCTCTGTCTGCCCCTTTGGGAAAACAGAAATAATGAAACTTGTTCTTTGGTCTGAGGAGGATTGTGTGCAGTCGGTTGTATGAAGAGCATCTGCTGCCATGCCTTAGTCCTCCAGAAACAGTTTGATTGTTTCGGGCAGGTGCGAACTCACTAGATGCGTATACCCCATCGAATCACTTACACCGTGTTCCATGCTGCCGTCAGCGCGCTGGATGGCGTAATCAAGATTGGGTAGAGGCTCGCCCGAGTCTTGGTCAACTAGTCTGAACTTGTCGCTGAAGTACACTGGCATCGGCAGCACGCCGCTGAAGGGGGCTGGTACGAAGGTGTCGCCAATAATGACCGTGCCTGATCCACCCATAACCACGTTGCCGTGGCCACCGGTACTGCCTTGAGTAGCGGCATTCAGCCCATTGATGAGCACCGTAGCACTGACGGCACCGGTGATCGGGCTCCCGCATGCGGATTTATCGGTCATACGAGCGGCGGCAAGGCCATCGAAGTTCACATTAGGGGAGCCGCTGGCAATCGGATTTGTGCCATGTCCCGGAAGCGGGCAATTGGTGGGGTCTGTCACTCGGGCAGCAGGTTTGCCACTCATGGGAAGTTCCTTTTCAAGGTTTCAAATGGGGTAATAGGGGTCGATGGGCGAGTCGGAAAAGCGCCAGCACTCATCCATAGGGTTGAACAGTGCTCGGTGGTTTTCGCGCATGGGACGGCAGGCCAGCAACGTCTGCCAGGCGATTTCGACGCAGTTGTCCATGGCCTGCGTGGAATAGTCATCAAGCTGGTTGAGCCAGGCGTTGTAATTGGGCATACCAACGCTGCGGTAGGCACTGAGCAATATCTCGGCGACTTCTTCGCCCCAATGGATAAAGCTCCCCGGACTCCAGGGACTCCAGGGACCTGTCTGGGCATAAATAAACCAGCCCAAGCTTGGCAAGTCACCATCTGCAAGTCGTAACGTGTCGCGCTGCGAGGAAAAACCACAGGTGATGTGGACGGTCAGCCAACCCTGGTGTTGCTGGATAAATCCAGTGGGGTCGAATTGTGCCAGCGGTACGACACGATAGCCTGAGTCAGGCATTGACCTGGCAACCAACTCAGCGTCCAGCCTTGAAACGAAGGCTCGAATCGCCTTGCCTTCGCCGGACGCTGCGCAAAGAATTTCAACCGGCGTGCTCGCAGGTATGTCGCCGAAACCGACGATGCGAACTAGCCCATAAAGGCGTAATGAGGTTTTTAGGCCGCTGGGATGAAGCGAGGTATCGAGTGTGCAGGCGCAGGGGATGGGCACATCCATAGGTGCAGGGCGCATCAAATATTACCGTCCATGTAAATGTGCGTCGCGAAGAATGCCCCAGGCAGAAGTCGCGTTCAACGATATTTACAGTGTTTAGGTTGACAACCAGTCAATGATCGCCGGTCGCGTGGGGGAGGTGTGATTGTGTGCGGTCGGCAGGACGCCGGGGGAGGGGTGCGCGCAAAACCACCGCTGGAGGCCACGGTTTCTCGTTTGCATAAGCACAAAGGTACGGATATTTTGCCCGACTGAATAAGGCATGCATTCCTTTAAAAACAATAGGTTAGGTGTTTTATGTCCCCAGCATGGGGTGCTAGGGGTCGAGTGTTCGAATCACTCCGTCCCGACCATATAATTCAAGGGGTTGCGAGATTTTATCTCGCGACCCTTTTTTATGTTTGGTCGTTTTTACCCCTACAAAACCACTGGCTCTGGTGTGAGTTCACGCCGTTTTTGGCCCTTTTTCGCGCTGCCTTTGGCACCAATCCTGTTTGATATTTATCTTCTTTCTCAGCTTTTTCGCATGTCAGATAGCCTTGGAAAACGCCGTGTTTCCGGGCGATTAGGGCGTTTTTCCTCACCCGCTACGCGGCGCTAAACCCTGGAAGCTCAGTTCCGATTCTTCGTTCTTAAAGGTCACCATCCCAAATCAGCGAAACCGGCTGTACGTCACGCGGGCCGTGCCTTTGAAGACAAACGGAAGCAGCGAAAGCCGGACTTCCGATTGTGCGCTAGGGAAACGGAACAGAGCGCGGGGAGGGCGCATCTATTCGAATTGATTGCTGACGGGCTGTGGGCCTCCTGAAGACCCTTTGATCACAAAGCCCAGGGGCCGATTTGGAATCAAACCATCGCGTCCGAGAGCCTGACTCATACCTCCAAATTCGACGTTTTTGGGCCCAAACCGCAGTGCCAAACAGACCGCAAATTCACCCGACTTCTTGCTGTTTTGGTGACAAACCATTTTGCAGGTAGTTGGCACCGATTGAGTGCCGCTGAACCCTCGAAAGATCCATCGGCCGCGGCTTCTAGCGGTCAGCTCGGAATCTCTTGCAAGGTCCTGGTCGGTGCCAAATCCGCTGCTAACTCACAGGTGGAATCTCTAGCAGATATCTAGCTCGGAGTGTGTGCCGTGGGCTTCCCGTGCGTCATCATGGAGGGGGCATCAGGATCGGTCAGTGGACCTGTTTATCCGGCGACTTCGTTGAGCTGGACTTCATTCGCTTGAAGCTCTTTCATTTGCGTCTTCAGCTTGGCTGATTTTATCTTTCAGCCGCACGCCTTGGATTCCGCGGACGTGCGCTCTCGTCGATCGGCAGCATTGAGCGCGGCCAGGCAACGGTTTGTACTCGATTCAATTTTCTCCATTAACCGCTTCAGTTTGGCGCTGGTGAAATTGCGGTCGCGGTTGTTGACTGCCTTGAATTTGCTGCCGTCGATGGCGACCAGATTATTTTCCGAATAATCCCAGCTGCTGGCAGAGCACAACGAACTGGCGACAGACGCCTCGGATGGCCTTACTGTCATCTTTTCGGAATTTGGCGATGGTCTTGAAATCTGGCATCAAACGCCCGGTCAACCACATCTGCTCGACGTTGCGTTCCAGCCGCCGGCACGCCTTCAAAACCCAGATTGACTAAGTCGAGTTCGTCAATCAAGACATCGACTACGCGCACCGGATTGGTATCGCTGACGTAGTCATCGAGGCTCTCGGGAAGCAAGGTGCTTTGACCTCGATGTTCACCTTGAATCAAGCGCTTCATGGGCGATCTTTGCGATGAAATCCGCAGAAATCATAGTCAAGGGTTCGCGGAGGCGTTTTTACGCACTATGGGCCAATAGCTGCCGCTCAATTCCGATTGTCCAGGGAGGAGTATTTTGTTCGAACTTTGACTTTCGGAATCATTGGCACTGAGGAGAGTCAACCGACAAATACTGCATCGGACATGTGCCATGCCTCTTCCTGCCAACACCTTCGGCTATCTTCCTAGCCATCGCTCGCTGCTACTAATAGCTGATTCCCACGCTCATTGGCTAACGGTGCGTTCACAGTATGGACGCGGTTGATTCTGCGCTGATGGCGGCGCGTGCCCAGTTCGCGATCAGCATAAGTTTTCATATCGTGCTTGCGGCCTTCACCATCGGCTTGGCCAACTTTCTGGTGGTGCTCGAAGCACTGTGGCTGTGGCGCAGGCGAAGGATCTACCTGGACGTCTACCTTTACTGGCTAAAAGTGTTTGCCCTCAACGTCGCCGTAGGCACTGCCTCGGGTCTGATTCTGGAATACCAGTTCGGGCTAAATTGGTCGCGGCTTTCGACTCAGGCAGGAGATATTCTCGGCCCGTTGATGTTCTATGAAGTGCTGGCCGCATTTTTTCTGGAAGCTGGCTTCCTCGGCATCATGTTATTTGGATTGAAAAAGGTCGGCCCTCGTCTGCATTTTTTTGCTACCTGTGCGGTAGCCCTCGGATCGCTGATCAGCGCGTTCTGGATTTTGTCGGCCAATTCCTGGATGCAGACACCCGCCGGTTACTCCATTGGTGCCGATGGTCGCTTCATTGCCGAAAACTGGTGGGCGATCATCTTCAATCCGTCGTTCCCTTACCGGCTTGTGCATATGACGTTGGCCGCGCTGATCGGCAGCGCCACGCTGGTGGCCGGTGTCAGCGCCTGGCAGCTGTTACGGGGCCCCGAGAACCCGCGAGCTCGGCTTACATACTCTATGGCGCTGTGGGTGATTGTGTTGCTCACCCCTGTGCAAATCCTGGTGGGAGATCTTCATGGTGAGCACAGCCTTATAGTACAGCCGCAAAAGGTCGCTGCCATCGAAGGCTCCTGGACTCGCCCGCCTGATGGTGCGGGCGAACCATTACGCTTGTTCGCACTTCCGGACATGACTGAGCGACGCAACCATTGGGAAGTGGCGATTCCGCGCATAGCTTCGCTGTACTTACGGCATGACCTCAGAGGCACCATCGCCGCCCTGGACGAATTTCCGCCTGAGGACATCCCGCCTGTACCAACGGTGTTCTTCGCCTTCCGTTTCATGGTCGGCTTGGGCCTGTTGATGGTGGGGCAGGGCCTGGCCAGCCTGGTGTTGCGCTGGCGACAACGGCTGTACGCAGCGCGTTGGATGCTCCGAGTCTGTGTGCTGATGGCCCCGGCCGGATTTCTGGCGATGTTGAGCGGCTGGGTGGTGACCGAGGTCGGACGCCAACCTTTCACCGTCTATGGATTGCTGCGCACGGCTGACAGCCTGTCTTCGGTGTCTCGACAGCAGGTAGTAGGGGCGACGTGGACAATCCTGTCGTTTTATGGGGTGATCTTCGGCGTGGGTCTATGGGTGCTGCTGCGACTACTGCGTGAGCCTCCTCACGAGGGCGAGCCCGGGCCGCAACCTACTCTGGCTGACGAGACGGGTAAACCTTGAGGGCATACATCCATGTTGGAGAATGACTGGATAATCCTGCTGTCCGCTGCGGCCCTGGCGTTCTCGGTATTGAACTACGTGCTGTTGGACGGCACTGATCTTGGTGTTGGCGTACTGCTCGGCCTTACCCGGTGTAGTCAGCACCGTCGTGCCATGGCAGTGACCATCTTGCCGATCTGGGACGCCAATGAAACCTGGCTCGTGCTGGGAGGCGGTGGTCTGCTGGCGTTGTTTCCGCTGGCTTACGCCACTTTGCTGCCGGCGCTTTATCTGCCGTTTATCGCGATGTTTTTGGCGTTGATTCTTCGCGCGGTAGCGCTGGAATTTCGAGACTACTCGCCCAGCTATCATATCAAGCGCATGGTCGATGGCTTGCTGCTGGTCGGTTCGATGCTAGCCGGGGCAACTCAGGGGATTGTGTTGGGCACGCTTGTACAAGGCGTGCCTAATCAGGGCGGGCAGTACAGCGGGAACGGCTGGGAGTGGTCAGGTCTGTTTCCGCTGTATTGTGGCGCGGTGCTCGTGGCGGGCTACACGTGGTTGGGCGCCTGCTGGCTGTATTGGCGCACTGTCGAAGATCTGCAACGGCGATCAGGTCGACAGGCGAGGGCGCTGGCCATCGTAACCCTGGTGCTTCTGGCCGTGCTGGTTGTCTGGACAGCGACACTGGACACTCAATATGCGCATCGGCTTTCCAATCGTCTTGTCTGGCTGCCGGCCGCAACACTGCTCATTGCACTGCTGATAGGCTTCATTTTGGGTTTTCGAAGCCGCCGGCAGTATCTGCCGCTGTTCGCAGCATTGGGGATCTTCGTTTTGGCGTTCGCATTGATGATCGCAGTGCTATATCCGTTGATTGTCCCGCCACACCTGACCTTGCAAGCTGCCGCCTCCAGTCCGAACAGTCAGGTTTTCATGTTGGTCGGTTTCGCCGTCCTGATACCAGTGACGCTGATATACAACACCTATGGCTTTAAAGTCTTTAGCGGGAAGGTTCGTGCCGCTCGTGATTGACTGCATCCACGCTACCGTTCAGAGAATGAGTCTTTTCTCCCTCCAGCCTAGTCCAAACAGACACTCTGTGCGCTATCGCTCAGAGCCCCAGTTACAACAGTCGTTAAGAAGTTGATGTGACGTGCCCCTCATTACCCGCCGTAGATTTCGGGCAAGTCGCCACAATACGGTGTTCGATCCCATCGTCCAGCAGTCCTAACGTCGCATCGGTGAGTAGCGTGCCATCCAGGCTGAGTGTGCGTGTTGTGTCTTCGTTTTGGCGCACCTCTATGTGGTAGAGGGTTGCACCGAACCAGTAATGGAGGGTGAAACCCGGCCAATCGGCTGGCAGCACCGGTTCAATGCGCAGCGAGTTGGCGCAGCGTGTCAGTCCCAGTAGTGATTCGACGATCAGGCGATACATCCAGCCAGCGGAGCCGGTGTACCAGGTCCAGCCGCCGCGTCCTGTGTGGGGTGCAACCCCATAGACGTCGGCGGCCATCACGTAAGGCTCAACCTTGTACGTTTCGATTTGTGCAGCGCTGCGACGGCTGACGGGATTGATCATACGCAGCAGCTCCCATGCCTTGTCGCTGTCGCCAAGACGGGCGAAGGCCATACTTGCCCAAACGGCAGCGTGAGTGTATTGGCCTCCATTCTCGCGTACGCCGGGTACGTAGCCTTTGATGTAACCGGGATCGAGGGTTCCCTTGTCGAACGGCGGGTCCAGCAATAACACCACGCCGGTGTCGCGCCGGACCAAGTGCAGATCCAGTGAGTCCATGGCAGTTCGGCACCGTACCTGCGACGCGGCCCCGGAGAGCACCGACCAGCTTTGCGCGATGGAGTCGATACGACATTCCTCGTTACCCGCAGAGCCCAATACCTGGCCGTCGTCGAAGTAAGCGCGGCGGTACCAGGCGCCATCCCAACCCTGATCTTCCAGGCTCACACGTAAAGTCGCCGCCTGCTCAGTACAACGCTGGGCGAAGACCCTGTCGCCTTCCAGCTGCGCAGTACTGGAGAATTGCAGCAGCACCTCGTAGCCGAAGAAGCCAAGCCACACGCTTTCACCACGGCCTTGCTCTCCGACCCGATTCATTCCGTCATTCCAGTCTCCGCACCCCATCAACGGCAGCCCATGGGAACCGCGCTTGAGGCCATGCTCAATGGCGCGAACGCAATGTTGGTAGAGGCTTTCCTGGAGTTGTGAAGTGCCGGGCAGATCGTAGTAGGACTCTTCGCCAGCAGTGAGTGCGCGTCCCTCGATATAACCCACCACTTCGCTCAGTACGCTACGATCACCGGTGATGTACACGTAGCGGCTGGTTGCCAGGGGTAACCAAAGAAAGTCGTCGGAACAGCCCGTTCGCACACCCCGACTTTGCGGTGGATGCCACCAGTGTTGTACGTCGCCTTCAGGGTACTGATGCGCGGCGCAGAGCAACAGGTGGCGGCGCGCGGCAGCCGGGTCGGCATGGATCATTGCCATGCTGTCCTGCAATTGATCGCGAAAGCCAATGGCTCCGCCGGATTGGTAATAACCACTGCGCCCCCAGAAGCGGCACGCGATGACCTGATACATCAGCCAGCCGTTGACCAGCACATCGACGGCTGGATCGGGAGTCTGAATTTGTATGGCCCCCAAGGTCGTGCGCCAATGCAGACGCACAGCGTCCAGTTCGCCCGCCGAGGCCTTGGCACCGCGGTATTTCTGCACAAGGCGGGTGGCTGATTTGGCGTCCTGTTCGGCGCCGAGGCGGAACACTACGTCCTGGCTTTCGCCGTCCGCCAGATCCAGTGCGACCTGCATCGCTGCGCAGGGATCGAAGCCACCACCGCAGCGTCCAGACAGCCGAGCACGAGTCAGGGCTGCCGGCGCTTGCAGGTTCCCATTGCGGCCAAGAAATTCGGTACGGTCACCGCTAAAACTGCGCCCCGACGAATCCGTGTCGAGAAAGGCGACGCGCCCGGAGAACTCGATCGAAAAGGCGTTGCGCGCGAACAGCGCGCCACTGAATGGGTCCACCTCCGTGACCACATGCATGGCCGACTTGCTGCGCAAATCCCCCAGTACCCACTCCACGTAGCACGTTGCCGACAAACGCCGCGGTCGGCCGCTGGTATTGCGAATTTTCAGGCGCGAGAATTTGATCGGTGCATCCAGCGCCACATAGACCCACAACTCGGTATGGATGCCATCCTCTTCATACTCGAATACGCTGTAGCCGAAACCGTGGCGAGTACGGTAAAGGCCACTGCCCGGGCAGGGTTGCGGGGTCGGCGACCAGAAGTGCCCGGTATCTTCGTCGCGCAGGTACAACGCCTCACCGCTGGGGTCAGAGATCGGGTCGTTATGCCAAGGGGTGAGACGATATTCGTGAGCATTCTCGCTCCAGGTGTAAGCACCGCCACTTTCGGAAATCACCGTGCCGAATTGCGCATTGGCCAGCACATTGGCCCAAGGCGCTGGTGTGGGTTGGCCCGGGCGCAGGGTCACTACGTATTCGTGACCGTCCGGGCTGAAGCCACCGTAGGGATTGCTCAATATCAAGGCCGGGTCGGTTTGTGCGGAACAGACCACTGGTGGTTGCTCCACTCGCACAAGACTCGGTTCGAGCCTGGGGAGCAGAGGGTCCGCGCGGCGCCGATGGACCTGATCGGCCAGGCTGCCGTGGCCGTCATTGAGTACCAGACGGGCCACCGAGAGCATCAGCGTTCGGTCCTCGTTCGATAATTGCTGCGCCGGCCGCACAAAAATCCCGCCAGGACGGTCGACCAGACTCGCTTCACTGCCCGAGGTGACCAGTCCCATAATCAGGTCTTGCAGTTGCTGGCGATAGCCGGCCTGGTCCTCGTTCCAGATCACCAGATCTACCGACAGGCCTTTCTGACGCCAATAGGCATGAGCCTTGACCATCTGCTGTACAAACTCGATGTTGGCCAAGTCGCTGATCTGCAGCAGCACGATGGGCAAGTCACCCGATATCGCCTGGCCCCAGAGGCCGGACTGGTTGCGCCGGTTGGCCACCAGCACACCGCTCTCGGCCCGCAATGCGGCGTTGGCATAGATGATCGACGCGGCCATCTGTTCGAACAGACGTGCGTCGCTCAGTGAAGCGTTGAGCTGACGCAGCAGCACCTGGCTATGGGTCCAGGCCAGGTCAAAGACGCGATCCGCCAGATGACGGTCGCGGTACTTGTCGATCAGGTGCAGGCAGTTGTCACGGCTGTCGGCAAGGCCGGTCACCAGGTCGATGGTCGCCGTCTGACCGGGATCCAGGGTGATGCGACAACGTATCGATACAATCGGATCAAGTACCGGGCCGGCGGTTCCTGATAATTGTTCGACCTCATCGTCCATTGCCGCCGGGGCCACGACACTGCGCCCACGACCGATAAAGCGCGCACGGTCGGTCTCGTACGAGATCGCATCGACATCTACACCGTGCGCTGCCAGCAAATGACACATCCAGGGCACTGTTTCCTGGCTGGAGCGCGGCCGACGGGTGCAAATGATTGCCTGCAGCGGGCGCAACAGCTCGGTCTGCACGAACAGATTGCTGAAGGCCGGGTGCATGGCATCGCTGATGGCCGAAGCCAGCACTACCTCGGCGTAGCTGGTGAGTTCAATACTGCGGCGCGTTCGCGCGCGGTTGGTGATGTGCAAGCGGCGCAACTCGATGTCGTCTTCCGGCGATACGACGATTTCGGTATGGGTGTCGAAGTCTTGCTCACGCACACGGAACTCGGCACGGGCATCAGTGAAGATGGCTTCGTAGCTTTCCGGATGGCGCAATGTCGGTTGGTGCGCGGCGGACCAGAATGTGCCGCTTGCAACATCGCGCAGGTAGCAGAACATACCCCAGTTGTCGCAGGTGAAGTCTTCATGCCAACGGGTAACAGCAATTTCATTGCTGCGGCTGTAACCTGCGCCTGCACTGCTGACCATCACATGGTAGCGGCCGTTGGAGAGCAACTGCACCGCAGGGCGTTTGCGGTCAGGATCGGCAAAGACCCGCAGCTTGGTTTCACGTACTCGTGATGCATTGTCCACAACCGGCGCGTTCGAGGCATGCAGGTACTGTGCGGCGGTCTTCGGCACACGCTCCTGCAACAGCAGCGCGGTCGCCTGGAATTGCGGGTCGGATTCGAAACGTCGCTGCATTGGCCGGTCGAGTAGCAGGCAAGTCAGCGCCAGCATGCTCATGCCCTGATGGTGTGCCATGAAGGAATAGACGACTGCGCAACGCTGTCCGCGTTGCAAGCGCGCCTCTGTAAAGTCCACGGCTTCATACAGACCGTAGCGCCCGGCCAGGCCCAGTGCGGCAAGTCGCTGCAGGTTCCGGCACGAGGCCTCGGGGGCCACCATCAGCGCCAGGGCGCTGGCATAGGGGGCGACAACGGTGTCTTCGCCAAGGCCTCGCTTGAGACCCAGGCCTGGTACACCGAATGCGCGATATTGGTAGTTGAAATGAGCATCCTGAATGTTGTAACCCGACTCGGAAACCCCCCAGGGAATGCCCAACTGATTGCCGTACTCTATCTGCAAGGCGACTGCTGCGCGGCAGGTCTGGTCGAGCAGGGTGCCTTCATAGTTGGGCATTACCAGCATGGGCATCAGGTACTCGAACATCGAGCCTGTCCATGACAGCAGCACGGGTATGCCGCCGCTGCTGGTGAGCAGCCTTCCAAGGCTAAACCAGCCTTCTTGAGGTAACTGGCCTTGAGCGATAACCACATAGTTGGTCAGTCGCGCCTCCGAGGCCAGCAAGTCGTAATAACCTGTATCCAGCTTGTGCTCGCTGGCGTTATAGCCAATGGCGAAAAGATCGCGCTGGGAATCATAGAGAAAAGTGAAGTCCATGTCCGCCATGGTGTCGGCCAGATTGGCCAGGCGGGTGACCGAGGCAATGCGCTGTACAGCCAGGCGCTGCACGGACGTCACTTGAGCCTGCTGAGCCGGCAACCAGCGAGCGACATCGAGTTGAGCCAACTGGCGCCAGCTGAGTGCCAAGGGCTCTGCCCTGTCAATGGCGGGCGGCAGCCTGAAGCTCAGCAGTTCGGCCTGCAGATCCTGACATTGTGCACGCAGCGCCTCGAGCCAGAAGGCGGCTTCGCCGACCGTCGCCAAGTGGCTGAGGGCAGTGGGTGCACTCATTCGCTCCAGCAAGGTCAGGAGAGTCTCGGGGGCATCGTCAGGGCTTGAAACAACCCGGGCCTGCGCCACGAGCGCTTCGTCTTGCAGGGTTCGTACGTCGTGGTCGTCCAGGCCCGCGGCGAGGAGGGTGTCTTGCAGCACATCCAGGGTGTCGATAAGTCCGTTGACCACCCGCAGATCAAACAGTGGCGCATCAATCAGGTCCAACAGCCCTGGGCGCAAGGTCAGTAGCAGTCCTGCCAGATTCCCGCTATCTACCGTCGATACGTAGAGCGGTGGCAAGGGCTTGAGCGTCAAGGTGTCATACCAGTTGTAAAAGTGCCGGCGGTAGCTCTCCAGGCCGGCCATGCTGGACAAGGACTGATCGAGGCGCTCCAGCAACCGTCCACTACTCAGGTAGCCAAAGTCATGCGCGGCCAGGTGGGACAGCAGCGCCATACCCATATTGGTCGGCGATGTGCGGTGTGCAATGGCTGGGTGGGGCTGCTCCTGGATGTTGTCAGGAGGTAACCAGTTGTCGGCCGGACCGACGTATTGATCGAAGAATGCCCAGGTTTTTCGCGCCAGACATCGCAGGAAGCGCAGCTCCTGCGCTGAAGGATTGAACTTCGCCCGGGGGGAAGGCCGGCTGAGCCACCAAGCGACGGCCGGGCTCGTCAGCCACAGCAGCAAAAATGGTCCGGCCAAGGCGAGCACATTCGGAGTGGGTAGTAACAGTACAAAAAGGACCGTCGTCAGCACTGGGGCTATCCACATTGTGCGGTACAGCTCAGATAGCTTGTTGCTGTCGCTGCGTTCCACTTCCCGTGAAGGGTTCCACTGCAACAGACGACGCTTGCTGATCAGCATGCGCCACAGCGTACGGCCGATTGCATCCAGGCTGTATAAGGCTTCGAACGGCAGCCAAACCAGAGGAAGGACCGCCCGCGTAAAGTGTTGGCTGGAGGTGCCCAGAGCCGCTGTCAAATGCTGTTCGATCGGAACATCGACGGTTTTGTGCATGAGTTCCTGCAAAGCGCTCGACAGCGGTTGGATCAGTACCAGGATAAGCACCGCGAAGGTCCACGAACGCGGCTCCATTGCTCCAAGCCAGCCCCACAGCAACATTGTCAGGAAAGCGGTCGGCTCCAGACTGCGCCGGAGATTGTCAAAAATTTTCCAGCGAGCCACGGCGCAAAGGCAATTGCGCTCTAGCCCTCCACCAGCCTTGGGCGTCCAGGGCGTGACCCATGGCAGCAATTGCCAGTCCCCGCGAATCCAGCGATGCCGGCGCTTGACGTCGGTGCTGTAACGGGACGGGTATTCTTCGAACAGTTGCACGTCGCTGAGTAACCCCGAGCGGGCATAACAACCTTCGATCAGGTCGTGGCTAAGGATGCGGTTCTCCGGGAAACAGCCTTCCAGGGCGTGCTCGAAAGCATCGACGGCGTAGATCCCTTTGCCAATGAATGAACCGAGCTGGAAAAGATCCTGATAGACGTCCGAAACAGCGCGGGTGTAGGGATCGACGCCTGCATCGCTCCCGAACAGCCGGGCATAGGAAGAGCGTGCAGTACTCGGCAGACTGATGCCCACTCGCGGTTGCAAAATCGCATAACCGCTGCTGATATGGCCCTGATGCGGATCGAATACGGGGTGGTTTAGCGGGTGCTCCATCGCGCCGATGCATTGCTGTGCAACATCACGCGGTAGTTGGGTATCAGTATCGAGGGAGATCACGTAACGAACGGGAGTCAGTGCCTGGATATCGCCAACGATCAGTGAAAAGCACTCCTGGCCACGGCCCCGCAGCAGGGCGTTGAGCTCAGCGAGTTTGCCGCGTTTGCGCTCATAGCCCATCCAGGTCTGCTCTGCCTCGTTCCAGCGTCTTGGTCGGTGCAACAGGAAAAATCGGTCGTTGTGTGGGTCGGGGTATTTCTGATTTAACGCTTCTATCAGCCGCCGTGCCAGCAGCAGCAGGCTCGCATCCTGCTCCAGCTCCCGGGTGGGGGCATCCATGAAATCGGTGAGCAGGGCGAAGTGCAAATTGGCATCCCGATTGGCCAGGAAGCGTACTTCCAGGCCTTCGACCAACTCTTCGACATCTACGCAATGGGCTATCAGCGTGGGAATGACCACCAACGTGCGCGCTTGCACCGGGATACCCTGGCTGTAGTCCAGTCGGGGAAGAATGCAGGGGGGCATGGTGAGAGTGATCAGCCAATTGACCAGCCCGATGGCCAGGCGGCTGGACATTAGCAGCGTGGGTATCGCGAGCAATACCAGCAGGTATCCAGGCCTTGCGTCGCGATAAACGGCCTCAAGGAAAGGCCAGGCGAACAGCGTTGACAGGATCAGCACCGGACCCAGGTAGAAGGTCATCGGTGCGCGAAGCAGCAGGCGTGCCCATTGCTCGCCCAAGGGCACTCGAGCGGAGATTCGATGCTCGAGCTCATTGAGTCCAGGGCCCACCAGGTAGTAACCCACATGTCCGGCTACGTCGCCCTCGGGCGGTGGCCTTACCCGCGCATCGGCCAGAGCGATGGCCGCTTGCGCGACATTTTCTTCAGCCTGGTCACAGTTCTTCGCCAAGCGTTCGACCACATGCCGATAGTGATCGCGGGTGGCGAAATCCATCCGCGCGTAGATCCCTGCCGGGTCTGTGCGCAACACGTGCTCAACGTGACTCAGGTGCTCGACGAACTCCTTCCAGTCAGTGGCCGACAGCTGGCGCAAGCTGGTGATGCTGTTGCTGATGGACACCTGATCGGCTGCTTGCTGCTGGGCATCCACCTGCACCAGGCGTTCGATATTGAGTCCTGACTCGCTGAGCATCTGCTCGATCCAGGCCAATGGCAGTATCAGCGCGGCACTTTGCCCTTGTAGCCGTCGCGCCAGTTCAGCGACGAATGATGAGGTCATCGGTGGCCCCGAGCGCGCCATGTCAGCCACCGTCAGGACCACGCTTTTGGCATCGTGTTCGGCGGTTTCGATCAAGTGATCGGCCCAGTCATTGGCCAGGTTGCGGTCATCCCGGTTAGCCATGACGCGCGAGGCTACTCGCCGCAGATTCTCGATCAGTGCCAGACGCAGCATGATCGGAATCGCCCACAACTCGCCGAGCGTGAGTGGCGTGATCGTCTGATAGAACACTAGAAAACGGCTCAGACTCTCCCCATCGACCCTGCCGTCGCCATGTGAAATGGTCTCCAGAGCGATGTCGTAGACCCGTGGCAATCCGGCCGACGGGCCATCGGCCAATTGCGGCAACTCACGGCTGTAGCCTCGGGGTAAGTGAGACTTGGTGGTGCGGATTTGTTCTTCGACCAGGTAATAGTTGTCCAGCAACCATTCCGCTGCCGGTGTTGCACGCCGGGCGGACAACGGTGCAGCAGCGAGCGCCTTGCAGCTACTGGCTAGCGTCGCCTCGTTGTCGGCCAGGCGTGCCAGCAGCGAGTCTTTCGCTGTGCGGCCTCTAATACGGTGCTGTTGGGCCAGTAGTGTTCCATGGCTGGCCATCTGTTCGGCGCTGAACAACTCCGAGCGCAGCAGTGGTTCGTACTCGAATTTACGACGTGATTCGCTCCACTGGCGATAGTAAATGGCAGGCAGACGCCAGAACCGGAAGAAGACGTGGGTCCAATGACTGTCCATGTTCCCTTGCATGACGCCCTCGATGTATGGAGTGATGAGGGGGGAGGGCTCCCGACGCAGCTCGAGACCTGATGGCTGCGTCACGAGCACCTTGCAGCACACAACTACGGCACGCTTGGAGTCTGCCAAAGGCGCTAGCCGATGTCTGTATGCTAGCGAGCATAGCTGCGTCAGCGGCTGATCGGAATGTAATGTCCACCTAACTTGCGACATAACTGGCGTTGGCGTCAGACCGTCGCAGTGCAGGGCTTGAGAGCGCACTTCACTACGTCGCGCCGGCGGGGGGAAAAGAAGAATGCATTCAGCGCGGGATGCGCAATATCGCACCGTATCTAGCAAGCTCAAGGTCAGGTATTGGTTGAAGCCGGGCCAACTTAATTCCCTACCGGGACATGACCATCTCTTCCAGAATCTCCCGGGCAAGCCTGGCGACTGAATCAGCTCCGTGGTAATCCGATGGTGCCGAGAAACTGTCGCCGTTTGAAACCAGCTCAATCGACCGCTGCCGCTGCCGCTGCCTCCAACTTTTCACACACCAGCAAATCCACGTAATGAATCGGTTTGCTCCGATGCTTGAGCATCCCGCCGTTACGCAGATTCAACGCCGCCGTCATCTCCGCCAGAATCGAGAGCGCGACGCTTTCGGGCGCATCGCCGCCAAGGTCCAGGCCCATGGGGTAGTGCAGCTGTAGCAATGCATTCAGGGCAGGATTATGTTGGCGAATGTCGGTCAACAAGCGCTCGGTCCGCTCGCGGGGGCCGAGTTGGCCGATGTAGGCCGGTGCGCCTTGCAGCAATTGGCCGAGCCAGTGTCGGTCCTGGCGGTAGCTGTGCGTCATGACGGCCACCGCGGCCCCCTCGATCAACGGTCCGAGGACCATGGAGGCGTCGAGGTTCGCGACGATGACCGCATCGGCCTGCGGAAAGCGTTCAGGGCGGGCAAAGTGGCTGCGGCTGTCGATCACGCTGACGTGCCAGCCCAGTAGTTTGCTCATGCGCACCAGTGGCTGGGCGTCGTGGCCGGCACCGAAGATCACCAGGCGCGGGGGCGGAGCCACGTATTCGAAGAACACTTCGACTTCTCCACGGGCGTCGGTGTAGAGCCGCAGAGAGGATTTTTTCTCGGTGAGTGTTTTGCGCAGGTCTTTGCGGATGCTGCTGTCGAGTGCGCGATTGCGCAGCGCGGGGCCTGCGCCTGACAACACCCGATCGCCAACCCGCACTGACGTGTGGCGTGACGTGGCAATGATGGTCGCCATGGCCGCCGGTTGCAGGCTGTCACGCACCTGCCGCAACAGTTCGATGGCCAATGACGGGGTTTTCGCGCGCAGGCGTTCGAGCATGACGAAAACCGTGCCGTTGCAGCCGAGGCCGAAGGTCAGGGCGCTTTGCTCGTCGTCTTCATCCTCGGTAGCGCCGGTGCTGTAGCGGCGCACCACCGGCTCGCCGGAGTCGGTCAGCCACCAGGCTTTTTTGGCCAGGTCCTGTTCCAGGCATCCGCCGCTGACGGTGCCGACGGTTCGGCCGTGGAGGGGGATGAGCATGCGTGCGCCGGGGCGGCGGTAGGCCGACCCTTCGACCTTGACCACGGTGGCGAGGATGGTTTCTTCGCCTTGCCGGGCGCTGGTTTCAATGGCTTGGAGGAGGTCGTTGAGGCCGGACATGGTGTGTTTCCCGAAGGTTGGTGTGTAACGTGTTGGAGCCGGCTTGCTGATGAGGGGCCTTTGCACCTGGCACTGACCTTCAGGCCGTCATCGCTGGCAAACCAGCTCCCACATGGGGGGCGGGCGCGGTTAAATCAGTCGACGACATGCATCAACTGCTGCACCCCCTCCCACGCTTCAGCGCGCATGCGCTCCAGATCCAGCCCCGGAATCACGCCGTCGTCGACCACCAGCCGCCCCCCGACCATGCTGTACCGCACGGCAATCGGCTCTCCCGCGACCACTGGCGCCACCGCGATATCGTGGAAGCCAAAGAACCGTGGATGATCGAGGCCATAGATCACCAGATCCGCCGCCTGGCCTATTTCCAGCGTGCCGACCGAGCCCAGCCCCAACACCTGCGCGCCTCCGGCCGTACCCCAATGGATCACGTCTTCGGCCGTGGTGGCCGACGCACCTTGCTCCGCACGATGGATCAGCCACGCGGTATGCGCTTCACCGACCATACTCCCGGACTCGTTCGACGCCACGCCATCCACCCCAAGCGATATCGGCACCCCGGCCTCATACATTTGTGGTACCGGCGCGACGCCGCTGCCCAGCCGTGCGTTGCTCACCGGGCAATGAGAAATGCCGGTGCCGGTTTGCGCGAGCATGCGGATTTCCCCCGGCTGCAAATGCACCGCGTGGGCGAACCAGACGTCGGGGCCGAGCCATTCGTGTTCGGCGACGAATTCCACCGGGAGGCAGTTGTATTTCTCGCGACAAAAGTTGACGTAGTTCTGCGTCTCCGAAAGGTGTGTGTGCAAGCGCAATCCGAGGCCGCGAGCGGTGTGCGCAAGCTCGCGCAGCAAGGTGGGCGGCAGCGAGAACGTTGGCGTCGTCGGCGCCACCACCACTCGACGCATCGCATCCGGAGTGTCCTGGTGGTACAGCGATTTGAGCCGTTCGATGTCACCGACCATCTGCTCCAGCGACTCCGGTTGCAGCGCCGTTTTCGAGAACCCCGGATGAGCGCTGGCGGACTCCAGCGCGCCGCCCCGGCACAGCACAAAACGCATCCCGAACGCGTCAGCCGTGTCGAACAACAGGTCTCCGGTCTCGGTTGTGCCGTTGGCGTGATAGAGGTAATGGTGATCGGCGCAGGTTGTCACCCCCGACAGCAGCAGTTCGGCCATGCCTAATCGCGCGGCGATCTGCGCCAGTTGTGGTGTAAAGCGGTTGAGACGCGGGTAGGGCACGCTGGCCAGCCAGCCTTGCAGATCCTGATTCAACCCTTCGGGCACGGCTTTGAGCAGGTTCTGGAACAGGTGATGGTGGGTGTTGATCCAGCCGGGATAGACCACCGAGTTTCGGGCGTCGATCACTCGCTCACCGGGTTGCGCAACCAAGCCCTCGGCCATTTCGGCAATGCGACCGTTGACGATGCGGATATCGACGCTACCGGCCCGTGCACGCGTGCCGCGCAAGCCGGTCATCACCGCCACCGGGTTTTTGATCAGGATGTTTTGAAGTTGAGTCATGTGCTACTCCAGTCAGAGGCTGTGGGGCGCAGGCTTGGTGGCTGCGCTGTCGGGAACGCTGACGCCGTTGAGCGCGGCGTTGAGCAGCACCGACACCAGGCAGGCAATCACCACGCTGCTGTGCAGGAACGGCTGGGCCCAGTCGGGCATTTGCTTGAACAGGGCAGGCGCCAGCACCGGCACCAAGGCGGCGGCGATGGTGAACCCGACGATTAACACGTTGAAGCGGTTGCGCTCGTAATCGACTTTGGCCAGGGTCTGAATGCCCGCTGCGGCGACCACACCGAACATGGCAATCCCGGCACCCCCGAGGGCGGCGCTCGGCATCGACGCGATGATCGCCCCGGCCTTTGGCACCAGCGCCACGGAACACATCAACAAACCGCTGATCGCCACTACCCAGCGGCTGCGCACGCCAGTCAGAATCACCAGCCCGACGTTTTCCATGAAGGCAATGAACGGAAACGCTGCGAACATCCCGGCGATGGTGCTTGCCAGTCCGTTAGCCCGCAGGCCGTTGATCACCTGTTTTTCTTCCACCGGTTTGTCGACGATTTCGCCGATGGCCACGAACAGCCCCATGGACTCGACCATCTGCACAATCATCACCACCACCATGGTCGCGATCGGGATCAGGCTGAAGGTCGGCAGGCCGAAGTAGAACGGGTAGGGCACGGTAAGCCAGGGCGATTCCTGCACGCTGTGAAAACTGCCCATGCCCAGACCGTAAGCCAGTCCCGCACCCACCAGCATCCCGACCAGCACCGCCATGTTGCGCATCAGCGGGCTGCCATAGCGGTTGACCAGCAAAATGGTCGCGAGCACCACGGCGGCGACGGCCAAGTACGACGGCGCCCCGAAATCGCTGGCATTGCGGCCACCACCGACCCACTCATAGGCAATCGGGAACAGCTGTAAACCGATCACTGTGACAATGCAGCCGGTGACCACCGGCGGAAAAAACCGGCGCAATCGGCCCACGAACGGCGCGACGAGCATCGTAAAGATCCCCGCGCCGATCACCGCCCCGCAGACCCCGGCGAACCCCACCTCCGGGTTGGTCCCGATGGCGATGACCGGGCCGACACTGCTGAACGCCACGCCTTGCAGAATTGGCAGGCGCACGCCGAATTTCCAGAAGCCGACAGTTTGCAACAGAGTGGCGATACCGGAGCAGAACAGCGTGGTGCTGATCAGCACCACGGTGTCGGCCTGGGACATTTTCAGGGCGCTGGCGACAATCAACGGCACGGCGATGGCGCCGATGTATGAGACGGCCATGTGTTGCAGGCCAAGGGTGAGCATTTGGCGGACCGGCAGAATCTGGTCGACCGGGTGGACCGTGGAAGGGGTAGTGGCTGACGACATGGAGAATCACCTCTTGCTGTTTTTATGCTGTAGAGAGGGGCATTCGTTCTGATGCCAGGCCGCGACGGATTGAACACTGCGGTCCACTGTGGGAGCGGGCTTGCTCGCGAAAGCGGTGGATCAGGCAACGATGATGTCGACTGACCCACCGCATTCGCGAGCAAGCCCGCTCCCACAGGTTTTGCACCTGGCCTCAGGCATTTCGTACTGTGTTCCCGGAGCCGCCATCCACCGACTCCGGGCCTTGTTCAGCCTGCCAGGCAGGCGGCAAAGCCTTGGTTCAACGCCGCGCGGTCCAGGTCGCGGCCGATGAACACAATCTTGCTGGAGCGTGGTTCGGTGCCCCATGAGGTGGAGGCACGGAACTCGACGAGACTGTGCACCCCTTGCAGCACGTAGCGCTGATCCTGATCCACGACCGCCAACACGCCTTTCATGCGGTAAAGGTTGTCGGCCTGCTCGGTGCGCAGCGTGCTTATCCAGCGGTGGAACGCGCCCAGGTTCACCGCGCCGTCCACGGCGATGCCGACTGAAGACACGCTGGGGTCGTGGTCATGATCCAAATCGTGATGATGTTCATCGGCGTGGTGATCGTGCTCCGAGCCGATTTCCATCAGTTTTTGCGTGGACTCGAAAGCACCGATACCAAGGATCTTCGACAGATCGATCTCGGCGTAGCTGGAGGTCACCAGATCTGCGGTGGCATTGAGACCCCGGATCTTGCCGCGCAGCACCTCCACCTCGTCCTCGCTGACCAGGTCGATCTTGTTGATGACGATGCGGTCGGCACAGACGATCTGGTCCACCGCCTGGTTATCCACGCCATCCAGTTGCAAATCCTCCAGATGCTGGGCGATGTGCTTGGCGTCGACCATGGTCACGATGGCGTCCAGTTCCACTTCATCGGCAATCGGGTCGTTGATAAAAAAGCTCTGCGCCACCGGGTACGGATCGGCCAGACCACTGGTTTCGATCAAAATGTGATCCAGCCGCACCGGGCGTGCCACCAGTTCGCGGACGATGCGCACCAGGTCCTCGCGCACCTCGGCGGTGCAGCACACGCAGCCGTTGACCATCTCGTAGATTTCTTCGGTCTCGGAGCTGAGCACCAGGTCGCCGTCGATGCCGACTTCGCCGAATTCGTTTTCGATCACGGCAATCTTGCGGCCGTGGTTCTCCTTGAGGATGTAGTTGAGCAGGGTGGTTTTGCCGGCGCCGAGAAAACCGGTAAGGATGGTCACTGGAATTTTGCGGTTCGGGGCAGGGGCGTTGAATGGGCTGTTCATGCGAGCTCCTTTGTTGTTGCGAAATGGCCGGTGGCCGATGGGCCGGGTTCACCCCAGCGCAGCGCGGTCCCGGCGTCGAGGCCGAACAGGTCGAGGACACGGCCGAGGCTGTGATCGACCATGTGCGAAAGGGTTTGCGGGCGGGCGTAGAAGGCCGGAACCGGCGGGGCGATGATGCCGCCCATCTCGGTGACGGCCGTCATGTTGCGCAGGTGGGCGAGGGTCAGCGGCGTTTCCCGCGCCATCAACACCAAGGTCCGGCGTTCTTTCAAGGTGACGTCGGCAGCGCGGCCGATCAGCCCCGAGGAGGTGCCGGTGGCAATCTCCGCCAATGTGCGCATGGAGCACGGCGCGACCACCATGCCCAGGCAGCGAAACGAACCGCTGGCGATCCCGGCGGCTACGTCGTCGGAGCGGTGATAGTGGCTCGCCAGCGCGGTGACGTCCGCCAGTTTGTAGTCGGTTTCATGGGCCATGGTCAGCAGCGCGGCACGGCTGATGATCAGGTGGCTTTCGATGTTCAACTCAGCCAGCAACTCCAGCAGGCGCACGCCGTAGATGAAGCCCGACGCGCCGCTGATGCCGACCACCATGCGCTGGCGGTTCATGACTGATAGCTCTTCAGCAGGTTGCGTGCGCGCTCGACCACATCCTGATCCAGTTGCGCCTTGATCCCGTCGAACCCCGAACCGCGTGTGGCATCGAGGCCCATGCGCGACGTGGTGCCGTTGACCGAGGACGACGGGTCCAGCGGACTGCCGGGCAAACCGTCGATGACGAACATATCCTGATGCGGCTGAAAGTGCGTGGCCAACGCCCACAGCACTTGGCTGTCGTCGGTGATGTCGATGTCGCTGTCCACCGCGATCACGGTTTTCAAGTATGGGTCCCAGCCGAGCAGGGCGAGCATGATCTGCCGCGCCTCACCGTCGCGGCTTTGATCCAGCGCCACGTAGCAATGAAAGTGCGTGCCGGAGTTGGGGTAGTGCACGGCGGTGACGGCGGGGAAACGTGCCTTGAGTTTCTCGCTCATCTCCGCTTCCCGGGGCAGCCGCGCCAGGGTCAGGTGTTCGGCGTAACGCCCGCCGACCACGTCCACCAGCCAGGCGTCCTTGCGACGCATCAGGGTGTCGACCCGCAGCACATTATTGGTCGAACGGTCCGAGGAGTAACCGCTGAACTCGCCGAACGGACCTTCCTCGGCATAGGCCGCCGGGTCGATGGCGCCTTCCAGGACGAACTCGGCATAGGCCGGTACGCCGATGCCATAGCGCGGTGTTTTGACCAGCTCCAACGGTGCGCCGAACAGGCCGCCGGCCACTTCGCGTTCATCGCTGCCGAACGGTAAACGTGCTGCTGCGGCAAGCATAAACAGCGGGTGTGCGCCGACCACCATCGCCACGTGCAATTCTTCGCCGCGTTCGCGGGCGGTTTGCAGCATGCGCCACAGGTGACCGCGCGAATGCAGGCTGGTGGCGAGAGTCTGCCGGGCATGGCGCATCGAGCGGTGATAGCTCATGTTGGCGATGCCGGTGACCGGGTCTTCGGCAATGATGATGGCGTTGGTGATGTACGGTCCGCGATCACTGTCGAAGTGCTTGAGCATCGGCAGCAGCGCCAGGTCCACGGCTTCGCCTTCGAAAATCTCATCCAGCACCGGACCGGTTTCCACGTAGCGGGGCGCAATCGGATGATTGGCGCGGGTCTGGAAAGTCTCGTGCAACTGCGCCGGGGGGACGCCGAAGATCCGCGCGATGCGGGTCCGGGAAGCGAACAGATTGGTGGCCACCGGCACGCCGAGCGTGCCGACTTTTTCGCAGATCAGCAGCGGATCGCGACCTTGGGTGGCCAAGGCATCGACCAGGGCGGTGACGTCCTGGTCTGCCGAAAGCGATTGGTGAACGGTCAGCACATCGTCCGGGTATTGCCGGCGATAGGCGTCGATGAAATCGTGGAAGTCCTGGGTGTCGCCGAGCGTAGAGAGGGTCATGGTTTCACCTCGTAAAAAGCAGGCGCGCAGGGCTGAGGGCGACGCTCGATCGACAAGCCGTTGGCCTGCCGGTCGATCGAACGCCGGTTCTTCTGTACGCCTGAAAAGCTTCGGTTGTTACAGGTAAGTCGTGGTCAGACGAATGTCCGCCTCGATCAGGTCCTTGGGTGGCGGTGTCGGTTCGATGCCGCACAACCGGGCGATGTTGTTGCCCAGGTAGTCCTCAAGGTGATCCTCATCGATCCCCAAGCCCTGCGGTGCCGGCGAACACAGCACTTCCAGTTCCCGCAGCCACATGCCCGGTTCGTTCGGTGGCGAGTCGGTGCCGAAGACGATCTTGTTGCGCGGCAGCTCCTTGGCGAACTCGACGATCCGCGACTGGAAGCACCAGCCGGATTCGCAGTACACGTTCGGCGTGTCCATGGCCATCCAGAACGCTTCGAACGAGTAGTTGCCGCCGGTCTGGATGCCGAAGTGACCGATGATGAAGTTGACCATAGGGAACTCGCGGATGATCGGGTAGAACATCGTCGGGATGGTGTACGGGCCGTCGCCGGTGTGGATGAGCACCACGATGTTGTACTTGGCGCAGACTTTCATCGCCGGGCGCAGCCAGTCCAACGCGCGGTCCGGGCGATAGCCGTGCATGTTGGCGTGCAGCTTGAGCATCTTGAAGCCGTATTCCTTGATGTGGAATTCCAGCTCTGCTGCACCGTTTTCCGGTCCCCAGCGCGGGTTGAAGTTGAAGTTGCCGATGAAGCGATCCGGGTATTTCACGCAGAGCTCGGCGACGTAGGACATGTAGTCGCGCACGCCTTCGCGGCCCCGGCGGTTGCCGTCGCGGTAACCGGTGTTGCCCGGTGGCGGCTGGATGAAACCCATGTCGATGCGGCGCGGTTTGCCGTTGATCATGTACGGGCCGTCCATCAGCTTGAGCATGCGCTCGCCGGTAAACGGTTCACCGGTGTGGCGCCAGGCCTCATCGACCAGGTTGGTGGGGTGCAGATGGGTATCGATAATCATCGGTTCAGCTCCTGGCCAGTTGGGTGGTGACAGGGCGCTTCAACTGCGCCTCGGCTTCGGACACGGAACGTGGCGGCGGGGTCGGTTCGAGGCCGATCATCCGTGCGGTGTTATTGCCCAGGTATTCTTCGAGGGTGTCCTCGTCGAGATTCAGACCTTGCGGCGGCTCATGGCAGAGCACTTCCAGCAGGCGCAGCCACATGCCCGGCTCGTTCGGCGGGGTGTCGGTGCCGAAGAGGATTTTGTGGGTGGGCAAGACCTTGGCGAACTCGACGATCCGCGATTGCAGGCACCAGCCCGATTCGCAGTAGACGTTGGGCAGTTCCATCGCCCATTGCATCGGTTCGAAGACATAGACGCCGCCAGTCTGTACCCCGAAGTGCGCCATGATGAAGTCGACGTTGGGGAACTCCTTGATCATCGGCACCCATTCCGACGGGATGCTGTAAGGCCCGTCGCCGGTGTGCAGCTTGACCGGGATGCCCAGCTCGGCGCATTTCTCGAAGGCCGGACGGACCCAGTCCAGCGCGCGATCCGGGCGATAGGCGTGCATGTTGGCCTGCATCTGGACCATCTTGAAGCCGTGTTCCTTGACGTAGCGCTCGATTGCCTCGACGCCGTTTTCCACACCGCAGCGCGGGTTGTAGACGAAGCAGCCAATGAAGCGATCCGGGTAGGTCTGGACCATCTTCAGCGTGTAAGCCATGTAGGCATCGATGGACTCGCGTCCGGTGAGGTCGCCGTCGGTCCAGGTGTAAATGGTGTTGCCTTGTGGTGGCTGGATGAAGGCTTTGTCGATGCGGCGAGGTTTGCCGTTGACCATGTAGGGGCCATCCATCATCTCCAGCAGACGCTCGCCGGTGAACGGGTCACCGTCATGCCTCCACGCGAGGTCCACCAGGTCGGTGGGATAGCAACTGATATCGATGATCATTGAAGTCGATCTCCTGATAGCGGGGAAGGGAACCTTGCGGTTCGCAGCAGCCATGTCCCGGGCAATCGGCCATTTCTATGCGCATTGCTGCGCATTCCCTCGCCTGGTCGCACCCGGCTCGGGACGCTGGCTGCTTGGGAAGGAGTATTGGAAGGGGGGATCGGATTCGTACAATATTAATTGGGCGAGGGGTTGATACGTGTTCGATATCGGGCAGGTTTTTGTGGTGGATGTGCGGACCTTTTTCGCGAGCAGGCTCGCCCACAGGGAAACGCATTCCAGATGTGGGAGCGGGCTTGCTCGCGAAGGCGTCAGATCAGTGTTTGCAGAGCCAGCGTCTTGATCACCTCAACCACCGGCGCCACCCGCTCGGCCTGTCCCGGCGGCCACACCGCGTAGAGGTTGTAATGCGCCGCAATCTTCGCGTCGTTCAGTTCCACCAACCGCCCCGAACGCAACGCATCCGCCGCCAGCAACCCGCGCACCAGTCCCGCGCCAACCCCAGCCTCGGCGGCAGCAATCAGGTTCGCCGCATTATCAAAAACCACTCGCGCCCCCGGCTCTGTCGGGGTCATTCCCGCGGCATCCAGCCAGGGAATCCACGACCGGCGCGTGTACCCCAACAAAGGTAATTCCAGCACCTGCGCGGGAGTAATCGGCACCTGCAAACCATGCCTTTCCAGCAACGCAGGCGATGCCACGGCCCGGACGCTATCACCACAAATCTGCGACATCTCGCAGTCTTCCCAATCGCCATACCCGTAGCGCAACGCCAGGTCCACCCGCTCGAACGAACTGCGATCCGATCGCGGCATCGACAGCAATACCACTTCATGGTCTGGCAATAAATCGAGCAGTTCCGGTAGCCGTGGATTGAGCCAGCTCTGGGCCAACTCGCTGTCCACATCGATCGTCAACCGTTGCGCGACGCTGCGGTTTTTCACCGAGGACAGCGCCCGGTCGATCTGCGCAAGGCCGTCGGACAGCACGCTGGCAAACAATTGCCCGGCATCGGTCAGGTTGCTGCCGCCGCCTTCGCGGACGAACAGCGGCTGGCCGATGAAGTCTTCCAGGCTGCGGATCTGCTGGCTGATCGCACTGTGGGTCAGGTCGAGCTTGCGCGCGGCGCTGGAGAAGCTTCCGCTGCGAGCGGCCTGGATAAAGGCACTCATGGACTGCACCGACGGGTATCGCTTGTACATGCTGTTAGTCCTACTTACACAGGATGGCAGAAATCGTCGCTGGCCCGTTTTTGCGCAGGCTCCCAATAATCGGCGACCAGGCCTGCACAAAGACGGGCCGCTCTCTTGGAGCCTGACAATGATCGAATTCACGGTAAACGGCGAACGACACGAGTTGGTAGAGCCATCGCCCTCCATGCCCTTGTTATGGGTGTTGCGAGACCACTTGAAACTCACCGGCACCAAGTTTGGTTGCGGCATGGGCCTGTGCGGTGCCTGTACCGTGCACCTGGACGGTGTCGCGGTACGTTCCTGTCAACTGCCGGTCGCCGCCGTGGCGGGGCACAGCATCACCACCATCGAAGGCTTGTCACCCACCGAACAGCATCCGCTGCAATTGGCCTGGGTTGCCGAAGATGTGCCGCAATGCGGTTACTGTCAATCCGGTCAGATCATGTCCGCCGCCGCGCTGCTCAACACCGGGGCGGCGGTCACCGATGACTCAATCCGTAACGCCATGTCCGGCAACCTGTGCCGCTGCGGCACTTACGGGCGAATCAACAAAGCCATCAAGCGCGCGGCTGCTGCGCCGAAGGAGGCGTGATGTCTTTTATCGACGACACTCTGGTCGAACTGCCGCGCCGCATCTTCCTAAAGCAAGCAGCCACCGTTGCGTCCGGTCTGGCGATTGCGTTCTATCTACCCTCAGGCATCGCTGCGTCGGCCCCCAAGGCGCCTGCACCTACCGGCGAATTCGAACCGAATGCCTGGGTCCGTGTATTGCCCGACGGCACGGTGAAACTGGTGGTGCACAAGCACGATTCCGGCACCGGCACCCAGACTGCATTGGCTGCTTGTGTGGCTGAGGAGCTGGATGTCAACCCGATGACGGTGCAGGTGATCACCCCGGAAAATCCGTTCTTCGAGGCCTACATTCATCCGATCTGGAAAGTCTATTCCACCGGTGGCAGCACCAGCGTGTCGCTGGAATACGATCGCTTGCGGATGGCCGGCGCGACGGCCCGCGCACTGTTGATTGCGGCGGCGGCCAAACAGTGGAAAGTCCGCACCGACAGTTGCAACACCGAAGAGGGTCGCGTGGTGCATACCGCCAGCAAGCGCAGCCTTGGCTACGGCGAATTGGTGGGTGTCGCCGCGCATTTGCCGGCACCCGCCAAGGTCACTCTGAAGGACCCGGCGCAGTTCAAGTACATCGGCAAACTGCGGCACAAGCGCGATGCGGCGGCCAAGGTCTGCGGGCGCTTCAAGTACAGCATCGACGTGGAATTGCCGGAGATGCTGGTGGCGGTGATTCAGCGCACGCCAGTGGTTGGTGCGAAAGTGCTGGCGTTGGACTCCAGCGCTACCCTGCAAGTGCCGGGCGTGCGGAAAGTGATTGCGATTCCTGGCAGACCTGACGTGCTGGGCGGTAATCAGGAGGGGGTTGCCGTGCTGGCCGACAACTACTGGGCCGCCCATCAGGGCCGCGAATTGCTCAAGGTGCAATGGAGCGACTCGCCCCTGGCCGGATTCGACAGCGATAAACTGGCGACGGCCCAAGCGGCGGCCATTGACGACAAGACCACACAACGGGTGTCAGCCATGGCGGCGGGAGATGTAAGCGCTCAATGGCCGAAAGCCGCGAAGCTGCTCGAAGCCGACTATCGCATGCCGTACAAGGTGCAGAACCCGCTGGAGCCGATCTGCATTACAGCAGAGGTGAAGAATGACGCCATTACCTACTGGGGCGGCGTTCAGGTGCCATCCTCGGCGCTGGAAGCTGCGCAAACGGTGTGCAAGATCGCCAAGGACAAGGTCACCATCAATGAGTTGGTGTCCGGTGGCAGCTTCGGGGCGCGGGAGGCCAAGTACTGGTTGTTCGAAGTGGCATACCTGGCGCAGCAGGCCAAGGTGCCAGTCAAGTTGATGAACAGCCGTGAAGACGAAATGCGTGCGCTGTTCATGCACCCGGCGACTCTGCATCGAGTCAAAGGTGCGCTGGATGCTCAGGGTCGGTTGACCGCGTTGCAGCTCAATGCGGTGTCGCCCGCCTCGCCGGAGCAGTGGGAGCCGGGCTATTTCGAACGCCCCGACCACATGGACTACAGCACTACCGAGGCTATCACCGCGTGGGACTTTGCTTATCGTCCTGCGAATCTGGACCTGGTCTGGGTCAGGCACGAAAGCAACGTGCCCAGCGGCTGGTATCGCTCCGTGAGTTTCATTCCCAATGTGTTTGCCGTGGAAAGTTTCATGGACGAACTGGCCCACGGTGCCGGGCAGGATCCTTTGGCCTTTCGCCTGGCCAACATGCACGATCGCCCTCGGCACGTCGCGGTGCTCAAAAGCGCTGCCGAACGCGCCGGTTGGGGCCAGCCGTTGCCTGAAGGGACGGCATTGGGGATCGCCACTAATCAGGGTTACACCAGCTTCATCGCGGTGGTCGCGCGACTGTCGAAAAAGGATGGCGTGATCAAGGTCGAGAAACTCACCTGCGTGGTCGATTGCGGTCTGGCCGTGTCGCCGGGTGGTGTCGAAGAACAGATTTACGGCGGCCTGATGTGGGGCCTCGGCCACGCGCTGTTCGACCGGATGGACATCAAACAGGGCAGGGTGGTGCAGAGCAACTTCCATGACTACCGGGTGACTCGCATGTCCGACATGCCGGCGGTGGACATCCTGGTGCTGGACGGCGAGCCGAGCAAACCCGGCGGCGTCGGTGAACTGGGCAGCCCTTCGGTGGCCCCGGCCATCGCTAATGCGCTATTCAGCCTGACCGGGGTTCGTCAGCGCTCGACACCACTGACTCTGGGATAGCCGTCATGGACCTGCGATTGCTGCGCTATTTCATGGCACTGGCCGAAGAGTTACATTTCGGTCGCGCTGCCACGCGGTTACACATCTGTCAGCCGCCGTTGAGCCAGCAGATTCGTCTGCTGGAGGAAGAACTCGGCACGCCGCTGTTCGAACGCAGTCATCACCGGGTCGAGCTGACCGCGGCCGGGCAGATGCTCAAGGAACAGGCGCCGCTGGTGTTCGAACAACTGAACCGTGCGCTGGACCTGACGCGTCAGACCGGCCGCGGGCAGTTGGGCGAGCTGGAAATCGGCATGATCAGCTCGGTGATGGTCGGCGTGCTGCCACGGGCCTTGCATCTGTTTCGGGAGCGCTATCCGCAGGTCAATTGGCGTCTGCATGAAATGACCCCGGCGGCGCAGGTCATGGCGTTGAAGGAGAAACGCATCGATGCCTGTGTGTTCCGGGTCGGCTATGACGATCCGCAGTTGCGCAATGAACTGCTGATCTACGAGCCGATCCGGGTGGTGATGCCCGTTGCTCATCCGTTGGCCCGACGCGAATGCCTGGCTCCTTCGGACCTGGCGCAGGAACCATTCGTAGCGTTGGAACTCAAGCAGTCGCGGTTTGCCGATTTTCTTTACCAATGCTGCATCAAGGCCGGATTTACTCCGCAGATTCGTCAGCAGGTGATCGAGGTGCAAACCCTGCTGAGCCTGGTGCGGGCCGGTTTCGGTGTGGCGCTGTTGCCAGCGTCCATTGAGCAGATGGCGCCAGCCGGGCTGGTGTTTCGTCGCCTGACACCGGCATTGCCGGAAGTGCCGCTGTACGCCACTTACCGCGCGGACGATGACTCGCCGGTGCTCAAGCTGTTTCTTGATACGTTGCGCGAGTTAGTCCTCGAGGAAGGGGGGGCGAACTTAAAAGATCGCACCTGTAGAGAAATCAGATAAAAATGTCGCGGGTTCCCCCGACCTCGAACTTCATGCCACTGCAACCTTGTAATGCGAAGTCCGATTTATCGGCTTCTCGATACTCTTCGTGGTTGGCAATGTGGCGGGGGGCCTTTCTACAGACAAGGGCAGGAGCGATGCACCGCCAGTACCCGACCCTCGCGCAAGATAGCCAAAGCGTTGTACAGCTCGCCGGGTGACGCCTGTTCAACAAAGCCGACCACGCATTGCAACTCACCGCACTCGCTGGCCAGTTGCAGCAGTCGCGGGTCATCCCGCGAACAGGCGACCTCCAGCACTTATGCGCCCAAGCCATAACCGGTGAGTGACGGCTCGGGAAACACCAGCAGATCAAGGCGCGCCTGACGCGCCTGTGCTATCCAGTGCCCATGGCATTGCAAGTTGAAAGCCCAATCACCCAGGCGCGGATTGATTTGCGTGATGCGTGTTTGCAAGCCGTCGGCGGTCTTCATGAACGTCCTCAGATCAGATTATTGCGCTTGAGGAAATCGCGGGTCACGGTCTTGATCGACACGATAGTGGCTGTCATTCCCTCGGCACGAAACTCAAACGCTACTCGATCCCCAGCCTTCAGGCCTGCCAATTGTTTGGTTGTTGCGTTGAATGCCATGGTCATGGCGGGCCACTGCACGGCCGGTACGGCGCCATGGGCGATAGTCACCGTATGTTTCGTGGTATCGACGGCCTTGACCGTGCCCTCGGCTTTGGCCACTGGAGCCTGCGTTGTTTCCTGCTTCATCTGCATGCCCTCCATTCCATCCATTTTCATGCCCGGCATATCCGCTGACGTGGGCCGAAAGAGACAGCGTAAATACGGTGCTTGCAACTGCAATCAGGGCAAGTCATGCGACTTTTCCTTGAGGGTTGACGGGTTCAACTGAGAGGTGCCGGCGACGCATCAAGCGATAGGCTGCCGGAATGACAAACAGGGAAAGTAAGGGTGCCGTGACCATGCCGCCGACCATGGGTGCAGCAATTCGGCTCATCACCTCGCTGCCGGTCCCGCTGCCCAGCAAGATGGGTAACAAGCCAGCAATGATGACGGCCACGGTCATGGCCTTGGGTCGAACACGCTGCACGGCGCCTTCACGAATCGCCGCAACCAGACCGCGCTCAGTGCTGTCGCCGAGGTCTTCACGTTCGGCCCAGGCATTCTTCAGGTAGAGCAGCATGATCACGCCAAACTCGGCGGAAACACCGGCCAAGGCGATAAAGCCGACCCCGGTGGCGACTGACAGGTTGAACCCCAACAGATAGAGGAACCATGCCCCGCCAGTAAGGGCGAATGGCAGAGTGGCCATGATCAGCAAAGCCTCATCGAAGCGGGCAAAAGTCAGGTAGAGCAGCACGAAGATGATCAACAGCGTGGCAGGCACCACCAGTTTGAGTCGTGCGTTAGCCCTTTCGAGAAACTCGAACTGTCCTGAGTAACTCAGGCTCATACCGGGCTGCAACTTGACCTGATCATTGACGACCCGTCGTAGATCAGCGACCACAGAGGCAATGTCCCTACCACGCACATCGATGTACACCCAACCTGAAGGTCGTGCGTTCTCGCTTTTGAGCATCGGCGGACCGTCACTGACCTTGACCTTGGCCACTGTGCCGAGGGTGATCTGGCTACCTAGCGGGGTATAGATCGGCAGCTGCTCCATGGCACCGAGCGAGTCACGCCACTCCCGTGGGTAACGCACGTTGATCGGGAAGCGTGCAAGCCCTTCAATGGTTTCGCCGACGTTTTCACCGCCGATAGCGCCGGCCACGATGGACTGCACATCGGCGATATTCAGTCCATAGCGGGCGGCGGCTTTGCGGTCGATATCCACATCGATATAGCGACCACCAGTCAGTCGCTCGGCCAGAGCCGAACTGACACCGGGTACACCCTTGGCCACTCGCTCGACCGCCTGGGTGGCCGCATCGATCTCGGTCAAGTTGGTGCCGGCAATTTTCACCCCGATCGGGCTCTTGATCCCGGTGGCGAGCATGTCGATGCGATTGCGGATTGGCGGTATCCAGATATTCGTCAACCCAGGAACCCGTACCACTCGATCCAGTTCCTCCACCAACTTCTCCTGGGTCATCCCAGGGCGCCACTGCTCGTGCGGCTTGAATTGGATGGTGGTCTCGAACATCTCCAGCGGTGCCGGGTCGGTGGCGGTTTCGGCGCGGCCCGCCTTACCGAAGACGTGTTCGACTTCAGGCACGGTCTTTATCAGACGGTCAGTCTGTTGCAGCAGCTGCGCCGCTTTCTGCGCCGACAACCCCGGCAGGGCCGAAGGCATATAGAGCAAATCCCCCTCGTCCAGCGCGGGGAGAAACTCGCCACCCAAGCGAGAGATCGGCCATAGCGCGCTGAGAAAGACCAGCAGCGCCACCAACAGCGTGATCTTTGGTCGACGCAAGACTGAGTCCAGGGCTGGCTGATAGATCCGAATCAACCACCGGTTCAACGGGTTCTGTTGTTCACTGGGAATTCGTCCTCGAATCCAGTAGCCCATCAGCACCGGTACCAGAGTCACCGACAGTCCGGCTGCCGCAGCCATGGCATAGGTCTTGGTGAAGGCGAGGGGACCAAACAGGCGGCCCTCTTGAGCCTCCAGGGTGAACACTGGAATGAACGACAGAGTGATGATCAACAAACAGAAGAACAGCGCCGGGCCTACCTCTGCCGCCGCTTCGGTCATTACATGCCAATGACGTTCACCCTTCAGTTCTTCCCCCGGATTGGCCACGTGCCAAGCCTCAATCTTCTTGTGGGCGTTCTCGATCATCACCACGGCAGCATCGACCATGGCGCCGATGGCGATGGCGATCCCGCCCAGGGACATGATGTTGGCGTTGATGCCTTGATAGCGCATCACGATGAAGGCAATCAGCACCCCCACCGGCAAGGAGATAATGGCCACCAGGGATGAGCGCAGGTGCCAGAGAAAGATCCCGCAGACCAGCGCGACGACGATGAACTCCTCGATCAGTTTGTGGCTGAGGTTTTCCACGGCGCGGTCGATCAACTTGCTGCGGTCGTAAGTGGTGACGATTTCCACCCCGGCCGGCAGACTGCTTTTCAGTTCGTCGAGCTTGGCCTTCACCGCCGCAATGGTCTCGCGAGCATTCTTGCCGCTGCGCAGAATCACCACACCGCCGACGGTCTCGCCTTCGCCGTCGAGTTCGGTGATGCCGCGACGCATCTCCGGCCCCTGTTGGATTGTCGCCACATCGCCAAGGGTCACTGGCACGCCACCAGCACCGAGCTTCAGCGGGATCGCGCGAAAGTCATTGAGGGTCTTCAGATAGCCTGAGGCGCGGACCATGAATTCAGTCTCCGCCATCTCCAGTACGGCGCCACCGGTTTCCTGATTGGCCTTGCCAATCGCCTCGGTCACTTGCGCCTGGGTGATGCCCAGGCTGGCCAGTTTGAGTGGGTCGAGCTGCACCTGGTATTGCTTGACCATACCGCCCACGGTGGCCACTTCCGCAACGTTGGGCAGCGTCTTGAGTTCGAACTTGAGGAACCAGTCCTGAAGGGCGCGCAGTTGCGCCAAATCATGTCCACCGGTGCGATCCACCAGGGCGTATTGATAGATCCAGCCCACCCCGGTGGCGTCTGGTCCCAAGGCCGGTTTGGCCGTAGCTGGCAAGCGGCTTTGTACCTGGCTCAGATACTCCAGTACTCGTGAGCGAGCCCAATACAAATCGGTACCGTCTTCGAACAGCACGTAAACGAAGCTGTCGCCGAAGAAGGAGTAACCGCGTACGGTTTTCGCTCCCGGTACCGAGAGCATGGTGGTCGCCAGCGGATAGGTCACCTGGTTCTCGACAATTTGCGGCGCTTGCCCCGCGTAGGGGGTGCGGATGATCACCTGAACATCGGAGAGGTCCGGCAGTGCATCGATGGGGGTGCTCTGAACCGACCAGACGCCCCAGGCAGTGACGAATAACGTGGCCAGCAGGACCAGGAAGCGGTTGGCCACAGACCAGCGGATAAGGGCAGCGATCATGGCTGGCCCCCTAGTTTTTCCAGACGCTCAACGCGCAAACCATCATCGGTTTGGCTCACTGCGATCCGAACCTTGTCGCCCGATTTGAGCCCTTGCATGAGCGCAGGGTCCGCCAATGGGAAGGTCATGGTCATGCCTGGCATGCCCAATGTTTTGAAGGGACCATGGGCGAGCGTTACGTCTTTGCTATTGATCTGTAGGACTTGCCCCTCCGACTCATGAAGGGCAGAGGCGGCGGTTGGAGGTGCTGGCATTTCCAGCGTGCTTGCGACGATGCCCTTGAGGCTGGCCTCGGAGTCGAGCAGGAACTGTCCAGAGGAGACCACCTGCTGGCCTTCCTCCAGACCGTTCAACACCACCGTCTTGCCTTCGTTTTCCTGCCCAAGCTGAACCTCTACCGGACGGTAGCGACCCGCGGCTTCGGCGAGCATCACCAGCGTGCGCCGGCCGGTGCGGATGAGCGCCTCGCTCGGCACCCACAACACGCTTTGCTCAGTCGAACGATTCAAGTGTACCTGCGCCGTCATACCCGGTCTGAGTCGCCCATCAGGGTTGGCCAGTTCGACCCGCACGCGAACGGTGCGGCTGTCCGGATTGGTTTCGGGAAGAATCGTGCTGACCACGCCTTTGAGCACAGTCCCAGGGAAGGCTGGCAGGCGTGCTTCGACCGTTTGACCGAGGACGATCGATCCCGTCTCCGACTCTGGAACGGCCACGGCTAGCCAGACGCTACTCAAGCCATTGACTCGAGCCAGAGTCTCGCCGGCCGCCACGGTCATACCCGTACGTACATCCAACTCTTGCAGCACACCGCTAATGGGGCTGGTGAGGGTCAGGTTCGGCTGGACCTTACCGCTGCGCTCTATCTGGGCAATCAGCGCCGCCGGCATCCCGGTGAGGTGCAACCTTTGGCGTGCCGCCACCAGCAAGTCAGCATCGCCATTACGCTTCAATGCGAGGAATTCTTCCTGAGCCGCGGCCCACTCCGGTACCAGGATATCCGCCAATGGCGCATTGGCTTTGAGCACATCGCCGGGAGCATGGGTATAGACCCGCTCGACAAAACCTGCGGTACGCGCCTGAATCACGGCGACATCCCGCTCGTTGAACGCCAGCACGCCGACTACGTCCAGGCTAGAGGCGAGGACTCCACGGGTGACTGTCGCCAGGCGCAGGCCGAGATTCTGGGTCAGGCTTGGGTCGATGCTGATGGCGGCGCCGTTCGTTGCGGCGTCAGCGTATTGCGGCACCAGTTGCATGTCCATGAAGGGGGATTTGCCCGGCTTATCGAATTTCTGCTGCGGCTTCATCGGGTCGTACCAATACAGCACCTTGCGTTGGTCTTGTGTCTTGGGACTCTGCTCGGTGAGCGCATCAGGCATTGCGCTCATACGCTGCTGAGCGAACCAGTAGCCGCCTGCAACCCCTAGGGCGACCGACACGCCAGTCAACACAGCCGTTTTCCATTTTCGAGTGCTCATAGGCTGGTTTCCCCGTAATTGAAATACAAGCGCGCATTGGTCAGGGCTCGCTGTTCTTCGATGTCGACTTGTTTGAGTCGGACCTCGATGAGTTCACGTCGAGCCGCGACGACAGCCGTCAGGTCGCCTTTCCCTGCGCGGTAACTGGCCATGGTCAGTCCGACCTTTTCTTTGGCCAGGGGTACCAGGCTTTCCTGACTGCGGCGCACGGCACGATTCAGGCGTTCGTATTCGGCCAAATCCTCCTCCAGTTGCTGGTTTTTCTCACGCACCATGACTTCACGCTCAGCCTCCAATTGGTTCAGTTCAGCGTGTTTAGCAGCGATCTTTGGATTTTGACGGGAGTCGGGAAACAGTGGCAGATCGAAACTGAACTGCACGCTGACCATGTCACCGAACTGACTGCCACGGTGTTGGTAATCGAGTTCCCAACTCCAGTCGGATTGCTTTTCCGCCTCGGCTTCACGCACCTTGGCTTGCGCCTCGCGAGTCATCGGCACAAAGGCCACCAGCGCAGGGTGATGTTGCAGTTTGCGGGTGTAACCTGAGGTCTCGACGGGCCATTGCGGCAAGCCACCAGTGGGTTCGTCGTTGGCCGCCGGCCCAATCCAGCGCTTGAGCGCAGCCCGGGCTTGAGCACGCAGGCGGACTAGGTCGTCCTGTTGATCTGCTAATTGAGCCGCCTCCTGCTTGGGTGTCACTGCATCGGCAGGTTGGGCACGACCACCGGCGATCTGTGCCCGGACGGTATCGGCCAACAGCCGATTTTCTTTGTAAAAGTCCTGGAACAGGACCTCTTTACGTTCGATGGAATAGCTGCTGATCCAGGCCAGTGCCGTGGCCTGACGGACGTTCAGGCGCTCGACACGACCTTCGGCCGCTGCTCGGTCAACGGCCGCATCGGCAACGTCAATGCGCGCTCGGCGTTTGTCGCGGTTGGGTACTTCCTGCATGACCCCAACCATCTGCATGGTCATGAAGTCCTGGTCAATACTCCAGCGATTGGGGCCGCCAATGGGATAGTTCTGCACGCCGAGTTTTAACTTCGGGTCGGGTAGTTCGCCGGCGGGAATAGCAGCACTGCTGGCAGCGTGCAGTTTGGCGGCTTGGGCGGTCAGTGACGGGGCGTTGTTTTCGGCCAACTGCAAGGCTTCATCGAGTGTCAGTTGGGCGGCCAGGCTCGGCAATGCCAGCACGCATGCCGCCAGGCCGGCCACTAGGGACCAACCTGTGCAATAGCACTTGGAGTTCATGTTCACGATTCCTGTGATGTTCCACTGCGCGCCTCTTAGACATGCACGCAGAAATGCCATCCCGCTAAAGCAGGATGAGCCTCAGTGTGGTACAGGAATCAAATACGAGGCGGTCGCCAGACCCCGGACGGGGCATGAACGGGCAGGAAGTCGCTGAAGAGGGATAGCACCAGCGGACTGGAAAAGCGGGTGGAATGTTTCACAATCGACACTTGCAGCAAACTGCCGCTCTTGCATTCCTGACCTGGCTTACAGGGTTTGCCGTGCTCGGTGGGACTTTTCATGTCATGGCAGCAGTCTTGCCCCATACCGTCCATCATCGCCATGCCCATCGTCTTCATCGGGCAAGGCTCAGTTGGCGCCTGAACACCCGCCATCCCGCTGAGGGGAAGCGCCAAGCTAATCAGGAAAATGAGACAACACCGCAGGTAGCGTTTCATGCTGGGGAGTCTAGCGGCTGGTAGCGGACTGTACAATTACGAATCTGTCAGAAAGGGCCGTCGGATTGGGTCTGAAGGTCAATAAGAACCTCTCTGTGTAAAAACAAGGACTCGCTAAACAGCCAGGTCCAACTCGTTGAGCATGTAAACAGTTACCGCTCACGGCCTATCGCCTGGATCACGTTTGATCGGTTTGACCTCCTGTGTGTCACCCGTAGTGGGCGCATCCCTGTGCATGTTTCGCATACAAAACACCATCGACAGCGGACACAGCAGCACCAGAAAGATCAGCGCGTTCGCCACGATCCAGGCTTGAAAAGCTGGAAACAAGACATAGGCTACCGCCAAGATAATGGCAGCACCGACGCCCAGTTGGATCATTGAGGGTTTATTACGAGTCATGATGCTCTCCTTTCGGGCAAGTCGTGGTAGATAGGTCATCCAGAACCGGCCCAAGTGGTTGCTCAGAGTCATCGCAGTGCTCGGTCAGATACGACAGGGCCTCACGCATGACCTGAAGCGTGGTGATACGCGCATTCAGCGCATCGATGTTGCTCAGCGCGATGGCCTGAACCTCGTCGTCAGGACGATTGCGGTCCCGCCATAACGCTAACAAGGCACGAACCCGCTCGATCGGTAATCCCAGATCTCGTGCATGGTGGATGAAACGTAAAATGTGTACATCGCGCTCGCAGTAGACGCGATAACCAGACAGCGTGCGCTGTGACTGCGGGATCAGGTCAATGCGCTCGTAGTAGCGGATCATTCGAGTGGACAAGCCGCTGACACTTGCCACCTCACCAATGTTCATTAGATCCTCCCGCGCCCGACGCCCGACGCCCGACGCCCGACGCCCGAGGCACAAGTCATGCCGCCGATGGCCAAGACCAGTTCATCTTCGTTCACGCGGTAGCCCGCGTCTTCTACGGCCTGGAGCAGGGGCGTCAGTGCTGCGTTGACATCAACTTCGACGGTTGCCGTTTCGCTGACCAAGTTGACACTGGCGGCAGAAACACCAGGCACTCGGGTCAATGCTTTCTCGACACGTGCTACGCAGGAGGCACAGGTCATTCCCGCTACGCCGAGCGTCCATTGCTGGACAAGATTAGACGTGGTGGTAGTGGTATGGGGGAATAGGCTGGCCATCAGCAACCTCCTGAGGAACCTCTCTGCTATGAGGTTGGACCTTGCCACTGCGGTAAGGTCAAGCAGCAACTCGATTGCTGGACGAGTCCGCGAAAAGAGGATTGAGGCCGGTCTGTCGGCGGAGTAACCAGTTTAATGCGGATGACGCAGAAAGATTTTCTAATTCAATGGCCTACAGGGTACATACCCTGGTTTTCGCCTTGTCTTGGTGTGTCTCCTATACTTGGCGACGAAGCACCGGATTTCACCGCCGAAAGCACCGATGGCCCGCTCCACTTCCACGAGTGGATTGGCGACAAATGGGCAATCCTGTTCTCGCATCCGAAGGATTTCACCCCTGTCTGTACCACCGAACTCGGTTATATGGCTGGACTCAAGCCGGAGTTCGACAAACGCAACACCAAGATAGTCGGGCTCAGCTCTACGACATGATTCACCCGAATGCCGGTGGCGGTTCACGCACCGCCGTGGACAACGCCACGGTGCGTTCGGTATTCATCGTCGGCCCGGACAAGAAGGTCAAGGCGATGCTGATCTACCCGATGAGTGCCGGGCGCAACTTTGACGAAGTGTTGCGCCTGCTCGATTCGCTGCAATTAAACGCCAAACACGCGGTCGCCACCCCAGTGAACTGGCGGCCGGGCGAGGACGTCATCATTCCCACGTCGGTGTCCGACGAAGAGGCCAGAAAGAAATACCCACAGGGCTTCAAGACGTTGAAGCCCTGCCTGCGCACCGTGGCGCAGCCGAAGTAACAACAACCAGCAAGGGCTCAATCACAATTGGAGAAGGGATTATGTATCTGGGAACGACTCTACGCCGGACGATATCGATTGGAGTGTTGATTGGGCTCACCCACCTGACTGCCGGCGCCGCGACGACGGTCACCTTGAAGCATGTCCACGGGCTCGCTTTCAGCCAGGATGGGCAACAGCTGTCCATCCCCAGCCATGACGGCCTGGCCCTGTACCGTGATGGCCACTGGAGCAAGGCGCCTGGGCCTGAACACGACTACATGGGCTTTTCTGCCGGCCGTCAGGCGATCTATAGCAGCGGCCATCCGGCCAGTGGCGGTGGCCTGGTCAATCCTTTCGGGCTAATCAAGAGCAGTGATGGCGGGAGTACCTGGCAGCAGCTTGGATTTCAAGGAGAGTCGGACTTTCATCTGTTAGCCAGTGGATTCGACAGCGGCGCTATCTACGTTTACAACACGCACCCAAACTCGAAAATGACCTCTGCTGGCTTGTACTACAGCCTGAACGACGGAGCCACCTGGCAGCATGCTTCGGCGCAGGGAATGGGGCCAGAGCCAAGTGCGTTGGCGGTGCACCCTACGGATAGCAAAACAGTTGCTGTGGCGACCAGCAGCGGCCTGTTTTTATCGAGCGATGCCGGCGAGCACTTCCAGTCAGTTATCCAGAACGTGCAGGTGCTGAGCGTCAGCTTCAGCATTGACGGAAAGAGTTTATGGTTCGGCAGCTTTAACAAGGTGCCATTGCTTTCGACCCTGGACCTGAAGACCCACGAGATCAGCGCCCTCGGCTTGCCACCACTCAATCAGGATGCGGTCGCTTACCTGGCACAGAGCCCTACTAATGCTCAGGAGTGGGCGATGGCGACGATCAAGCGTGACGTCTATCTGTCGCAAGACGAAGGCAAGACCTGGAAAGCTATCGCACAAGCGGGGCAAACGTTGGAATAACTCCTCAGACTGAGTGCTCCAAGGGATAGGCCAAAATTCAGTTTGTGAGTGTTGGGTCAAGCGTCCTTATGCATCTGATGTGTGCAGTTGTTGTATCAAAACAGCAACAGCGCATCAGCCTGCTGTGCTTCCTATCCACAACACCCTCGCTGCGCTTGAATGGGTGGGCATTTCACCGAGCCGAAGGAGCAGAACACACAGCAGTCGCCCGGATCAGGGCGCAGTAGTTTCTTGCAGTTATTGCACTCGTAAAAGTACAGGCAGGCATCTGTGGGCATGGTTTCCTGCCGGGCGAAACCACAGTGCGGGCAGGTCAGCACGGACTCAAGAACAATGGTACTCATGGGGCATCACTTCTGCACGGTGGAGGGGTAGCCTGCATTCATTGTCGCCTTGGTGAGCGCTTCGTACGTGGTTTGGTCCGGGTCGAAGGTCACTGTGGCCGTTTTCTTGTCGAAATCGACCGTGACCGCAGTTACGCCTGGTACCTTCTGTAGTGCCTTCTTCACTGTGATCGGGCAAACCTCGCAGGTCATGTTCTGAACGCCGAGCGTAACGGAAGCTGGTGGGGCGGCCAGAGCTGCCAAGGGTAAGCTGACGAGCAGGGCAATCAGTAGTTGGCGCATGGTGATCTTCTCTCAGTAAAACAGTGGGGCGAACCAAGGCACGGCCAATAGGCCGAGCAGTAGTACTGCAACCAACCAGAAAATGAACCGTTGTCGCTTGAGGGGACGAGAGACAGCGCAAGACGAACCCGAAGTGCAGGCCTGCGGTACAAGGTAGAGCTTGTAGAAGGCTAAACCGAGAAATAACAGCGTCAGCCCGATGAAGATCGGGCGATAGGGCTCCAGTGCCGTCAGATTTGCGACCCAGGCGCCGCCGATCCCAAGGGTCAGCAATACCAGTGGTCCGACACAACATACGGATGCACCAATAGCGGCAAGCGCACTGGCGAACAGCGAATTTTTCCCCGTGATAAATGCCATGTCGGTTTCCTTGAGCCTGTTTGCCCAAGTGATACTCTAAACCCTGTACCTAGGTACGGAGTCAAGGGGAACGTGGTGTCGAAAGAGCTGACCATTGGAAAACTGGCGGATGCAGCTGGAGTGAATGTCGAGACAATTCGCTATTACCAGCGGCTTGGCCTGCTGAGGAGCCTACCAAGCCGGTGGGTGGTCACCGCCGCTATGCGGTGGAGCAGGCAGAATGCCTGCGCTTTATCAAACGAGCACAGCCGCTCGGCTTTACGCTATCGGAAATCGGTGGACTGTTACGGCTGGATAAAGGTTGTGCGTGCATCGAGACCCGGGCATTAGCAGTCAGCAAGCTGGCGCTGATTGAACAGAAAATCGCCGACCTTGCCGCGTTGCAAAAGAACCTAGTCAGCTTGGTGCAGCAATGTGACGCCGGAGATGGAAGGTTGAATTGTCCAATCATCGAGGCACTGGAGCATGAGTAATGCTGCTTACCAGCTTACCCAGGATGAATTATGTAAAACGGCGTCTATAAGCCGATGCTAGTCTTGATAGATACGTCGCCAGGTCGGCGCTGTTTGCAACTCCAGTGGAGTTGCAGGTTAAACATGGGGGGGGGAGCCAGCACATTTCGTGGTGGTCGGGGGGATTCGTCGGCGCTGTACCGACAGGATAGAAATTATGAGTAGCCCCCAAACTATTCACCCGATTTGGTTACGGCTGACCCACTGGATCAACGTCATCGCAGTGCTCGTCCTGGTGATGAGCGGCTGGCGTATCTATAACACCTCGCCGATTTTTTCCTTCACGAAGCTCTCAGCCATGCCATTGCTCAGACCTCCGCTTCCGGATGCACTTCAACAGTGAGATGGGACAACCCTTTGAATTGGGCGAGATGCTGATGGTAAAACCGCGAGGTCCGTTTAGGCTCGCGTGTGATGACCGAAACCACCGCTCCGAGATGCCCAGGGCCGAGCCGCCAAACATGCAAGTCCGCCAATTTGTCACCGACCTCGTCGATGACCGTCTTGATCTTGCCTTCAACTCGAGTGTCTGCACTGGCATCCACCAAGATCACACCGGTCTGGCGTATCAGACCGTAGGACCAGTTGGCGATCACTAGTGCCCCAACGATACCGGCCAGCGGATCCATCCACAGCCAGCCAAATAACTGTGCCAACAGCAAACCGACAATGGCCATAACGGACACGGCTGCGTCTGCAATAACGTGAATATAAGCGGCTCGCATATTGTGGTCGCGGCTGTCCACACCATGGACGTTGTGAGCATGCTCTGCGAACTCGACGATCTGTTCACCGGATGGCAGGGCAACTGCTACCTTGAAACCATGCGGCTCGGGAATTTCGCTGGTGGATTCCAGAAAGCCGGCTTTCTGCATAAAGTTAAACACTTGCCGCGAACCGTCCTGGCGTATCGTCGTAACCGTGACATCGCCTGCCGAGAGCAAGGAGCCTGAGCCTTCGCGGGAAAGGCGAAATACAGGTGGAATACCCTCTTCGAAGATCGACAGTTCGAACACTCCCTCAGAAGTGACAATACGCTGCATCTCTTCATGATGGTCATCATGGTCATCGCCTTGGGCATGCCCATGACTGTGTCCATGGCTATGCACGTGGTCATGCCCATGATCGCTCAGCAGCCAGGCACTGGCGATATTCACCGCCAAGCCCACGACGGCGATTGGAATCGCTTCGCTGAAGTGAATGGGAACCGGGGACAGGAAGCGGGAAACGGCTTCGTAGCCTATCAATAAGGCGATCATCGCGAGAATGATGGCGCTCGTGAAACCCGCCAGATCACCAAGCTTGCCGGTACCAAACACGAACCGCCGATCATTGGCGTGCTTGCGCGCATAGGTGTAGGCCAGTGCAGCGATCAACATGGCAACGGCGTGGGAAGACATGTGTAAACCGTCCGCGACCAGTGCAAGTGAACCGAACAGGTTCCCGCCGATGATCTCGACCAACATCGTGGCCGTGCACAGAGCAATCACAGCCCATGTTTTGCGCTCATTTTTTTCATGGCCTACGCCTAGAAAGACGTGATCATGACCGACATTAAACGGTGCGTCATACAGGTTGTTCATTTTGAATTCACTTGAAGTAGCTGCGGACGATTTCGATCAGTTGCTCTTTGGCATCATTCGGCTCTTTGCCGTCGGCAAAGTCCGCGTCAACCAAATGCGTGCGGATATGGTCTTCCAATACCACGGTCAAGAGACCATTCATGGCTCCCCGGCAACTGGTAATTTGCTGGAGTACTTCAATGCAATCACGCTCCTCGTTCAGCGCACGCTCGATCGCTTCGAGCTGGCCACGAATACGACTGACACGATTCAATAGCTTTTTCTTGTCCTGGACGGTGTGACTCATGATTTCATCTCGACATCGAAATATACTATGGGGGGGTATACTAAGACGCTGTCGTGTCCGCCCGCCATAGAGTTCTGATATTTGGTAGGCATAAAAAGGGCTAGAGGCTGACGTTTGGCTTGGCTTGGCATTGCTACGCGGAGGGACATAATTGATCCAGTCGTGGCGACTGGCTGCTCTTACCGCTGACACCACGCCGTTAGAGTTGAAGGGAGCCGAATTCAGGATTTTCAACCTGGAGGGAGGTGTTTTCATGCTGCTGGCAAGTGGGGGCTAGGGGCCTTACCGGCAAACCTACGGATCAGAAATGACCTCTATGCTGGGGCGGTATTTTCTGCGGCTGCTTTCATGCTGCTACTGGTACGAAGCAAAAAGTCTAAGCATCACTTGCATGGGCAGTGACCATGCAAGGATTGAGGGAAAATTCAGATTAGGTTCCTGGGTATTCAGCAATGATCTGATCGGTGCCAGCTTTAGTAAGGCCGACAACCGCAGTTTGCATCTCGATGAACATCGATGGTCAAGGCCTGTGCTGCGTGAGCCGTTGAACCAATGAACAGTGCCGCGACTGTCGCGATGCGTAATGCTCGCAGGCGGAAGTTGCTTTGCATGGATATTTTCCTTTGCCTTGGCAGCGGTGCGAACCTTCGGCGAAACAACAGAAGTACATCTGAAGTTTCGATACCCGCTGCATGGGCGTGATTGATGTTTCTACCCTGAGTGGGGGAGAAGTTTCCGCGATCACTCAAAGTTCATGATGGTGTTGCTCAGGCAAAATGACTCAGAACCACATCCGAATACCGGCTACAAATCGAGCCTCGTTGGTCTTTTGTCCTTCGTCTTCGGCCAGGTCGGCGGTCTTGCCGTAGGAGCGATTCCAGGTCACCCCTATGTAGGGGGCAAACTCACGGACAATTTCATAGCGCAAACGCAAGCCCACTTCGGTATTCGCCAAGCCCGAGCCAATGCCGCGCTGAGGATCGTTTTTCCCATAGAGATTCGCTTCAGCGGTCGGCTGCAAGATCAGGCGATTGGTGAGCAGAATGTCGTAGTCACCCTCGAACCGAGCGGCAGTTTGGCCGTTCTCACCGATGTAAGCAGTCGCTTCGGTTTCGAAGTTGTAGAGGGCCATCCCCTGAATACCAAGAGCGCCCCAAGTCTGTGGTGAGCCGGGTTTGAAGTCTTGGCGTACACCGGTGACGACATCCCACCATGGGCCGATTGAGTGCCCCCACAGTGCTGTGAGTTCGGCGCTCTCGGTTACACCATTGGTACGTTCACCTTCCGAACGCAACCACAGGCGATCAACGTCTCCACCGATCCATCCCTTTGCATCCCAGCTCAGCGCGCTGCCGTTGTCCGCATCCTGATACTCGAACTTATCAAGCAGGATGAAGGAGTTGAGTTTTTTGTCGTGGACGCCATGACCAGCCACCGGTGGAAAGGCGGCTGCACGATCAGCGTCGGTAAGTACGGGAATGGGGGTACGACTCGTGGTGGTCGCTCCTGCATCCATACTCATATTGCTGTGGTCCATGCTCTCCATGCCGTCCATTTGGCCCTGGTTCATGTTCATTTTGCTGTGATCCATAACCCCCATCTTGCTATGGTCCATGGTTTCCATCGAACCGTGATCCATTGAACTTTCCCCAGCCAGCGCCATGGGAGGGATAGCGCCCAACAGGCCAGTGGCAAAGACGCAACCCATCAGCGATTTATGATTTAGATATGTGCTCATAGTCCGTCTCCCTTACTCATCAACCCGTACTTCACGGAACATGCCCATTTCCATATGGAATAGCAGGTGGCAGTGATAGGCCCAACGACCCAGAGCATCGGCGGTGACTCGGTAGCTGCGTTTGGTTCCGGGCGGCATGTCGATCGTGTGTTTGCGCACCATGAATTTGCCGTTCTCATCCTCAAGATCGCTCCACATTCCGTGGAGGTGGATGGGGTGGGTCATCATGGTGTCGTTCACCAGCGTGATGCGTAGGCGCTCGCCATATTTGAGGCGCAACGGTTCGGCGTCAGAGAACTTGATGCCGTTGAACGACCACGAGAACTTCTCCATGTGACCGGTCAGATGCAGCTCAATGGTGCGATTGGGTTCGCGGCCGTCAGGATCCTGGAAAGTACTTTTTAGGTCAGAATATGTGAGCACGCGACGGCCGTTGTTTCGTAAGCCAATGCCGGGATCGTTGAGCTTTGGCGTAGCGCTCATGGCTTGCATGTCAACCAGGGGATTGTTGGTTTCGGAAGCTGGGTGAGACTGCATATCACCCATGCCGCTCATGCCAGCCATTCCCGACATATCGCCATGATCCATCCCTGCCATCTTGCTGTGATCCATGCCGGCCATGTTGGACATGTCGCCCTTGTCCATACCGGTCATCTTGCTGTGGTCCATGCCGGCCATGTTGGACATCTCGCCCTTGTCCATACCGGTCATCTTGCTGTGGTCCATGCCGGCCATGTTGGACATCTCGCCCTTGTCCAACCCGGTCATCTTGCTGTTATCCATCCCGGCCATGTCACCTTGCTTCATATCACCGCCGCCCATGCCTGCCATGCTGCCATGGTCCATGCCGGCCATACCGCCCATCCCCATGTCATCCATGGTCAAAAGAGGGCGGGGATCGATCGCCGGTACCGGCGCCTTCAATCCTTGGCGTACCGCCAGGGTTCCGCGTGCATAACCGGTTCGATCCATGGATTGGGCGAAAATGGTGTAAGCCTCTTGGCTAGAAGGCTCCACGATCACGTCATAGGTTTCTGCTACGGCTATGCGGAATTCGTCGACGCTGACCGGGTTGACGTGCTGGCCATCGGCGGCCACAACAGTCATTTTCAAACCAGGGATACGGACGTCGAAGTAGCTCATGGCCGAACCGTTGATAAAACGCAGGCGCAGCTTCTCTCCCGGTTTGAAAATCCCGGTCCAGTTACCGTTAGGGGCCTGGCCATTCATGAGATAGGTGTAAGTATCCCCACTGACGTCTGCGAGGTCGGAGGGGTTCATTTTCATTTCGGCCCACATCTTCCGATCGGCCACGGCTGCGGACCAGCCTTGCTTGCTGACATCGTCGATGAAGTCGCCAACAGTAGGTTTGTGGTGGTTGTAGTAGTCCGATTGTTTCTTGAGCTTGGCCATGACGCGACCAGGATCTTCATCGGTCCAGTCGGTCAGCATCACCACGTAATCGCGGTTGTATTGAAAAGGCTCAGGCTCTTTTGAGTCGATCACGATTGGACCGTAAACGCCTGACTGCTCCTGCATGCCCGAATGACTGTGGTACCAGTACGTACCGTTCTGATGAACCTTGAATTTGTACTCGTACATGCCATCGGGCGCGATGCCATGGAAACTCAAGCCCGGCACCCCATCCATGTTGGCCGGCAGGATGATCCCGTGCCAATGGATGGAGGTGTCCTGGTCCAGGCGGTTTTTCACCCGTAGTGTAACCGTCTCCCCTTCGCGCCAGCGCAGCAGAGGCCCCGGCAAAGTGCCATTGATGGTCATGGCTGTGCGCGGCGAACCGGTGATGTTTACCGGGGTTTCACCAATAAACAGATCAAACTCGTTGCCGGTCAGTACGCTCGGAAAGCCAGGGCTGGTCACTGCCCATACAGGAGTGCGCCACAGACCAAGGCCGCCGAGAATGCCGCCAGCGGCCAGACCTTTAACGAATGTCCGCCTGGAGGTTTTGGAATGCATGCCGTTTATGTCCAATCAGTCAAAAGGGAAGCTGTGCGAAACAACCCGTGAGTTGCTCATACAGGTTGAAGGCACTCTCTCGGGAATTCGTGTAGAGCCCGGATGAACTTCGCCCACCGTCACCAAAGACGAATTGATACGGCAAGCGAGCTCAGAAATTGCCACATTTGGACAACCACAGTGATTACATTTCTGTCAGCTTGGGAGTGCGCCAGGCTATTCAGCAATTAGCGTGGTCGCCCTCTTTGGCTTTGCTTTCTGCTACGGGTGATTGGGGGCCTTGCTTTTGGGCGACCTGGGACGTTTCCATTGAGTTCTGTCTGGCCACTTCCATGCGTGCCAATGCGCGATCACTGCCGCCTTCAGCCATTGCCAGAGAAGAGACGGTCAGGGCTGCGATGACAAACAGGGTTTTCATGGATTTCATTTGGGTATCCTCGGATGAGATTTGGATACCCCCGTTGAAGTTACATCAAGACGTAATTCGTGGGGGTAGAGTTCAAGACGCGACGCAATCTTAAAACTCTCCTCCTGTCAGGAGCCTTAAGTGTGCATTACCGTTGTGTCAGGTTGCGATTCTAAGGAGACAGTGCTCATAAGAAACGTAAGCGCGTGAACTGACCAGCTCCCTCAGGCGCTGATTTCCGAAGGAAAACCCAACGCGTCAACAACTTCGCGGACGCGCTCTGGGCTTTCGTTGCTTTCGACGTTGACCTTCCCGGTATCACGATCCACCGAAACGGTTGCCGTGTTATCCAGCGATTGAATGGCGTTGGTGATTTTTCTAATGCAGCTGCCGCAACCAATGCCTGACACATCTAAGACGAACATGGTTATTCCTCTCGTATTGAGCGGCATCTTCAGCCGCAACCACAGCATCAACGTTGACACGATAGGAAGGTCAAGGGTTGTCTGAACCCAGGCTTGAATGGTGTCGAGGCCTCACTCTATACGGGTGTTCCTCAGCCTCAACGCATTGAACACGACGGATGCGGAGCTGACGCTCATGGCGATGGCGGCGACCATCGGCGATAAGAGATGTCCGGTCAGTGGATACAGCAGACCTGCTGCGAGCGGGATACCCATCGAGTTGTAGATAAATGCAAATCCCAGGTTCTGCCGCATGTTTTTTACCGTCGCGACAGAAAGGGCGCGCGCTCGAAGAATCCCCATCAAATCGCCTTTTACCAAGGTGAGCTGCGCGCTGTTCATCGCGACGTCTGTTCCTGTACCCATCGCGATGCCCACATCTGCTCGGGCCAAGGCCGGTGCATCATTGATACCGTCGCCAGCCATGGCAACCCGTCGACCGTATTTCTGAAGGTCAGCGACAAGACGCTCCTTGTCCTGAGGCTTCACTTCACCGTGGACTTCTTCAATGCCCATCTCCTTGGCGACAGCTTGTGCCGTGGTGAGACCATCACCAGTGGCCATGATGATTTTTACATTGTCAGCCTTGAGTTTGGTGACCGCCTCTTTGGAGGTTGGCTTGATCGGATCTGACACTGCGAGCAATCCGGCCAGTACTCCGTCGACCGCCAGGTAGATGATGCTGATGCCCTCAAGGCGCAATTGCTCTGCACGGTTTTTGAGAGGACTGATGTTCACACCAGCCTCTTCCATCAAGGCGGTATTACCCAGCTGGATTTTCTTGCCATCTACCAAACCGCTGACCCCGATTCCAGAACCGGACTCGAACGACTCAGGTCTGGTTAGAACAAGATTCTCAGCACGAGCATGATCAACAATGGCATGAGCCAGAGGATGCTCGCTGCCTTGATCGAGACTGGCGGCCAGTTGAAGTACATCATTAGGGACGAACTTCTGCGTGGCCTCCACACTGTGAAACACCGGGCGTCCCTCTGTCAGGGTTCCAGTCTTATCGACGATCAGCGTGTCGATCTTGCAAAGGTTTTCGATGGCACTGGCGTCTCTGAACAGTACGCCCATGCTGGCCGCTTTACCCGTGGACACCATGATCGACATAGGGGTCGCGAGCCCGAGAGCGCAAGGGCAGGCAATAATCAGCACGGCGACCGCATTAATCAGGCCGAAGACCCAGCTGGGCTCAGGGCCGAACAGCCCCCACCCCAAAAGAGTCAGTAGGGCAATCCCGATTACCCCCATCACAAAGTAACCAGCAACGACGTCAGCCATACGCTGCATGGGGGCTTTAGAGCGTTGGGCACGGGCCACCATCTGTACGATTTGCGACAGCACAGTTTCGGCACCAATCTTTTGCGCTTCCATCACCAGGCTGCCATGGGTATTGAGCGTGGCCCCGATCAGGCTATCTCCGCTTCTTTTCATCACTGGTAGGGGCTCGCCGGTCAGCATCGACTCATCGACCGCGCTTTCGCCCTCCAGTACCGAGCCATCGACAGGCACTTTTTCACCTGGTCTTACCCGTAGGTGATCACCCTTATGCACATGCGTCAGAGGGATGTCTTCCTCTGTGCCATCGGCATTGATCCTGCGTGCGGTTTTCGGAGACAGACCAAGAAGAGACTTAATTGCCGCAGACGTTTGTGATCGAGCTTTGAGTTCAAGCATCTGCCCGAATAAGGTCAGCGAGATGATCACTGCTGCGGCTTCGAAGTAGACGCCGATACGGCCATCTTGCATGAAGGTGACGGGAAAACTCTGGGGAAACAGGGTGGCTACGACGCTGTAAAGATACGCAGCCGCTGTCCCCAGGCCAATCAAGGTCCACATATTGGGACTGCGATGACGAATGGATGCCACGCCCCTCACAAAAAACGGCCAACCGGCCCATAGGGTCACGGGGGTCGCAAGGATTAGCTCGATCCAGTTCTGGGTAGTCCCATGGAAGAGTTGCAGGGAATGTCCCGCCATGGCGAGCACGGTCACTATCATGGTTAATGGCAACGACCACCAAAAGCGACGGGTGAAATCCTTGAACTCGGGGTTTTCTTCCTCTTCCAGCCCAGGCATGACCGGTTCCAATGTCATGCCACATTTAGGGCAGATGCCGGGCCCTGACTGACGTATCTCAGGGTGCATGGGGCACGTGAATTCAGTACCCGCCTGCGGCTCTGGCTGGCTAATGTGTTCGGGAACAGACGGGCTCTCGACATAGCGATCAGGATCAGCTCGAAACTTCTCTTGGCACTTCAGACTGCAAAACTGATAGGTCTGCCCCTCATAAAGCTCACTGAACTTGCTCGGTGGGGTAACCGCCATGCCGCACACCGGATCGCGTAGATCTCCATCTTGGAGTTTTACCGGATGGGCGTGATTTTGCTCGAGGTGACTCGTGGCGTCAGGCATGACTAGTTTCCCTTCTCATCCTTGTTGGTTTGCGAACTCACGTGTCGGTTATGACCGCCATGGCCGTGCCCGAAAAAATGCATCAACGGGCAGATCAACAGAATCAGATAGGGCAGATAAGGTGAGACATGGCTGAAGTGCTCCCGGATGACGTAGAAAACACCGATTGCAACCAGCATGATCAGTACGACACCTGTTTTGCTCCTCCAGAAGGAGGAGGGCGCGTTTTCAACTGAATGCGGAAGATTAGTCATGATGTAGTCCCCACTGTCCTCGCAAGCGTTGCGGTGACATCTGCGACTGAGAGTAGCCAATACTCGCTTTGAGGCTGTGATCGATCAAGCCACGTTTATTTCACTTCAAACTGACCCACCATTCCCGACTGATAGTGGCCGGGAACGTTGCAGGCAAACTCCAGACCTGTGCTCTTGGGAAAGGTCCAGATTAGCTCTTTGGTTGCCCCAGGTTCGATCAGAATGCTGTTGGGGTCGTCGTGCTTCATCCCGACCATCTTCATACCACCCATGCTATGTCCCATATCGCTCATATCTTGCCCTTTTCCGGTAGGACTGAGCGTGCCGTTCTGGAACATAGCTGCCATCTCTTTTTGATGCGTGGCATGGGCAGTTGCTTTGCCGATGTTGAATTCATGCAGTAGCGAGCCTACGTTGCGCAGGACGAAGCGAACCGTCTCTCCAGGTTTGACATCAATGTTTTTGTGCTCAAAGAAAATATCGCCCATTTTCATCTCAATCGTACGAGTAACGTCGGCAGACGCTCCTGGCTGGCCACTGTCATCTTTCCCGTGGCCCACGCTGGCCATGGCTGTAGAACCGAGTAGAAGCGTTATTGCAGCGATAACCGGGATGGCAAATTTAGCTTTCATAGGAACCTCAGAGTGAGTAGCACTGGCTAGAGAGCCGGATGAGTAGGTAAAAGTGTTCTAAAGCTAGACAATGCTGGCTGACATCAAGCTGAAGCCAAGATTACTTTTCTGTCAGTTTCTGGTTGGCTCGACTAATTCGATGCAAACTCAGCCTCATCATCACTGAGTGCCATCCCATGAGACTTCTGGTTGCTGAAGACGAACCGAAAATAGGTATCTATTTGCAACAGGGCCTTACTGAGGCTGGGTTCAATGTCGATCGTTTCACCAACGGAACCGAGGCCCTTCAACACGCTCTGAGCGAAGCATATGACCTGCTGATTCTGGATGTCATGATGCCGGGACTGGATGGGTGGGAAGTCCTTCAGAAGGTGCGTTTGTCAGGGAAGGACGTCCCGGTGCTTTTTCTGACTGCGCGAGACCGTGTTGAGGATCGAGTCAAGGGCCTTGAGCTCGGCGCTGACGACTACCTCATCAAGCCGTTCGCATTTTCTGAGTTGTTGGCTCGAGTCAGGACGCTGCTTCGTCGCGGTAATAACGTGCCCTCGCAAACCCTTATGAAATTGGCCGATCTTGAGGTTGACCTGCTCAAACGCAGGGCCATTAGGGGGGGCAAACGCATAGACCTTACGGCCAAGGAATTTGCGCTGCTGGAACTGCTGCTCCGTCGCCGAGGCGAAGTGCTGCCCAAGTCGCTCATCGCCTCGCAAGTCTGGGACATGAACTTTGACAGCGATACCAACGTAATAGAGGTTGCGGTGCGCAGGCTCAGGGCGAAGATTGATGATGACTTTGAGGTGAAGCTGATCCAGACCTGCCGCGGCATGGGCTACATGCTCGATGCACCCGATTCGGAATCGGAACCGGAATGAACCGTCTATCCCTGACTACCCGCATGAGTTTGATGTTCATGCTTGCGGTAACGGCGGTGCTCACCGTTGCCGGGCTCAGCTTCAATAACCTCAGCCGGCATCATTTCAAAATGCTGGATCAGCAGGCTCTAAACGAAAAGCTCCACTCGACCCAAAGAATTTTGGGAGAGCTGAAAAGTATCGATCAATTCAGCGATTTTAAGCCTGAGCTACAGGCGTTACTCGGTGCTCACCGTGATTTGACGGCCCTAATCCTGGACAGCGATGGGAGATTGCTTTTCGCTGATCCGGGGCCAGTAAACGTTCCGGAGAGTTTCCGCACGGCGACAAACGACAATGTCTGGGAATGGCAGGACCAAGATCAGATGTTCCGCGGGGTGACGGCACAAGCCATCGTTACGGGGCAAGACAAACCACTGACCGTCATTTTGATCTTTGACGTTACTCAGCATATGTCCTTCTTCGCGACGCTTCAGCGATGGTTCTGGATAGGGTTGGTGATCAGCGCGCTCGTCAGTGCCGCACTGGGCTGGATGGTTGCCAGCAGTGGCATGCGTCCTATTCGGCAGGTGACCAGGGTCGCTGCGTCGATGTCGGCCAAATCACTCAAAGAGCGCATCCCCTTAGCGCCGGTACCAAAAGAGCTTCAGCAGATGGTGTTGTCGTTTAATGCGATGTTATCCAGGCTGGATGACGCTTTTGTCCGGTTATCAAATTTCTCTGCGGACATTGCTCACGAACTGCGTACGCCAGTCAGTAATCTGATGACTCATACCGAAGTGGTGCTCTCTAGAAAAAGGGGCATCGAGGACTACGAAGACAATCTGTATTCGAATCTGGATGACTTGAAGCGTATGTCGCGGATGATCGATGACATGCTCTTTCTGGCCAAGTCTGACAACGGTCTGATTATCCATGAGAACAAACCGATAGACCTTTTGGCGGTCGTGGAGAAGCTGCTCGAGTACTACCGCCTGCTGGCAGATGAGCGCGGCATCAACCTTACGGTTTCGGGGCAAGGAAATGTCCGGGGTGACGTGTTGATGTTGCACAGAGCTATCTCGAATTTGCTTTCTAATGCGCTGCGGTACACCCCGGAGGGGCAGACCATCAATGTTGATATCCAACAGAAAGGGATGTCGACATTGGTGGTCGTGGAAAACCCAGGAGAAATCATTGCGCCCGAACACCTTGAAAAGCTCTTTGATCGATTCTACCGAGTAGATCCGGCACGGCGCGAAGGAAGCCCAAGCAACGCTGGACTGGGGCTCTCAATTACGCGGTCGATCATAGAAGCTCATGCGGGCAAGATCTGGTGCACTTCATCAAACGGACAAACAGCCTTCCATTTGGAGCTCCCTTGCCCCGAGATGGACTGACTTGTCTTCAGGTCTCTGAACGGTCCCGGCAGTGGGGGAGTGAAAGTGAGTAGCCTGGTGGCGCTCCCGATCTGGGCCAGCGAACCGGCCCCAAGCTGACTGAATTGTAATCGAACGGTCGGCCTTCATGTGGCATCGTGTACCAGCACTGTGATGCGGGAGTCTTGACCTATTCCCTATGTGCAGTGCGTACCAGGACGCGGCCTACGTTTGGTATTCGTCTGTGGTGTTAACAAGAATCGAGAAATAAAAACTAGATCTCCCCCAACCAAACCTCGAATCAACAGCTCAAGCTGTGAGGAGTCTTGCATGTCATTCTTTAAAACTACCACCGTAGCTGTTGCGCTTACCGCTGGTTTGCTCTTGAGCTCGCTTGCTCAAGCACATCCAAAGCTAGTTTCTTCTACTCCTTCGGAAGGCTCGACCTTGGCAGCTCCTTCAAAAATTGAGCTGCACTTCTCTGAGAACCTCACGACTCAGTTCTCAGGGGCAAAACTGATCATGACCGACATGCCAGGCATGCCGAATTCCCCAATGGGCGTCAAGGCGGGTGTCGCAGGCGGCGATGATCCGAAAATGATGGTTATCACGCCTGCCGCTCCGTTAACCACGGGTACTTATAAGGTCGAATGGCGGGCGGTCTCTTCCGATACTCATCCCATCACAGGCAACTTCTCTTTTAAAGTGAAATGATCCATGAGCGACTCAATCAACATCGCCCTTCGGTTCGTTCTTTATTTAGACCTGATGCTGCTGTTTGGATTGGCAATTTTTGGCTTGTATAGCCTTAGGGGAAAAGAACGGGTATCCGGCGCTGTCTTGTACTTTGAGTCGCTCCTTTTCGGTACAGTCGTTGTTGGTTTACTTCTGTCTTTGGGCGCGATGTTGCTGCTTGCGAAAGCAATGAGCGGCGTTTCAGAGTTTATGGAGCTTCGCCAACACATCTTCGAAATGGTTATCACGGGTACCGACGTCGGGCTAACCTGGATGGTCCGAATAGCAGCCCTGGTGCTGGCCGGTATAGCCGTCACACTTAATAAACGCTTCCCCACCCTCAGTCTTTGGGCGGTTACCGTCCTTGGTGCTATTGCTCTCGCTACCCTGGCGTGGACAGGACATGGCGCGATGGACGAAGGCAATCGTCGTTATATACATTTCACTAGCGATATCTTTCACCTTTTGGCAGCCGGCGGCTGGATGGGAGCGCTGGCCGCATTCGCTTTACTGCTGCGCACGAAAATTCTAAATGGCGAACAAGAGGTGCGAATTCTCTCCCGAGTTCTTACCGGGTTTGAATCGGCTGGTGCATTGATCGTCGTGAGTCTAAGTATTACGGGTATCGTAAATTATCTTTTCATTGTAGGTCCAACATTGGATGGGATAACGTTTAGCACTTATGGTGCGCTGCTGTGTTTGAAGATTTTACTATTTGCAGCGATGGTTGTATTAGCTACGCTGAACCGTTTTCACTTGAGCCCACTTTTAGAACGATCAATCCAGAGCGGAGAATACACTGGCGCCGTTAGTGTTTTGCGGCGCAGTATGGCCCTGGAGTTCTCGGTAGCAATAATCATAGTGTGCCTTGTCGCTTGGTTAGGAACCCTGAGCCCAGAGATGAACATGGGGGTTGAATAAAGCTACGTCCTGTTCTCATCCTTGGTTGAGCTGCAGTTTCACCGTGATGACTGTGACCACCGTGGTGGTGCCCGAACACATGCATCAGTGGGCACAACAGCAAAATCATGTAAGGCAGCAGACCCAGGATATGGCCGTAGTGTTCCCTGGCCAGATAGAACAATGCGATGACCAGCAGCATGCCGAGCGCTATGCCGGTTTTGCTTCTCCAGAATATTAGAGAACCTTTGTTCGAGTGCTGTGAGCTCATCATGGTTTGGTACTCCTGGGGAGTGAAATCCAGTAGGGCGTCGGACAAGGTTGATGTAGCGCCAGGAAGTGCGCCCGGAATTCGGTGCGCTGAAGGTCGGTTTAATCGTTGAAACGGACGAAAATCAGGCGGGCAGGCGGTCCAGCTGGAGCAGGGCGCTGTAATGCAAGGAAGGCAAAAGCAGAGGAGTTGGCGGGATACAAAATCAGCAACGCAGGGATCAGCAACAGAAACGTCCAACTGGACAGGTCAAGCGTTTGAAGGTGTAGCGAAGGAATCACGGCTATCGCCGTATCGGCGCAGTGTTGAAGGCAACCGAGGGTATGTGCATCGTGGCTATCGTCATCTTGCACGGTGTTGAGAGAAACTTGGGTTGTAGCCGGATTGTGGCTGGGTAGTGCCAGACATCCCAGGGTCGCTGCCATACCAAACGCTAACACCCACAGCACGATGGCGAGGCGTATCAATGTTGGTTGACGATGGCGAAACCAGAACATGGTGCTTCCCCGGCAATTGGTTAACGGGTGTGGCACGTTCAACGTACAGCACGTCTAAGAGACTCTATTGATCCATATCAAGTAAAGCGTAGTCGGCAGCCTCTGCACTTTTCAGCCATCGGCATATCAGCATTTTGAGGGTCGGTGAGTGAACGGGGAGATCAATAGTTCGGTGAGCTGTTGGTGCACTCAGAGCAGGATCTGCTTTGGACGGTGAAGAGGTATGATCGAGACCAAGGGAGTTTTTACTTCGTCGGCTTTGCGTATCACGGACAGCAGGCTACTGCCCTGAGTTATTCACGCACCTACAACTTCAACATCGCATACAACGGTACTGGTCCTTTTTTACCCGTCTTTTCGAGATCTTTATCTCGCCTCCCGGAATATTTTCAACATCTTGATACATGAGTCACTAGCCTAGACACCATCACAGGAGGAATCGCGATGGACTTCGTCTTTTTAGGATTCGGTGCGCTGTGCTTCATAACGGTAGTGGGCATGGCCTACGGTTGTGCTGCGCTGAACACGAGGCGCTCATGAATGGTCTCTACCTCTTGGGCGGTTTGCTGGTAAGCGCTCCATGAAGCCCACATTCCAAGTCGAAATCTGATGCTCGAAGCTGTGCTCCCCAACTCTTTCTGGAGCCAGCACCTCATGATGCGACCCGATGCAAAAGTCGAAAAAGTGTACCTCTAC
>NZ_VOBM01000044.1:0-55353 GCF_008370005.1 Pseudomonas sp. ANT_J28
AGAAGACAGGGATTGATCAATCGAACTATGATTTTTCATGGACTCGCCCTCGCTGTCGTTGGCTGTTTAGACTGCCACCGTGGCGCATTGACGCCTCGGCTTGGGCGAGTCCATCCAATTACAGGCGGGTTTCGGGCAGGATCAAAAATCTCAGCCGTGAAGGCGCACCCAAACGCTGACCAGCACCGTCGCCGCCATTAACCAAGCCACCGCCGCTACAGCGAGCGAAGCCTCCAGCCGCATCCGGTCCACCATCACATACAACGTCGCCAGGTAGATGAAGTAAGGAATGATCGACCACATCCCAAACACGATGGTGGTCTTCAAATCCTCCAGCGAACGGCCCTTGCCGACGATGTAATGAGCAATCAGCGCAAAGGTCGGAAACAGCGGCACCAATCCTGCGATGTAATAGTTTTTGGTTCGGGCCAGGGTGGCGAGGATCACCACCACGGCCGCGCCCAGGGTTGCTTTGAGAATCAGGTCCATCAGTGGCTCAGCCCGTACTTCTTCACTTTGTCGAACAGGGTGGTCTTGGCCATGCCCAGTTCCAGACTGGCCTGGGTCAGGTTGCCGCCGCTGCGCTGCAAGGCGTCGTTGAGCAAGTTGCGTTCGAAGGCTTCCACCGCTTCGGCGAAGGCCAAGCCCTGATTGCTGCCGCTGGTACCGGATTTCTTGAAGGCCGGCAGACCGAGGGCAAAGCGCTCGGCGACGTTGCGCAGTTCGCGTACGTTGCCCGGCCAGTCGTGGCTCATCAGGTTCGACAGGGTCTGGTTGTCGAGGTCCGGCACGGCACGGTCGAAGCGCAGGGACGATTGCTGCAGGAAGTGTTCGAACAATTGCAGGATGTCTTCGCGGCGCTCACGCAGCGGCGGTAATTCAAGGGTCACTACGTTCAAGCGGTAATACAGGTCGCTGCGAAACTCGCCCGCCTTGCTCGACTCATCCAGATCGGACTTGGTCGCCGCGATCACCCGGCAATCCACCGCCACACTCTGGTTCGAGCCGAGGCGTTCGAGGGTGCGTTCCTGCAACACCCGCAGCAGTTTGATTTGCAGCGGCAGCGGCATGCTTTCCACTTCGTCGAGAAACAGCGTGCCGCCGTCGGCGTGTTCGATCTTGCCGATCCGCCGCTTGCCGGCGCCGGTAAAGGCGTTGGCTTCGTGGCCGAAGATTTCGCTTTCGAACAGGTTTTCCGGCAGGCCACCGCAGTTCAGCGCGACGAACTGCTTGGTGTGCCGCCGACTGAAGTCGTGCAGGCAACGCGCAACCAGCTCTTTACCTGTGCCGGTCTCACCTTCGATCAGCACGTTGGCCGACGTATCGGCAACGTTGGCGATCAATTCCCGCAGGTTCTGCATGGCTGGCGAGCGGCCGATGATCCGGCCTTCGAGAGAATCCCGTTCCGCCAGTTGCCGACGCAACGAAGAGACTTCCCGCGCAAGGCTGCGTTGCTCCAGCGCACGGCGCGCCACATCGACCAGACGTTCGGGGGAGAAAGGTTTCTCCATGAAGTCATAGGCGCCTTTCTGCATCGCATCGACAGCCATGGAGATGTCGCCGTGACCGGTGATCAGCACCACCGGCAGGCTGCGATCGCGAGCCTTGAGGCGGGTCAGCAATTCCAGGCCATCGATACCCGGCAGGCGGATGTCGCTGATGACGATGCCGGCAAAGTTATCGCCGACTCGCTCCAGCGCTTCTTCGGCGCTACCGACGCCCACGCAGGGAATGTCTTCCAGGGTCAGCGCCTGTTGGCAGCCGAGCAGCACATGGGGGTCGTCTTCGACGATCAGCACACTAAGGTCGTTGTTCATATTGGCTCGGCGTGAGTGGGGCTTACCAACGGTAAACTGAGGACGAAGGTGGTACCACCGCTGGCCGGGTGCTCGACCCCCAGATGACCGCCGGTGGCGGCGGCCAGGCTGGCGGAAAGGGTCAGGCCAAGGCCCAGGCCCTGTTCGCCGGGTTTAGTGGTGAAGAACGGTTCGAACAAATGTTTGCGTGCTTCGGCGTCGATGCCATGGCCGTTGTCGCGTACACGAAGGCGATATTTGCCATCGAACTCTTCGCCTTCGAGCCACAACTCTGGCAGCGGCTGCGCCTGCATGGCGTCGAGGGCGTTGCCGATCAGGTTGACCAGAATCTGCTCCAGACGCGTCTGGTCGATCTGCACCTGCAGATCGGCGAAGTCTCGGTGCAGTTGCAAATGAGCGCTTTCCACGCGACCACCCAGCAGTTGCAAGGCTGCATCCACCGCTTTGCCGAGGCTGGCCTGACCTTTGTCGTCTCCGCGGCGAGCGAATGAACGCAGGCTGGCGGTGATCCGGCCCATGCGGTCGATCAGTTCGTTGATGGTCTTGAGGTTGGTGCTGGCAACGTCCAGCTGACCGCGTTCCAGAAACCGCACGGTGTTGCCGGACAAGGTCCGCAGCGCCGCCAGTGGCTGGTTCAATTCGTGGGCGATGCTGGTGGACATCTGGCCGATCGCCGCGAGTTTACCGGCCTGTACCAGTTCATCCTGGGCGCGGCGTAGCGTCTCTTCGGCCAGACGCCGTTCGCGGATCTGGCCCTTGAGCCGTTCGTTGCTGGCGCGTAGATCAGTGGTGCGTTCGGTAATCCGACGCTCCAGTTGATTGTTGGCCTCCTGCAAGGCTTCCCGGGCGGCGAGGCGTGTGGCAATGACCTTGCGCCGCTCGTTCCAGGCGATCAGCAGGAACGCCACCAGGGCAAACGCCACCGCCACCAGAATCCCCTGATTGATCGCTTCGCGACGCAAATCCTGCAGGGGGGTGAGCAGGGTGAAATTCCACGGGGTGTCGCTCAATGGCCGGGTTTGCGACAGGTAGCTGATGTCCTCTTCATTGGATTCCACTTCACTGTTGGAGGGGAAGGTGAGTTTTTCCTCGCCTTCGGCCAGTCGTTCACGGGCCAGCGGTTGCAGTTCGTTCAGTGGGAACCAGTAGTACTGAAGGCTGCGGGCCAGTTTTTCCTTGGTCTCGTCGCTCAGCGGCACAACCGATTTCAGGCGCCGTGCCGGATCGCTGGAAAGAATGATGATGCCGTTTTCATCGCTGACGAAAGCTTCCAGCCGCGCGCGCTGCCAGCGTTCTTCCAGGGCTTCGAGGCGGACCTTGACCACTGCGACGCCGATGATCTTTCCGTGTTCTTCCAGTCCATGAGCCAGGTAATAACCGGGCTCGCCGTTGGTGCTGCCGATGCCGTAGAAACGCCCCGGCTGACCACGAACGGCATTCTGGAAATAGGCGCGGAAGGACAGGTCTTCGCCCAGGTAACTGTCGACATCGCGCCAGTTACTGGTAGCCATGACACGGCCGGTGGTGTCCATCACGTAGATAGCCCGACTGCGGCTGCGCCGGTTCAGGCCTTCGAGGTATTCATTGACCGTCTGCCGGTGTTCCGGCGACGGGTCGGCCAACAGCTTCGAAACGCTGGACTCGAGTTCCAGCAGGCTGGGCAGGTAGGTGTATTTGCTGATCTCGCTCTCGACAGCGCGGGCGTGCAGTTCCAGCTGACGCTGGCCGTTCTCGCTGAGGCTGCGGATCCCGTAGTGGTCACTGACCCAGAAGCCGAGGTAGCCCAATCCGATCATCAGGGCGATGACCAGCGGCGGCAGGAACAGATGGCGAATCAGACGGGGTTTCACGGCGAGTGATGGCGGCGCGGCGCGATAGAGAGTGGGGTCGCATTTCATCACAGATGCCTTGGGTCAACCACCTGCATTCCCCGACAATTGCTGTCGGGGAATGCAGCGGGCTTTAGTGCTGCAGAATCTTGTTGAGGAAGTGCTGTGTACGCTCGGCGCGAGCGTTGATGTCGCCGAAGAACTCCTCTTTCTTGCAGTCTTCGATGATTTTGCCCTGGTCCATGAAAATCACCCGGTCCGCCACTTTACGGGCGAAACCCATTTCGTGGGTCACGCACATCATGGTCATGCCTTCGTGGGCCAGTTGCACCATCACGTCGAGTACTTCGTTGACCATTTCAGGGTCCAGCGCCGAGGTCGGTTCGTCGAACAGCATGACGATCGGGTCCATCGCCAGCGCACGGGCAATCGCCACACGCTGTTGCTGACCACCGGAGAGCTGGCCCGGATGCTTATGCGCATGGGCAGACAGCCCGACGCGCTCAAGCAGTTGCAGGCCTTTCTTGGTGGCTTCTTCCTTGCTGCGGCCCAAGACCTTGATCTGCGCGATGGTCAGGTTTTCGGTGATGGTCAGGTGCGGGAACAGTTCGAAATGCTGGAACACCATGCCAACGCGCGAACGCAGTTTCGGCAGGTTGGTCTTCGGATCGGCGATGGACGTGCCATCGACCACCACGTCGCCTTTCTGGAAGGGTTCCAGGGCATTGACGCATTTGATCAGGGTGGATTTGCCGGAGCCGGACGGCCCGCACACCACAATCACTTCGCCTTTTTTGACCTCGGTGCTGCAGTCAGTCAGTACCTGGAAGTCGCCATACCACTTGTTGACATTCTTGATAGAAATCATACGGCAAACCTTTTTTGCAGACGCTTGACCAGCAGCGAGGCGGCAAAGCTGATTGTGAAGTACGTGAGACCTGCAAAGATCAGGAACTCGTTGGAGCGACCGATGATGTCGCCACTGGCACGCGAGGCATTGAGGAAGTCCACCAGACCGACCGCGTATACCAGCGAGGTGTCCTGAAACAGGATGATGCTCTGTTGCAGCAGCAGCGGGGTCATCTTGCGGAATGCTTGCGGCAGGATGATCAACCGCATCATCTGACCATACGTCATGCCCAGGGCTTGGGCTGCACCCATCTGACCCTTGGAAATCGACTGGACGCCGGCCCGGACGATTTCGCAGAAGTACGCCGCTTCGAACATCATGAATGCCACGATGCACGAGGCAAACGCGCCGATCGGGGTGTCTTCGCCGGTGATCCAGCGCAGTACGAACGGCACCGCCAGGTAGAACCAGGTGATCACCAGCAGCAGTGGAATCGAGCGGAAGTAGTTAACGTAGGCGCCGGCAATGTTCGACAGCCATTTGCTGTGGGACAGGCGCATCAGCGCCAGGATCGTGCCGAGGATGATCCCACCGATGACGCCCAGCGCCATCAGTTGCAAGGTCATGACCATGCCGTTCCACAAGCCCGGCAGGGACGGGATGATGCCCGAGAAGTCGAATTCCATCATTTACCCCCTACGGAGATCAGGCCCGGTACGGCTACTTTCTTCTCGACCATGCGCATCAGCAGCATCAGGCCCATGTTCAGCGTGAAGTAGATCAGCGTTGCCAGGGTGAAGGCTTCGAACAGGTTGGCGGAGAACTCGGCGGTCTGTTTGGTCTGCGCGAGCAACTCCATCAGGCCGATCAGCGACGCGACGGAAGAGTTCTTGAATACGTTCAGGAATTCCGAGGTGAGCGGCGGAATGATGATCCGGTAAGCCTGGGGCAGCAGCACGTTCCAGTAGATTTGCGGCAGCTTGAAGCCCATGGCGCGAGCGGCGGATTCCTGGCCGCGAGGCAGCGCCTGGATACCGGTACGCACCTGTTCGCAAACACGGGCGGCGGTGAACAAGCCCAGGCAGACGACGACGCTCAGGTAAGCCGAGGTGGTCGGATTGAGATCCTGCTTGTACCACTCTTGCAGGTCCGCAGGCAGCAGATCGGGCACCAGGAAGTACCAGATAAACAGCTGAACCAGCAGCGGCACGTTACGGAAGAGTTCGACGTAACAGGTCGCGATGCCCGATACGATGCGGTTCGGCACGGTGCGCATGACGCCCAGAATCGAGCCCAGCAGCAGGGCAACGATCCAGGCCACGACGGCGATGGCGATGGTCCAGCCCAAGCCGGAGATGTACCAGTCGAGATACGTCTCGCTGCCCACGCCGGTGGACTTGAAGAACACGCCCCAGTCCCAGTTGTAATTCATTAGGGTCTCCCCTCAGATCGTTCGATGTACAAGTGCCCGCCTGGGGAAGCTCCGTTCCCGCCCGACCTAGGTGGCCTGTGTGGTCAGTTCTGTCAGCTCAACTCCGGCCCCGGAAGTCCATCTCCTGCGTTGCTGTTCCTCGCCATAGCGGGCTATGACTCGTCACAGCGCCTTGGATATGAACTTCCGGCACCGAATTTGAGCTAACGAACTGACCGTACAGGCCACTACGATCAGGCACACACGAGCGGCTCGACAGCCACCGGTTCGAGTGTTTCCAGAAATGCCAGCAGGGAGTGACTATCCCCTGAAAGGGCAGAGCCCTGTCAGGAGATAAGGTTAGTTAGAATTCAGGACTTTTTTTCTACAGGCTTGTCGTCAGCCGCTTTATCGGTCGGATTGGCGATCAGGGCCTTGAGCTCGTTGCTCATCGGGAAGCTCAGGTTCAGGCCTTTTGGCGGAATTGGCTGCATGAACCATTTTTCGTAGATCTTGTTGATCTCGCCGGACTTGTAAGTCGCGACGATCGCGTCGTCGACAACCTTCTTGAACGGCTCGTCGCCCTTGCGGACCATGCAACCGTAGATTTCGTAGGACTGTGGAGTGCCGGTCACGGCCCAGTCATCCGCCTTCTTGGCTTTGGCGGCTTCACCGGCCAGCAAGGCGTCGTCCATCATGAACGCAACGGCACGGCCCGATTCCAGCATCTGGAAGGACTCGCCGTGGTCTTTGGCGGAGATGACGTTCATGCCCATTTGCTTGTCGGCGTTCATCGACTTGAGGATGCGCTCGGACGTGGTGCCGGCGGTGGTCACGACGTTCTTGCCTTTGAGGTCGTCGAAATCCTTGTACGCGGAATCTTTCTTGGACAGCAGGCGGGTACCGATTTCGAAGATGCCGACGGAGAAGTCAACTTGCTGCTGACGCTCGACATTGTTGGTGGTGGAGCCGCACTCGACGTCCACGGTGCCGTTCTGCACCAGCGGGATACGGGTTTGCGAGGTGACCAGGTTGTATTTGACCTGAAGGTTCGGCAGGTCGAGGTCTTTCTTGATGGCTTCAACGATTTTCAGCTGGATATCGTGGGAGTAGCCCATCGGTTTGCCGGAAGCGTCCGCGATGTAGGAAAACGGAATGGAAGCGTCACGATGTCCGAGGGTGATAACGCCGGACTCTTTGATCTTCTTCAGGGTGCCGGTGAGCTCGGCGGCGAAAACTGGAGTGCTGATCAGAGCGGCAGCAATGGCTGCGCCCAGGAGATGGGGAACGATGCGCATCAAATTTTCCTCGACATTGTTTTTATATGGAGCCAGTTCATCGGCCCTTTTTGTGCTTTGAATGCTTGCCGGCTCCTGAAGGGGTGCCTCAGCGGACATTCGTCCAAGAGTGTAGAGCATGACTCGTGCCAGGCCAGGCTGAATAGATCAACTTATTGATTTATAAGGTTATTAAATATTTATGGCGAGAGTTTTGATGCAGGGGGATCCGGTTAACCGAATCGACTGACAGGTCGCGTTCGGAAAACCGAATGGTGTTCGGGGCCGCTAACGTCCTTTCGGCCAGATAATAGAAGAGCCAGTGATCATGCCGTTCATATGACAATCAGCCTCCCTGGCTTAGCGGCGTTTCATGCAGGTAAATCCACTGGGCGTTGTGGTGATGCATGCCAATGATCGCCACCGAAACCCGTGAGCTTTCGCGCTGGTTGAGGCGATGGGTTTCCTTGTAGCGAATCGCCACGCTGTTGCCTTCCTGCCAGACCGTCTGCAGGTCGCTGATGACGATCTCGAGGCCCGGTTTGGCGCCGACCGCACCCTTGAACATCTGTTCGACCATCGCCCGGCTGACGATGGCAGCCGAAGTGGTGACCATGGTGAAGTGCTCGGCGAATGCCGACATCAGCGGCTCGAAAGCGGTCTGCCCCTTACCGTTTGCGTCGGTGAACAGGGTGTGGATCAACTCGTGCACGTGATGAATGCTGTGTTGCGCCTGTTCAACTATTTTGTTGTGCATGACAGTCCTTTTGAGTGTTCAACTGACTCAGTTGAAAGAGTGGAAACAAGCCTGCCAGTGCGGCGATGGCGAAGGTCACGTGGTAGGCCTGGGTGGTATCGAAATGCTTCCAGAGCAGGTTGAAAACCATCAGGAAGAGGGCAGCGCCGATGCTGAATGACATCTGTCGGTTGATGTTCCAGATGACACTGGCCTTGTGAGTGTCATTGCCCTCGAAGTCCATCAGCGACGTGGTTTGTGCTGTGTTGGCGCCGATGCCGCCGCCGATCCCCATCAAGCTGTAGGCGATGACAATCACCAGAAAATCTGAGGGATCGTTCACCAGTAACAGGGTGGCGATGCCGGCGCTGTGCAAGAGCATGCCGAGGGCAAACAGCCGCTTCGCGCCCATCCGGTTATAGACTCGGCCACAGATCAGCATTGCGATGAACGCGCCGATGGCGTACAGGATCATGAACATCCCTGTCAGTCGGGCGCTGAAGTGCAGGGTGTTTTGCAGGAAGAAGATGCTCATCAAGTTGACCCCTGTGAACACACCGGGAATTGCGTAATAGATAAAGATGGAGGTGCTGAGTTTTTTGCTTTTGAGCAGGCTCAGTTCAATGATCGGGTTTTTGCAGGTGCGGTAGTGCAGCCCGTACAGTACGACGAAAGCAACGCCGGCCATGACGAAGAGGGCGGCCACCCATGCCGGAGCGTCGCCGCCATATAACGACATGCCCATCAGCAGGCTGCCGAGTGCCGCGCTGACCAGCAGCAAGCCCTTGATGTCGGGCCGGGGCAAACTCGTCGGCCGCGCTTCGTTGATCCAGAACCAGGACAGCAATGCCGCTATCAGCGAGAACGGGATGTTGCTGTAGAACACCCAGCGCCAGGAGCTGCTGTCGACGATGACACCGCCGATGGTCGGTGAAATGGCGGGCGCTATCAGGGCAACGGCCATGACCAATGTGGATATTTTCGCCCGCTGCTCGCCCTTGAACAGGTTGAACGTCAGCGCCTGGCCGACAGGAATCAACAGGCCGCCACCAATTCCCTGGACGAAGCGCCAGATCACCAGTTCGTTGAAGCTATTGGCCAGCCCACACATCCACACGGAAGCGGTGAATACGATCATCGAGGCGGTGAGGATTTCCCGGCTGCCAAAACGACCGGCCAACCAGGTGCTGACCGGGATGATCAGAGTCAGCCCCAGAATATAAGCGTTAGCCACCCAGGCAACGTCTGAAGTACTAACGTGCAGCGCCGCCGATATACTCGGTAATGCGACCGCCGACATAAAGATGTTAATGCAGTCTATAAAAAAGCCGATCAGAAATATCAGTGCAACTTTGTAGCGATAGGTCATGTTGTTTCCCCTTTGCCGCAAAGCATAGGGGCGGTGGACTTGAACTGTCGATACGACTATCCTTGAAACAATGTTTGACGGGATTTAACAGTGAGCCATATTGCTATGCACACTCATCTTAATCGGGTCCAGACATTCCTGGCCGTTGTCGATTTTGGTTCTTACACCAAGGCTGCCAATTACCTGAGCATCAGCAAAGCCATGGCCAGTCTGCATGTCAAGGCGCTGGAGGACGTGCTGTCAGCGACGTTGTTGATTCGAAATACCCGAAATATATCCCTCACCGAAATCGGTCAGGACTTTTATGAAGAGTTCAAAGGTATTGTCGCGGACATCGATAACGCCTTCGATAATGTATTAAAAGGGCACAATCGGGTGTCCGGTAAATTGCGTTTCAGTTCCACCAGTGAATACGGTGAGGCGTATATTCTGCCGTTGATTCCGCAATTTATAGAACGTTATCCGGAGATAAAACTCTGTTATAACTTTAACTCGTCGCTCAATGATCTGGTGGCGGAAAAGTTAGACTTGGTTATCCGTTTAGGCAACTTGGCGGACTCGGCATTCAAGAGCCGCAAGCTGGCGGATTATGAAATTGTCCTGGTGGCTACCGAGACGTTCCTCGCGCGTCACCCGGTGCAAAAGCCTCAGGACCTGAATTCGGTGCCGTGGATTGCAAACAGCAACCTGCAGGCGCCTACTCAGTGGACACTGCGCCATCCGCAATCGGGTAATGTCGAGATCAATGGGATCAATCAGTTTGAATCCAATTCTTCCACGGCAATCCGCTCCATGACGTTGTCGTCGTTAGGCGTCTCGGTGCTGCCCGCCTGGGTGGTCAAGGACGACATCGCCAGCGAGCGGCTGATCCGGCTGTTGCCCGACTATTCGCTGCCCTCGCAGTCCGTCAACGTGGTGTTTCCCAACAGCCCGCATTTGCCCCACAAATCGAGGGCCTTCATCGATTTCCTGTTGCTGCATCTGGCGCAGTAAGCACCTACAAAAAAGCCCCTGAATCTTGAGATTCAGGGGCTTTGCTTTAACCGGATTGCCGATCAGGCCGCTTCGATCTTGCTGCGGTTCTGCTCGACCTTGCTCAGATAATCCTTGAGCTTTTCCTGTTCCGCCGGGGTGGTGAACAGCCCCAGCTTGCTGCGGCGCCACAGAATGTCATGCGCGGTGGTTGCCCATTCTTCGCTGCACAGGTAATCGACTTCACGGGTGTAGAGCCCGCCGCCGATGTGTTCGCCCATATCGCCGAGATTCTGCACGCCTTCCAGCATGCGCCAGGTGCGGCTGCCGTAGGTGGTGGCCCAGCGGCGGGCGATTTCGGTCGGCACCCAGTCGAACTTGTCACGGATCAAGGCGCACAAGGCTTGCGGGGTGGTCATGTCTTCACCGCCCGGCAGGGTAGCGCTGGCGGTCCAGCTCGGCTTGATGTCCTTGAAGTACGGAGCCAGTTGCGCCAGCGCCGACTCGGCCAGCTTGCGGTAGGTGGTCAGCTTGCCGCCGAACACCGACAACAGCGGCGCTTCTTCGCCGGTGCCCGACAGCGCCAAGGTGTAGTCGCGAGTGACGGCCGACGGGTTGTCGGATTCGTCGTTGCACAGTGGGCGAACGCCGGAATAGCTGTGCAGGATGTCGTCGCGGCTGATGCGTTTCTTGAAATGGGAGTTGACCACTTTTAACAGGTAGTCGGTTTCGCCTTCGGTGATCGCAACTGCAGCCGGATCGCCGGTGTACTCGCGGTCGGTGGTGCCGATCAGGGTGAAGTGGTTCAGGTACGGAATGGTGAAGACGATGCGCTGATCTTCGTTTTGCAGAATGTGCGCGTGTTCGCCTTCGTACAGTTTCGGAACGATCAGGTGGCTGCCCTGAATCAGGCGGATGCCGTACGGCGATTCCATCTTCAGGTCGTCACGAATGAACTTGGCGACCCAAGGGCCGGCGGCGTTTACCAGTGCCTTGGCGCGGATCGAAAACAGACTGCCATCGGCGCGTTCCAGATGCAGGTGCCACATTCCCTTGGTGCGACGAGCGCTGACGCAACGGGTCTGGGTGTGAACGTGGGCGCCTTTTTCGCGGGCGGCCATGGCGTTCAGTACCACCAGACGAGCATCGTCGACCCAGCAATCGGAGTATTCGAAGCCTTTGGTGATTTCGCTTTTCAGCGGGCTGTCCGGGCCGAACTTCAGGCTTTTCGAGCCTTCGAGTTTTTCCCGCTTGCCGAGGTGGTCATAAAGGAACAGGCCGGCACGGATCATCCAGGCCGGACGCAGGTGTGGGCGGTGCGGCAGCACGAAGCGCATCTGCTTGACGATGTGCGGGGCCTTGGCCAGCAGCACTTCGCGTTCGGCCAGGGCTTCGCGCACCAGACGGAATTCGTAATGTTCAAGGTAGCGCAGGCCACCGTGGATCAGCTTGCTGCTGGCTGAAGAGGTGTGGCTGGCCAGGTCGTCCTTTTCGCAAAGAAACACCGAAAGACCGCGACCGGCGGCATCCGCTGCGATCCCCACGCCATTGATCCCGCCACCGATGACGGCGATATCGTAGATCTCAGCAAGAGGGGGCGTAGGCAAGGTAGAAGTGGGCATCGGCTAGCCTCGGGCTTTTATGATTTTCGGTATTGGAATTCGAACATTAATGTTCATTTGCGAAAATGGTAGCCCATAAAGTCGCCCGCAGCCAGTTAACTTCGATTGAAAATACTGATCGAAGAGCCGTTAAAGGAAAATTTTCGAACATTTAGAGGTGCGATAGAGCGCAGAAGATGTGCTGTCTGGACGATCGCCATCGCGGGCAAGCCCGTTCCCACAAGGGTTTGTGCATGACCTGTGGGAGCGTGGCTTGCCCGCGATGGCGCCGGTACAGGCGCCGAAGATGTGAGGGAAGGTTAAACGACTTCGAGTCGAATCTTGTGCTGACTCAACAACTGCGCCAACGCCGGCACAGGTTGCTGATCGGTGACCAGGCAATCAATCAAACTGATCGGCCCCAGACGAATCATGGCGTTGCGCCCGAATTTGCTGGAGTCCGCCGCCAGAATCACCTGTCGGGCATTGGCGATGATCGCCTGGGACACCCGAACTTCCTGATAGTCGAAGTCCAACAGACTGCCGTCTTCATCGATACCGCTGATGCCGACCAGGGCGAAATCAACCTTGAACTGGTTAATGAAGTCGACACTGGCCTGACCGACCACGCCACCGTCACGCCGCACATTGCCGCCAGTCAGCAGGACATCGAAGTCGTCCTTGGCGCTGAGCATCGAGGCTACATGCAGGTTATTGGTGATGATCTTCAGGTGATTGTGATTGAGCAACGCCCGGGCGATGGATTCGGTGGTGGTACCGATATTGATGAACAGCGAGGCGTGATCCGGGATTTGAGCCGCAATGGCTTCACCGATACGCTGCTTTTCATCGCGCATCTGATCGGCACGCATGGCGTAGGCGGTGTTTTCGACGCTGGAATCGTAAGCGGCGCCGCCATGGTAGCGACGCAACAAATTAGCTTCCGCGAGCTGATTGATATCGCGGCGGATGGTTTGCGGTGTAACGACGAACAGCGTAGCCATTTCCTCGATGCTGACATAGCCGCGTTCGCGGACCAGTTCGAGGATTTGCTGCTGACGGGGAGGCAGATTCATGGGGCTTCCTTTGGGCTGCCGTGCAAAATTTGCCCATGATGACGCAGGAATCTGCTCCCTACCAGTTTCCAAATAACGTGAAAGCTACTTCATGCTGGGCACCTTCGGCGTTACGCAAGCAATCCTGCGTTAAAAACAGGCTCGGACTGCTCATTTACAACCTCGTAAAGTCGGGTGCGACCCCAGCCGGTCCTCGCCTGTTTTTGCCTTGTATTACCTTCGATCGCTACGCTTTCACGCTATTTGGACATACAGATACGAGTACTCAGCTTGGCTTATTCAGCGCCTTCATGCGGTTCCCAGTCGCGGGTGCGGCTGACGGCTTTTTTCCAGCCAGCGTAGAGTTTTTCCTTCGCGGTTTCGTCCAGGGTCGGTTCGAATTCGCGTTCGATCACAGCCTTGCCGCGCAACTCATCCAGGCTGCCCCAGAAGCCACACGCCAGACCAGCCAGGTAAGCCGCACCGAGTGCGGTGGTTTCGCGCATTTGCGGACGTTCGACCTGAGTGCCGAGGATGTCGGCCTGGAACTGCATCAGGAAGTTGTTCGCGACGGCACCGCCGTCCACACGCAGGGATTTCAAGCGTTCGCCGGAGTCCTGTTGCATGGCGTCGAGAACGTCGCGGGTCTGGTAGGCAATCGACTCGAGGGCTGCACGAATAATGTGATCCACCCGTACGCCGCGAGTCAGGCCGAACAATGCCCCGCGGGCATACGGGTCCCAGTACGGAGCGCCCAGACCCGTAAAGGCGGGCACCAGGTACACGCCGTTGCTGTCCTTCACCTTATTGGCGAAGTATTCGGTGTCGTGGGCGTCGTTGATGATCTTCAGTTCGTCGCGCAGCCACTGAACAGTAGATCCGCCATTGAACACAGCACCTTCCAGTGCGTAAGCCACTTCGCCGCGCGGGCCGCAAGCGATGGTGGTGAGCATGCCGTGCTTGGACTTCACGGCTTTGTCGCCGGTGTTCATCAGCAGGAAGCAGCCGGTGCCGTAGGTGTTTTTCGCCTGGCCGGGCTCGACGCACATCTGGCCGAACAGGGCCGCTTGCTGGTCACCCGCGATACCGCCGATGGCGATGCCGCTTTTGGTGTGGCCGTAGATTTCGGACGAGGATTTAACTTCCGGCAGCATCTCGCGCGGAATATCCAGCACCTCCAGCATCTTCGTATCCCACTCCAGCGTGTGGATGTTGAAGAGCATGGTGCGCGAGGCGTTGGTGTAGTCGGTGACGTGCACCTTGCCGCCAGTAAATTTCCAGATCAGCCAGCTGTCGATGGTGCCGAACAACAGTTCGCCTTTGCGCGCACGTTCGCGGCTGCCTTCGACGTTGTCGAGGATCCATTTGAGCTTGGTACCGGAGAAGTACGGGTCGGTGACCAGGCCGGTGGTGTCGCTGATGTATTGCTCGTGCCCGTCGCGCTTGAGTTGCTGGCAGATCTCGGTGCTGCGGCGGCACTGCCAGACGATCGCGTTGTAGATTGGGCGGCCGGTAGTCTTGTCCCAGACCACGGTGGTTTCGCGCTGGTTGGTGATGCCGATGGCGGCAACCTGGTCGTGATGCAGGCCGGCTTGAGCCAAGGCCTCGACCATCACGGCGCTTTGGGTAGCGAAGATTTCCATCGGGTCGTGTTCGACCCAACCGGCTTGCGGGTAATGCTGTGCGAATTCGCGCTGGGCGGTGCAGACCACGTTCGCGTCGCGGTCGAAAATGATCGCGCGGGAGCTGGTCGTACCCTGATCGAGGGCAATGATGTAGTTCTTATTCTGAGTGTCGGTCATGTCGATTGCCTTGGACGAAAAAAGGGAGTGAGGTCCGGCGCGTGATCTGATGGGCAGGATCACACGCCAACGGTATCAAGAAGTTCTTGGTTTGCCGTCAATGGCCGGTGCTGCGTCCTTTGTAGCAGGTAGGGCGCTGGGCAGATGACGGGCAATCAGCCCGCGATAAGCTGCAGCACCGAGGCAGGCACCGACAATCGGTGCAAAAATCGGAATCAGGAAATACGGGATGTCGCGCCCGCCGGTGAAGGAAATTTCACCCCAGCCAGCGAAGAAAGTCATCAGTTTAGGACCGAAGTCGCGCGCCGGGTTCATCGCAAAACCGGTCAGCGGCCCCATCGAACTACCAATCACGGCAATCAGCAGGCCGATCAGCAGCGGAGCGAGCGGACCCTTTGGCAAGCCATTGTTGTCGTCGGTCAGGGACATGATCACGCCCATCAGGATGGCGGTGATGATCACTTCAACCAGGAAGGCTTGTGCCGTGGTCAAGGCCGGGTTGGGGAAGGTGGAGAACACTGACGCCAATTCGAGGCTGGCCTGAGTACCACGAACCATATGGTGAGTTTGTTCGTAATCGAAGAATAAATTGCTGTACAGCGTGTAAACCAACAACGCTCCACAGAAGGCACCAGCGATCTGGGCGAGAATATAAAAAGGCAGTTTGCGCTTTTCGAAGTCAGCGAAAATGCTCAGGGCAATGCTGACGGCGGGATTGAGATGAGCCCCGGAAACGCCGGCGGTCAGATAGATCGCCATGCTCACGCCGATCCCCCAGATGATGCTGATTTCCCAAAGGCCGAAGCTGGCACCCGCGACCTTGAGCGCGGCAACACAACCTGTACCAAAAAAGATCAGCAGTGCAGTACCCAAAAATTCGGCCATGCATTGGCTTGAGAGCGACGGTTGTTGTAAAGCAGTTGTCATTGAAAACCTCGTTTTTGTTGTTGTCTGGCGCTTTTTCCTAAGGGACAAAGCGCGATTTTCACCGAGACGGGATCCCCATCCTGTTCTCGGCCTACTGCTGGGTGCTGCGATAGGAACATTCGTACAGTATTCAGATTCGAAAAAATATAGACAAGAAACGCTGCTGTCAAAGGTCGAAAGTGAACCATCAGTCACAATCGAACTATCAGTCACATGAATGACCGCATCGTTCACGCGGCAGGCTGAAGGTGGACGAACGGCATAAGGCGCCGCCAAGCCTTTGAAATAGCGCCGCAATAGAGCCATTTGTCGATCAATGCCCTAGAATCCAGCGCAGTATTTTTCTTCTGCCGCCCAGTCTGGAGCTGTCATGACCCCCGCATTGGATTTGTTGAAAAAAGTTCGTGCCGAACATCGCGTGCACAGTTACGAACATGATCCGAAGGCAGCGTCCTACGGGCTGGAGGCCGCGGAGAAGCTGGGGCTGGATCCGGCGCAGGTGTTCAAGACCTTGCTGGCGGCGAGCGAGAAAGGTGAATTGTTGGTGGCCGTGGTGCCGGTCGTCGGAAGTCTGGACTTAAAGGGCCTGGCGCATGCTGCGGGCGTGAAAAAAGTCGAAATGGCCGATCCTGCCGCTGCGCAACGATCCACCGGTTACCTGTTGGGTGGGATCAGCCCGCTGGGACAGAAAAAGCGCTTGCGTACCTTTATCGATAATTCGGCTCAGCCCTTCGCCAGCATTTTTGTCAGTGCGGGGCGACGTGGGCTGGAAGTCGAATTGGCACCCGCGGTGCTGGCCGAACATACCCAGGCGAAGTTCGCCGATATCGGCCGCGCCTGACGAGGGCTTCCGGCCTGGCGCTGTATGGTGCAAATTTACTGGCTCTGTCACTGGTGCCGGGTTGTCGGCAGCTTCATGCTCCGTGACCTGACAAAGGGAGAAGGTTATGCAGCTTGAGTTTCATCAGGTCGATGCGTTCAGTGATCGGCCGTTCAGTGGCAACCCGGCGATGGTCTATCGCCTCGATGCTTGGCTTGCCGATGAGTTGATGCAGAAGATCGCCGCCGAGCACAACCTCGCCGAAACCGCTTTCGTGGTACGCGAAGGGCAGGGCTGGCACATCCGCTGGTTTACCCCGACTACCGAAGTGCCGTTGTGCGGTCATGCAACCCTGGCCAGCGCTTATGTTCTGTTTGAAATCTATAAAGAGCCGGTCGAGCGCCTGGACTTCGTCTGCAAGTCCGGCCTGCTGAGTGTGAGCCGTGAGGGTGAGCGCTTGTGGCTGGATTTTCCGGCGCTCATTCCGTCGGAAGTGGGCGTGACCCTGGATGTCGAGCGCGCGCTGGGTGTGGAAGCGGTTGATGTGCTGGGGTCGAACGAGTTGTTCGTGGTGCTGGAATCCGAACAGGCGGTGCTCGAATGTCAGCCGGACATGGCGGCACTGGCGAAACTGCCGTGGCCGGGGGCAATTGTCACGGCCAGGGGCAGCCAGCATGATTTTGTTTCCCGCTACTTCGCGCCAGCGATCGGCATCAACGAAGACCCGGTGACCGGTTCCACCCATTGCAGCCTGATTCCGTACTGGTCGAAACGTTTGGGCAAGTCGAGCCTGACGGCTTATCAGCGTTCGGCTCGAGGCGGGGAGTTGTTCTGTCGGCTGGAAGGGGATCGGGTGAAAATCGGCGGGAATGCGACGCTCGTTGCAAGCGGAACGCTAATGCTGAGTTAAACGAACACCCAATGTGGGAGCGAGCTTGCTCGCGATTGCGGACTGTCAGTCGACATCATCATTGACTGACAGTCCGCTATCGCGAGCAAGCTCGCACACAGGAGTTGTGTTTGTCAGTGGGCGCTGCTGTAGCGGCGGACACCGGATTCGACGGTCGGAATCTGCGCCGCCGTACTGCCCGACGCCTGAAACAGCACCAGGTGTTCAGCCGCGACACGAATGCCGACCTCTGAACCCACCTGATGATCGGCATGGCTCGGGAAAATCGACTCTAGCTGCGCGCCGGTCGGCAACTGCAAGCGATATAAGGTGGACGCACCCTGGAAAGACTTGCCGACAATCCGCGCCTTCAACGTGCTATCCGGTGCATAAACGATATCGTCCGGACGCAGCAATACATCCACCGCACCGCCAACCGGCCAGGTGTAGGCACGATTACCGCGTAACTCACCCAGTTCGGTCTGCACCGACTCGGGGCTGCTCAGCTGACCGCGAATGAAATAACCCTGGCCGATGAAGCTGGCCACATAGGGCGTCAGCGGTTCGTGATACAGGTTGTAGGGCGTATCCCACTGCTCCAGGCGACCCTCCTTGAAAACCCCCACATGATCACTCACCGCGAAGGCTTCTTCCTGGTCGTGGGTCACCAGAATCGCGCTGGTGCCACGAGCCTTGAGGATATCGCGCACCTCATGGCTGAGCTTGCGTCGCAGCTCGCCATCAAGGTTGGAGAAGGGTTCGTCGAGCAGCAGCAGTTGCGGTTCCGGCGCCAAGGCACGGGCCAGTGCGACGCGCTGCTGTTGACCACCGGACAGCTCATGCGGGAAGCGCTTGCCGAGGTTTTTCAGGTTGACCAGTTCCAGCAACTCTTCGGTGACGCGATCCTTTTGCGGATGCTTGCGGATCCCGAAGGCGATGTTCTCGGCCACGCTCAAATGCGGAAACAGTGCGTAATCCTGGAACACCATGCCGATCCGGCGTTTCTCCGGGGCGAGGGTGAAGCCGGCGCGGGAGATCGTCTCGCCCGCCAACTGGATTTCACCTTCGTGTACCGGTTCGAAACCAGCAATCGCCCGTAGCGTGGTGGTCTTGCCGCAACCCGAAGAGCCCAACAGGCAGCCGATGTCGCCGGCATTCAAATGCAGGTTGAGGTTCTGCACGACGCGCTGGTCTTGGTAGCCGCAGGCGAGGTTGCGCAGGTTCAGCAGTAATGGATGGCTCATGCGTGGTGGTACGCCGGTTCGACGAGAAATTCGAGCAGGGCCTTTTGTGCGTGAAGACGGTTTTCGGCTTGATCCCACGCGACGGAGCGCTTGTCATCCAGCAGGTCGACGCTGATTTCCTCGCCACGGTGGGCCGGCAGGCAGTGCATGAACAGCACGTCCGGTGCGGCCAGGTCGAGCAGGGCGCGGTTGACCTGAAACGGCGCGAACAGCTTAAGGCGTTTGGCGGTTTCCTCTTCCTGGCCCATGGAGGTCCAGACGTCGGTGCTGACCAGGTGGGCGCCGCGTACGGCATCCTTCGGATCGCGGACGATGGTGACCCGGTCACCGGCCTTCGCCACGAATTCAGGGTTGGGTTCAAAGCCTTCCGGGCACGCGATGCGCAACTGGAAGTCGAACTGGATCGCCGCTTCTATATAGCTGTTGCACATGTTGTTGCCGTCGCCGATCCAGGCCACGGTTTTGCCCTGGATCGAGCCGCGGTGTTCGAGGAACGTCTGCATGTCGGCCAGCAACTGGCACGGGTGCAGGTCATCGGACAGGCCGTTGATCACGGGCACGCGGGAGTTGGCGGCGAATTCGGTCAGGGTACTGTGGGCAAAGGTACGGATCATTACGGCGTCGAGCATGCTCGACATGACGATCGCGCAATCGCCGATCGGCTCGCCACGGCCCAGTTGGGTGTCGCGCGGCGACAGGAAGATCGCCTGCCCACCGAGCTGGATCATGCCGGCTTCGAACGAAATACGGGTGCGGGTCGAGGACTTCTCGAAAATCATCCCGAGCACGCGGTTTTTCAGAGGCTCGAACAGTACGCCGCGGTTACGCAGGTCTTTGAGCTCAACGCCTCGACGGATCACGCTGACCAGCTCTTCGGGCGTGCAATCCATCAGGGAGAGAAAGTGCCTTGCGCTCATCATTGACTACCTTTTTGCAACAGACCGCAGATACTCAAAGCCTTGTTTAACTGAAAAACGGGCGAGACCTGCGGCGTAAGCCGCACGGGGCGACGAAATAGGGGAAGGCGCGATATTGACATTAAATGTCGCGTTTTTCCAATAGGCTACGGTGTTTGGGGATTTCAGAGGGGCTACGGGATGACCGCAGTAGCGCTTTTGAAGCCTGTTTCCTGACAGCAGCCAGTCATTTGTACACTGGGGTCGCGGGGCTTTGCAATCAAACGGGGCGGGGAAGACGTAGCAACGGTCAGTTTCTGACCTTTCATTCGAAACATTTGTACTCAGGATTGATGGATGTGTCTGGTCTGAAACATTTGCTAATGCAAGGTGGCGGGTTATAACTAATCCACGAACGACGCAGGAAGCCTTCGGAATGGAATCGAAAGAACGACAGTTAATGGAATTACTCGGCCTCACCGCCCGCTCTCTGACCCACCTCACCGCGTCCATGACCTCGATGTCCTTCGAGTTGATGCGCAGTGAAGACGAAGTGACCAAGGCTGCCGGCCGGCGGATGATCGACCGCATGGCAACCATCAGCACCGGGCTCGACGAGCACTGGCGGCTGATCGGCGAACTCACCGGTGTCCATGTCGCTCAAGAGCAGATCGAAACCATCCAGGAGATCCAGTTGCAGGCGCCGCCGAGGCTGCCGCCGAACTGATCCCCAGCGGTCATCGGCTGGCCTGATGGCCGCCGATTCACAAGACGAACGTCGCTGGCGCAGCAGTGGATCAGGCGCCATAGTTTTGTTCCCGCGGTCGATATTGCCCGCCCAGAACAAGACAGAGACTGGCCATGACCAAGACTCTCCATCACCGTGCGTGCCACTTGTGCGAAGCCATCTGCGGCCTGACCATCGAAACCACCGAGGTCGAAGGCGCGGTGCAGATCACTTCGATCAAGGGTGACGCTCAGGATACCTTCAGCCGCGGGCACATCTGCCCCAAGGCCGTTGCCCTGCAAGATATTCAGAACGATCCGGATCGTTTGCGTCAGCCGATGCTACGTGTCGGCAGTGAATGGCAACCCATCGAGTGGGAAGACGCCTTCAACCTTGTAGCCGAACGTCTGGCGGCGATTCAGGAGCGTCACGGACAGAACGCGGTGGCGGTCTATCAAGGCAACCCCAGCGTGCACAACTATGGGTTGATGACCCACAGCAATTATTTTCTCGGCCTGTTGAAAACCCGCAACCGGTTTTCCGCGACCTCAGTTGACCAGTTGCCCCATCACCTGACCAGCCATTTGATGTACGGCCACGGTTTGCTGTTGCCGATCCCGGACATCGATCACACCGATTTCATGCTGATCCTCGGCGGCAATCCGCTGGCCTCCAACGGCAGCATCATGACCGTGCCGGATGTGGAGAAGCGCTTGAAGGCCATTCAGGCCCGCGGCGGCAAAGTGGTGGTGGTCGATCCGCGCCGCAGCGAAACCGCGGCGATTGCCGACCAGCATCTGTTCGTGCGCCCCGGTGGTGATGCGGCATTGTTGTTTGGACTGCTCAACACCTTGTTCGCTGAAGGCCTGACCCGCGACAGTCATTTGCCGATGGACGGTCTAAATGAGGTGCGGGAGGCGGTCGCGAATTTCACCGCCGAGGCCATGAGCCCACTATGCGCGGTGCCCGCCGAACAGATCCGCCAACTGGCGCGGGACTTTGCGGCGGCGCCGACAGCGGTCTGTTACGGCCGCATGGGTGTCTCGACCCAGGCGTTCGGCACCTTGTGTCATTGGGTTGTGCAACTGATCAATCTGGTCACCGGTAATCTTGATCGTGTGGGAGGTGCGTTGTGCACCGAACCTGCGGTGGACCTGGTGGCGTCCACCTCAGGCGGGCATTTCAATCTGTGGCAGAGCCGGGTCTCCGGGCGTCCCGAATACGGTGGAGAACTGCCGGTGTCGGCACTGGCCGAAGAGATGCTTACCGAAGGAGAAGGGCAGGTCCGCGCGCTGATTACCGTGGCGGGTAATCCGGTGCTGTCGACGCCCAATGGCCGGCAACTGGAACAGGCTCTTGACGGTTTGGAGTTCATAGTCAGCATCGACCTGTACATCAATGAAACCACGCGTTATGCCGACCTGATTCTGCCGTCCACATCGGCTCTGGAAAACGATCATTACGACACGACCTTTAATATGTTTGCGGTGCGTAACGTCAGTCGGTTCAATCGCGCGATCCTGGCCAAACCTGAAGGTGCGTTGCATGACTGGGAGATTTTCGTGGGGCTGGCCAAGGCCTTTGCTGAGAAGACTGGCAAGGAACTGAAACCGACGATCCCGCCAGCGCAGATGATCGACCGTGGCTTGCGGGTGGGGTTGTATGGTGATGCTTCGGAACAGAAATTGTCGCTGGCTACCTTGTTCGATCACCCTCATGGTGTCGATCTCGGGGCGCTGAAATCTAACCTGGCGCCACGCCTGAAAACCGCCAACCAGCGCGTCCAGGCTGCGCCACCAGCGATCCTTGCCGACCTGGCGCGCTTTGCAGCCTTGCAAGCACCAGCGGCCGATGAGTTGCTGATGATTGGCCGCCGCCATGTGCGCAGCAACAACTCGTGGATGCACAACTATCACCGCCTGGTGAAGGGCAAGCCGCGCCATCAATTGCTGATGCACCCGGATGACCTGGCCAGCCGTGGGCTCAACGACGGGCAGCGAGTGCGGGTCAGTTCGCGGGTCGGTGAGATTGAAGTTGAAGTGCTCGGCAGTCTGGATATGATGAAAGGCGTGGTCAGCCTTCCGCACGGTTGGGGCCATGCGCGGCCAGGCGTACAGATGACCATTGCCTGTGGTCAGCCGGGCTCCAGCGCCAATGACCTGACTGACGAGCGTCAGCTCGATGAGTTGTCGGGCAATGCGGCGTTGAACGGTGTGCCAGTGACCGTGGCGGCGGCTTGATCAAGTCTGTCGGGGAGACCGAGCAGGGTGCTCGGGTTTCCGTTACAATGCGCCACCGTGCCGACCACTGAGTCGGAAAGTTCAGCCGAGGTGCTCCATGGATATCATCGAAACGATTAAAGAGCAGATTGCTAACAACACCATTCTGCTTTACATGAAAGGCTCGCCGAATGCCCCGCAGTGCGGCTTCTCCGCGAAAGCCGCGCAGGCCGTGATGGCGTGTGGTGAAAAGTTTGCGTACGTGGACATCCTGCAGAACCCGGAAATCCGCGCCAACCTGCCAAAATACGCCAACTGGCCAACCTTCCCGCAACTGTGGGTTGGCGGTGAGCTGGTCGGCGGTAGCGACATCATGACTGAAATGTCCGCTGATGGTTCGTTGCAGACCACGATCAAAGCGGCTGTTGAAGCGGCTGCTGCCAACAAGACTGAAGCCTGATTCAGTCTTTGTAGGCATTAAAAAAGCCCCGCCTCTTTAAGAGAGTGCGGGGCTTTTTATTGTCTCGAGCTTAGCGGGCGCTAACTTACTCTTCGCCCATCTGCGATTGCAGATAGTTCTCAAGACCGACTTTATCGATCAGGCCCAGTTGGGTTTCCAGCCAGTCGATATGTTCTTCTTCGGATTCAAGAATATCTTCAAGCAGTTCACGGCTACCAAAGTCGCCGACGGTTTCGCAATGAGCGATAGCCACTTTGAGATCCGCGTGACCGGTGCGTTCGATACGCAGGTCGCACTCAAGCATTTCCTGGGTGTGCTCGCCGATCTGCAGCTTGCCCAGGTCCTGGACGTTCGGCAGGCCTTCAAGGAACAGGATGCGCTTGATCAGCTTGTCTGCGTGCTTCATCTCGTCGATGGATTCGTGGTACTCGTGCTTGCCGAGCTTGTTCAGGCCCCAATCTTCGTACATGCGTGCATGCAAGAAGTATTGATTGATCGCGACCAGTTCATTGGCAAGGATCTTGTTGAGATGCTGGATGACTGTAACGTCGCCTTTCATGATGGGGTCCTGCCCTTTATTAGCTGTCAATGAAGCAGAGTTTGAGCCCCGTAATTAAGAGTGTCAAACCTAAGTTATTGAAACTTAAATGAAAATCAATCGGAATAAGAATGTTTGTGTTCCGCGTCTAGAGCGTAAGCGATTGATTTTCAGGTATAAAAAAACCGGACATCAAGTCCGGTTCTTTGAAATACGGTAGTTACGCGGCAGTAAATTCTACAGGATAGGGAATTGCAGCCTGGGCCGATTGCAGTTTGGTCAGGGTTTCGCGAACGACCTCCTTGGCAAGGCAGGCGCATTTACCGCATTGGCTGGCAACGCCGGTGGCCTGACGGACGTCCTTATAGCTGCAGCAACCTTCATAGATTGCTTCGCGGATTTGACCGTCGGTGACGCCAGTGCAGAGGCAGACATACATAAGTGAAAACCGTCGCTGGTTGTGACTCAATTGCGATGGATCTTAATGTTAACGAGAATGATTGTCAAAGTGCTTTCTGAAAGCTTCGCGTTATAAGCGGGCGCGACTGACGAACGGTTTTCGTCAGGGCAATCTGCCAGTAACCGCGGCGACGGCAATTTTAACGAACCTGCGAAAAACCGTTGAGGACAGCTCAAAAACGCCGTGTATGATGGTCGGTCCTTGCGAAGGGGGTCGTGTCACAGGGCTGTCGCTTGAAGGTGACAGGCTGACGCGAGCCCAGTTCTTCACGTTATTACACCAGGAGATATCCAATGAGCGTACTCGTAGGCAAACAAGCCCCTGACTTCACCGTACCGGCCGTACTCGGCAATGGCGAAATCGTAGACAGCTTCACCCTGTCGTCGGCCATCAAAGGCAAATACGGCCTGGTGTTCTTCTACCCACTGGACTTCACCTTTGTTTGCCCGTCCGAGCTGATCGCTCTGGACAACCGCATGTCTGACTTCAAGGCACGCAACGTTGAAGTGATCGCCGTTTCGATCGACTCGCACTTCACCCACAACGCCTGGCGTAACACCCCGGTCAACAATGGCGGCATCGGCCAGGTTCGTTACACCATGGCTGCCGACATCAAGCAGGAAATCATGAAGGCCTACGACGTTCAGTCCGCTGACGGCGTAGCTTTCCGTGGCGCGTTCCTGATCGACGACAAAGGCGTTGTCCGTTCGCAGATCATCAACGACCTGCCGCTGGGCCGTAACATGGAAGAGCTGATCCGTCTGGTCGACGCGCTGCAATTCCACGAAGAGCACGGCGAAGTTTGCCCTGCCAACTGGAAAAAAGGCGACAAAGGTATGACCGCTTCCACCGAAGGTGTTGCGGCTTACCTGACCGAGCACGCTGCTGCGCTGTAAGGCACGTTTGAGGCATAAAAAAACCGGCTGTTGAGGCCGGTTTTTTATGGGCGGAATAAATCCAACGATCAGTCGTTGTAGTCTTCCCAACCGCCCATTTGTTTCCAGCGATTGACGATGCCGCAGAACAGCTCGGCCGTCTTCTCGGTGTCGTAGCGAGCCGAGTGGGCCTCACGACCGTCGAAGTCGATATCGGCCGCCTGACAGGCCTTGGCCAGTACGGTTTGGCCGTAAGCCAGACCGGCCAGGGTTGCAGTGTCGAAGCTCGAGAACGGATGGAACGGATTACGTTTCATGTCCAGGCGTGCGACAGCGGCGTTGAGGAAACCCAGATCGAAGCTGCTGTTGTGCCCGACCAGAATCGCCCGTTTGCAGCCATTGGCTTTCAGGGCCTTGCGGATGCCACGGAAGATGTCGGTCAGCGCTGCTTCTTCACTCACTGCCATGCGCAGCGGGTGGTCGAGTTTGATCCCGGTAAATTCCAACGCGGCCGCTTCGATGTTCGCGCCTTCAAATGGCTCTACGCGAAAGAAGTAGGTGTGGTCGGGGTACACAAACCCTTTTTCGTCCATGCCGATGGTGGTTGCGGCAATTTCCAGCAAGGCGTCAGTGGCAGAGTTGAAACCACCGGTTTCAACGTCGACAACGACTGGCAGGTATCCACGGAAGCGCTCAGCCATCGGGTGGCGTGAACCACCTCCGCCGCCTTGACCGTCCTGTTCGTCGTCGAAATGGTCTTCACTCACGCGTGTTCCTCCAGCAGGCGCCAGCGCAGTTTTTCACCGGCGCGCAGCGGGATTACGGTCAGCTCGCCAAATGGCAGGCTGGTTGGGGCGGTCCACTCTTCGCGGACCAGGGTAATACGATCGGTGTTCACCGGCAGGCCGTAGAAACGAGGTCCGTTCAGGCTGGCGAAGGCTTCGAGCTTGTCCAGCGCGTTGCGCTGTTCGAAGGCTTCGGCATACATCTCGATCGCTGCATAAGCGGTGTAGCAACCGGCACAGCCGCAAGCGGCTTCTTTGGCGTGCTGGGCATGGGGCGCCGAGTCGGTGCCGAGGAAGAATTTGTCGCTGCCGCTGGTGGCGGCGTCGAGCAGGGCTTCCTGATGGGTGTTGCGCTTGAGGATCGGCAGGCAATAGAAGTGCGGCCGAATCCCGCCCACCAGCATGTGGTTGCGGTTGTACAGCAGGTGATGCGCGGTGATGGTCGCGCCAACATTGGCCGAAGCCTCGTTGACGAACTGCACGGCGTCGGCGGTAGTGATGTGTTCGAACACCACTTTGAGGCTCGGGAAGCGCTCGACCACACGGCGCATGTGCTCATCGATGAAGATTTTTTCGCGATCGAACACGTCGACATCGCCACGGGTGACTTCACCGTGAACCAACAAGGGCATCCCGACTTCAGCCATGGCCTCAAGTGCAGGGAAGATCTTGTCGATGCTGGTGACACCAGAGTCCGAGTTGGTGGTCGCGCCGGCCGGGTACAGTTTGGCGGCGTGAATGAAACCGCTGGCCTTGGCCTCGCGAATTTCTTCGGGCTGTGTACGGTCGGTCAGGTACAGCACCATCAACGGTTCGAAGCGACTGCCGGCCGGGCGTGCAGCGAGAATCCGCTGGCGATAGCCGTCGGCTTCAGCAGCGTTACGCACCGGAGGTACCAGGTTGGGCATGATGATGGCGCGACCAAAGGTGCGCGCGACATCCGCAACGGTATTGGTCAACACGGCACCATCGCGAAGATGAATGTGCCAGTCGTCGGGACGCAGCAGGGTCAGGCGGTCGGACATGAGGGGATTCCAGGCGGGTCAAACTGAGGGGAATGCTACCGGAAAAGACACTTACAGGCACTCGCTATCAAGTTTTGCTGGAAGCTTCCGATATCCAACAGGTATGCCGTAAACATATGTGTGTCGGTCTTTTTGTTGTAGAAGCCAGTGGAGCCTCCCGTGCGCCAGCGTTATTTAGCCTTGCTCAGCGTGTTTGCCAGCCTTCCAGCGATGGCGCTCACTTTCCAGACCCGTCTGGAGAGCATCGAGTGGACGGTCGAAGGAGACAAGTTCGAGTGCCGCCTGAGTCAACCGATCACCGATTTTGGTTCGGGTGAGTTCGTGCACCGCGCTGGCGAGCAAGCGACGTTTCGTCTGAAGTCCTACAACGCGATGATCGGCGGCGGTTCGGCTACCTTGCTGGCGGCGGCTGCACCCTGGCAGCCGGGGCGTGGCGACATCAACCTCGGTTCTGTGCGGATCGGCAGCGGCAACGTGCTGTTCAACAGTTCGCAAGTTCAGGCCGGCCGCTTGATCAGTGGCCTGATGGATGGCCGCAGTCCGGTCGTTCGACATTACTCGGGCGATGGCCGGGTGTCGGAAGTGCGCCTGCTGCCGGTCAAGTTCAGCAAGGCCTTCAACGACTACCAGAGCTGTGTGGCAAAACTGCTGCCGAAGAGTTTCGAGCAGGTTAAGCAATCGCAGATCGGCTTCCCCGGCGAAGGCATCGATCTCGACGCGCAGGCCAAGGCTCAATTGCAAGTGATGCTGGCGTTCATGAAGGCTGACCCGACGGTCAACCACATTGAACTCGATGGCCACTCCGACAACAGCGGCAACCGCCTGACCAATCGTGATCTGTCGCGGCGTCGGGCTCTGGCCGTCATGGAGTTCTTCAAGGCCAACGGCATTCAGGAATCGCAGATCACTGTGCGCTTTCACGGCGAGCGTTATCCATTGGCGCCCAATACCAATTCCGCCAACCGGGCGAAGAACCGTCGGGTCAATGTGCACCTCGCGCGGGTTGCGCCCGCTGAAAAGCCGGCCCCTCAGGCCACGGCATCGGCGAGCGCCGCGTCGACCTCCTGAACCCGCTGTTATCGTCGCTCACTCGACATAATCTGTCGCTTCGTCGTCATAAGCTGTCGCGCCTCTGTAAATTATCCTGCATGACCGGTAGACTTGACCGCTTTCCGTAGAACCCCGTGGAGTGATGGCATGGCGGACGTAAACAAGGTCGTTCTGGCGTATTCCGGCGGCCTGGACACTTCGGTGATCCTCAAGTGGCTGCAGGATACTTATAACTGTGAAGTCGTGACCTTCACCGCTGACCTGGGTCAGGGCGAAGAGGTCGAACCTGCACGCGCCAAGGCACAGGCCATGGGCGTGAAAGAGATCTACATCGACGACTTGCGCGAAGAATTCGTGCGCGATTTCGTTTTCCCGATGTTCCGCGCCAACACCGTTTACGAAGGCGAGTACCTGCTGGGTACTTCCATCGCTCGTCCGTTGATCGCCAAGCGCTTGATCGAAATCGCCAACGAAACCGGCGCTGACGCCATTTCCCACGGTGCCACCGGCAAGGGCAACGACCAGGTTCGTTTCGAGCTGGGCGCCTACGCCTTGAAGCCAGGCGTGAAAGTGATTGCTCCGTGGCGCGAGTGGGACCTGCTCTCCCGTGAAAAGCTGATGGATTATGCTGAAAAGCACAACATCCCGATCGAGCGTCACGGCAAGAAAAAATCCCCGTACTCGATGGATGCCAACCTGCTGCACATCTCCTATGAAGGCGGCGTGCTGGAAGACACCTGGACCGAGCACGAAGAAGACATGTGGAAATGGACCGTCTCCCCGGAGAAGGCTCCAGATAAAGCGCAATACCTGGAACTGACCTACCGCAATGGCGACATCGTCGCACTGGACGGCGTCGAAATGACCCCGGCTACCGTGCTGGCGACCCTGAACCGTATCGGCGGCGAACACGGTATCGGCCGTCTCGACATCGTCGAGAACCGTTACGTAGGCATGAAGTCCCGTGGCTGCTACGAAACCCCAGGCGGCACCATCATGCTGCGCGCCCACCGTGCGATCGAATCGATCACCCTGGACCGCGAAGTGGCTCACCTCAAAGACGAGCTGATGCCTAAATACGCCAGCCTGATCTACACCGGTTACTGGTGGAGCCCTGAGCGTCTGATGCTGCAACAGATGATCGACGCATCCCAGGCCCACGTGAACGGCGTTGTGCGCCTGAAGCTTTACAAGGGCAACGTGATCGTCACCGGTCGCAAGTCCGACGAATCGTTGTTCGATGCCAACATCGCGACCTTCGAAGAAGATGGCGGCGCCTACAACCAAGCCGACGCGGCGGGCTTCATCAAGCTCAACGCGTTGCGCATGCGTATTGCGGCGAACAAAGGCCGGAAGCTTTTCTGAGATCTTTGACGCCGTAGTGGAACGACCGTAATGGAACGACGGTAATAGAGTTGTGGCCTTGTCGGTGACAAGGCCACAATTTCTGAATAAGGGGGAGTTTTCCTGCCGGACATCGTGTTATCAGCGCTCTTTTTGTACCGTAATACCTTCCTTCTGTTTCCTCTCTCTGAATGCTCTTCAAGCATTACCTGCTGCGTGTCAGGTAAAAAGAGTGATCAAGAATCGTCAGACCGTGTGAATTCAAATTGTAAGCAATGCAAAGCGTTGGTCCGCTGCGATTCTTTGCCTGTTTTGATTGCTTGCTTGCGCTTTCCTTCAATAATGCCTCCGAATCGGTACAGGTGAGAAATACGATCACTTGTGCAGGGCGTCCCTGTGGGCGCCGGTTTTTTTCAATCCAGGCACCGAATTCCATTTTCTTGTTTAGCAACCGCGCATCGACGATGTGCAGGTTTTTTAGCGGCTCGGCCAGGCAAACGTGCTGTAGAGCCGAGAGGCCCGTCTGAATACCGATTCGCGCGGGAGGGTCCTTCAGGTTATCGGGCCGCTGACTGCGTTCAGCGTTGTCCATCACTTTTATAAAATGCTTTCCCTTTCCGAAATCGGATGGCGCGTACAGCGACCGGTAGTTGAAGTTGAGTGTGGCGAAGAAAAGAAAAAGCAAATAAAAAGGGAAACTGATCAGGAACCAGACATAGAGCTCCCGCTCCTTATTGTCGAGAAAGGGCAGTGAGACGGCGGCCGATGTTTCAGAAATAGCGGCAAATATTGCAATAACTGTCATGGGGTTGATGATTTTTTTCTTTAGTTTGTTCATGTTTTTGGCTCATGGGAATATTGTTTTTTCTCTGTTGATTAGTGTTTTTGGTTTTCATTTTAATAACTAAGTGGTCGGTGTTTGTATTTGTACAGTACTCCTTTTTAAGTTTTCGATTTCGAAGGTTTGATAGTAGCGGTGTTGAGTGTGTAGCGGGTGCCTCTGTTGTTGATTTTTAGGTGGTGGTAGGGTGGGTTTGTTGTTGAAGTGTTGCCTGGTGTGATTTTTTATTACAACCTTGATATGCGGTGTTTGTGGTATGGGATTTCAAGTGGTAAATATCAGTTACTTTTAAGGGTAGCTCAATAGTCGGTGTTCGTTGGATCGCTTGCGACGAACCCTGTTATTTGGTTTTCTGGTTGTAAATAGAAACAAAAAAACTGCGGATAATCGAAATGTTTTCAGGTTGATAAAGTTTTTACCCTGCCGGTATTTTTGGAAATTTGTAAGACGATTCTTTAATGTCTGTAGGGAATGTCTCTCGGTGCGGGTGGCCGAGGGGGGCGGCATGCCATGGGTGAAACGACTAGGCTATCGTGCGGGCTCTAAAAATTCGAACAGCGAAAATTGGACTTGCCCATGAATAAAGTGCTGATCGTGGATGATCACCCTGTCATTCGTCTTGCGGTGCGTATGCTAATGGAACGTCATGGCTACGAAGTCATTGCAGAGACAGATAATGGCGTGGATGCGTTGCAACTTGCCCGTGAGCATATGCCGGATATTGTCATCCTGGATATTGGAATACCAAAACTTGATGGGCTGGAAGTCATTGCGCGTCTGACATCGACAGCAACGCCCATGAAAGTACTGATACTAACTTCCCAGGCGCCCGGGCATTTCTCTATGCGTTGCATGCAATCGGGTGCTGCAGGGTATGTTTGTAAGCAACAGGATCTCACTGAATTGCTCAGTGCAATAAAGGCAGTATTGTCAGGCTACAGCTACTTTCCGAATCAAGCCTTGCATACCGTACGTTCCAGTTTGGGGAACGCCAGTGAAGCCGATATGGTGGATCGTCTGTCGGGTCGGGAAATGATGGTCTTGCAACAGTTGGCCCGAGGCAAGACCAACAAGGAGATCGCCGATGGAATGTTCCTCAGCAATAAAACTGTCAGTACATACAAGACTCGTCTGTTGTTGAAACTCAATGCCCGCTCGCTGGTCGACCTGATCGAATTGGCTCAACGCAATGGTCTGGTGTGACTGCCCCAGCGTTTGACGAGGCGCGATGAGCGGGGGGGCATCAGGCGGCACTTAGTAAAAAGCCTCCGTTTCGGGAGGCTTTTAGGTGTCATAGATCAAAATCGTAATCGGCCAATTGCTTTTGCAGTCGGCGCTCCTCCAACAGATTGTCGATGGTACGGCGTTTGCTCAGGTTGGTCTTCGCCACTTCAATCACCGGTTCAGCATCATCAGCCTCAACAGGGGTGAAGTCGTCTTCTACGTCCAATTGCTCTTTGCCAGTGCTCATAGTGTTACTCCAGGCTAAGGCTGCCTTTGGCGCTCCTTATATCGATAATCTCCCGGCGGGTAAAAAAGATTTTTTCAATCGATAAATCGAAAAACCTAATAGCGCCTCAATCGTCCGACGTCTTTTTCTTGTATTCGCACAAGTCTTCGATCCGACAACTGCCGCAACGAGGCTTGCGGGCCATGCAAACGTAGCGTCCGTGGAGGATCAACCAGTGATGGGAGTCGAGCAGATATTCCTTCGGCACGAACTTCATGAGTTTTTGCTCAACCTCGACCACATTTTTGCCTGGAGCAATGCCGGTACGGTTGCTGACCCGGAAAATATGCGTGTCCACGGCCATGGTCAACTGACGGAATGCGGTATTGAGCACCACGTTGGCGGTCTTGCGGCCTACGCCGGGTAACGCTTCCAGCTCTTCACGGGTTTGCGGCACTTCACCTCCATGACGTTCCACCAGCAAGCGACAGGTCTCGATCACGTTTTTCGCTTTGCTGTTGAACAGGCCGATGGTCTTGATGTATTCCGACAAGCCTTCGACACCCAGGGCATAAATCGCCGCCGGTGTATTGGCCACCGGGTAGAGCCTGGCGGTTGCCTTGTTGACGCCGACATCGGTCGACTGCGCCGAGAGAATCACGGAGATCAGCAATTCGAACGGCGAGGAGTAGGCCAGTTCGGTCTTCGGTTCCGGGTTGTCTTCGTGAAATCGGCGAAAAATTTCCAGACGTTTTGCGGCATTCATGGGCAGTGCGTTTCCTCGAAGGCGGTCAGTGAGAGGGCGTCGAGCGGGTCCAGGCCTGACGTGCGGCGATCAGCAGTCCCAGCAGAATGAATCCGCCAGGAGCCAGGGTGGCCAGGCGCAAACCACCGTCGGCAGTCAGCACCCAGCCTTGCCAGTCGGCTTGCGCAGTGCCAGCCAGCCATGGCAGATGGCTGCCGAGTGTCCCGCTGCCGATGAGTTCGCGCAGCAAGCCAAGGCCCGCCATCAACGCGCCGAACAGGCCACACAGGCGCAGACGCTCGCGCCAGGTGCTCTGGAAAAAACCGGTGTGTTCCAGCGCAACGCATTGCAAGGCAATTAATCCTGCATAGAACCCTACATGTTGGTGCCATTGCAGCGACCAGACTTGCGCGGCGAGTTCCGTGCAACTGGTCAGTGTGGCCGCCAGCAGGACGCAGGCAAGCAAACGTGTCGCCGGGATAAGTCGGGATCGCAAGGCGCCCATGCTCACTCCAAAGGCACTGATCACCACGATGAACATCAGCCACAAGCCCAGAGCGGACACCAATGAGTCCGTGGCACCGATCAGCGGTGCAAGCATCAGCGAACTCTGCAGCGTCGATGACTTATTCATGAGCGCTGCTCCCGATCAACTGTTGCTGATGTTCGTCGAAATAGCGCAGCGCGTCATGGATGGCGTTGATGACCGCTCTCGAAGTAATGGTCGCCCCTGCCATTTGATCGAATTGCCCCTGATCCTTTTTCAAGGCCCAGCCATTGTCGGCGGGTTCGGTTCGGGACTTTCCGGAAAAAGCCTGAAGCCAGGCATTGGGCCAGTCGGCGAGTCGACCGCCCAGCCCCGGAGTTTCCGATTGCTTGAGCGTTTTGACGCCCAGCACCTTGCCGTTTGCGCCGATGGCGATCAGCAATTCGATGGAGCCCTCGTAGCCCAGGGTCTGGCTACGCAGCAACACGGCGCTGGGTTGGCCAGTCTTGGTCGCGAGGTAGCCACCCAGCAGCGTGCTGTTGGCCAATCCAGAGTTTTCGAGGGCGAGCGGCTGTTCCAGCGGCTGATTGTCGTAGCTTTCAGCAGGGAGCAGGTCCAGCAGGTTACGACCGTCGATCAGGCGCTGTTCGGCCGCAATGCGCGGCGCGCTGGTGAGCTGCACGAGGTAAGTCGCACCAATCCCCAGGCCTGCCAGCAACACCAGGATCACAACGCTCGACGCCCGGCTCATGGCGCACCCCGTTCCAGTTTGGAGGCGGCAAACCGCTCCAGCGCAGGCACACAGAGGTTCATTAACAGCACGGCAAAGGCTACGCCGTCCGGATATCCACCCCAGGTACGAATCAAGTACGTCAGCAGCCCGACGCCCGCGCCGAATAGCAGTCGCGCGCCGGGGCTTTTTGCGCCGGACACCGGTTCCGTGACGATGAAGAATGCACCCAGCATGCTCGCGCCAGTGAGCAGATGAAACAGCGGCGAACCATGGGAGTCGGAGCCCGAGCCGTTCCAGCACAGCAGGCTGATGATGAACAGGCTGGCGAGCATGCCGACCGGCGCATGCCAGCTGAACACCCGTCGTTGCAGCAGAAACGCGCCGCCCGCCAGAAAGGCAAGGTTGACCCATTCCATGCCTCGGCCGCCGAAATGACCGAACGCCGGGTTAGCGGCAAACAGTTCGTCCATGGTCAGGCTTTTGTTGATCCGCAGGCTGTCCAGCGCCGTGGCCTGGACCCAGGCATCTGGCGTCTGCCCGAGGCTGATCCCGAACACCTGCTGCAAGCCTCCGATCAGGTCCAGACCATGGGATGACGGCCAGTGGGTCATCTGTTGGGGAAAGGTCACCAGCACCAGGGCGAAGCCCAGCATTGCCGGGTTGAACGGGTTCTTGCCAACGCCGCCATACAGGTGTTTGCCGAACACCATCGCGAACGCCGTGGCACAGACCGTCAGCCACCACGGGCAATAAGGCGGCAAGGCCAGAGCCAACAGCGTCGCGCTGACCAGCGCACTGCCGTCGCTCAAGCTCGGCTTGAGCGCAAGCTTGCGCAAGCGCAACACGGTCGCTTCAACGGCCAGTGCGGTAATACCCGTCAGAATCAGGTTGATCAACACGCCCCAGCCATACAGCCAGAAAAACACCAGCATCCCCGGCACGGTGGCCAGCAATACCAGTTTCATGGCTTGCTGGAGGCGTTCGTCGACCGATTCAAGGGGCGGCATAGGCATCCACCTGACGCTCGGCTTCATTCACCGCGAGTTCCAGGGCTTCGATCTGCTCTGCCGGCGCTTCGCTGGATTGGGCTTTCTTGAGTTCGGCACGGCGCATGGCCAACTGGATCTTTGCCCGATTCAGCTGCGCATTTTTCGCCGGAACGACGGGGGGGGCGGCTGGCGGTGCAGAGCTTTCCAGTTTTGCCAACGCCTGTTCGGCAACCTCGAATTGCTGTTGCAGGACGATCAGCTGCGACTGCTGTTCGAAGGTCGGCGGATGCCCGAACGCCTTGAGTGACTTGTTCAGTTGCGCCCGACTCATCGCCAGATCGATCTTGGCCTTTTTCAACGCCGCATCCGCATTGGCTGCCTTCTGTGCGCGGACTCGCTCAAGAGCGGCCTGAACCGGGTCGAGTGTCGCTACCTCACTGTGCTGGACGGCGCGCTGGGCTCGGGCCTGACGTTCGGCGATTTTCTGTTCTTCTTCGCGACGCAGACGAGCATTGCGCTGTTCAAAACGGCGCCGCGCGTGATTGCGCTTGGCCGTCCGGGCACGTTGTTCCTCAAGGCTCAACGCCAGGCCGCCGACAATCGGCAGCACCGTGTCCAGCGGCAACGGCCGCATCTCGATGCAATCCACCGGGCAGGGCGCTACGCACAGGTCGCAACCGGTGCATTCATCGACGATCACCGTGTGCATCAATTTCGCCGCGCCGACAATGGCATCCACCGGGCAGGCCTGGATGCACTTGGTGCAACCAATACACTCCGCTTCACGAATAAAGGCGATCTGCGCCGGGGCCGAACCGCGACTGACGTCCAGTTCCAGCACCGGCACTTTCAACAGCTCGGCCAGGGCCGCGATGGTCTCGCTGCCGCCCGGCGGACATTTGTTGATCGGTTCGCCGCTGGCAATGCCTTCGGCGTACGGCTTGCATCCGGGATGGCCGCACTTGCCGCATTGGGTCTGCGGCAAGAGGGCGTCGATGCGTTGAATCAGACTCATGTTTTGATCAGTCCGCTGAATCCGAGAAAGGCCACTGCAATCAATCCAGCGCCGATCAGGTCGATGGGCAGGCCGCGAAAGGGCAGGGGGATATCATTTTCGATGGTGCGTTGGCGCAAGTCGCTGAACAGGCTCAGTACCAGCCAGAATCCCAGCCCGGCACCCAGGCTCAGGGCCAGGGCGTGGAAGAAGCCTTTGTCGTCCTGAGCGTTGAGCAACGTCAAGCCGAGTACGCCAGCATTGCCCAGCAGTAGGGGCCAGAGGCCATCGAACGTAAGCTTTGGAAGTAACCGGGAAAGCACTTTCAGCAGCGGGCCAATCAGCAGAACGCTTAATGGCAGGAAGACGAAAAGGCGCAGCGACGTCAGCTCCAGCGGGACCAGCAACCAACGATAGGCCGAGTAGCCCACCGTGCCGACGATCAGCATCAAACACATCGTCGCAAGGCCCAACGCGTGGACTTGCCGATGCTCGTTGCCCAACAGCGGATCGACGCCCAGCGGCCAGTGCAACACGAGGTTGTTGATCAGGGCGGCGCTGATAAGCGTAAGAACAATTTCGGTCATGATCCTGCCGGCAAGAACGGGGCTTTTTAACGGAGCGGTCAAAAAAGCTTAGGCATTATCTGGCAAGGACGGAGGGTGGGCCAGACATGAAAATCCCACAGTCGCGCCAGGCACGACTGTGGGATCGGTTTACAGCAGAGCCTTACTTGATGCGCTGACCAGGCTTGGCGCCGCTGTCAGGGCTGAGCAGGTAGATTTCTTCACCGCCAGGGCCGGCCGCCATCACCATGCCTTCGGAGATGCCGAACTTCATTTTCCGTGGCTTGAGGTTGGCGATCATCATGGTCAGACGGCCATTGAGCTTGGACGGATCCGGATAAGCGCTCTTGATCCCGGAGAACACGTTGCGTTGCTCGTCACCGATGTCGAGGGTCAGGCGCAGCAGTTTGTCGGCGCCTTCCACGTGTTCGGCCTTGAGGATCAGGGCGACGCGCAAGTCAACCGCAGCAAAGGCGTCGAACTCGATTTCCGGTGACAGCGGATCCTTGGCCAGTTCGCCATTGCCGGCAGGTGCGGCGTCGCCGGTGTCGGTTGCGCTGGCAGTCAGGTCTTCTTTCGAGGCGTCGCTCATGGCTTGCACTTTTACCGGGTCGATACGGGTCATCAACGGTTTGAACTCGTTCAACTGATGGTTGCTGAGCAAGGTAGCGTGGTCGTTCCAGGTCAGCGGCGCGACGTTCAGGAACGCCTCGGCGTCGGCGGCCAGCAGCGGCAGCACCGGTTTGAGGAAGATCACCAGTTGGCGGAACAGGTTGACGCCCAGGGCGCAGATGGCCTGGACTTCGTCTTGCTTGCCTTCCTGTTTGTTCAGCGACCAGGGCGCCTTGTCGGCGATCCAGGCGTTGGCGCGGTCGGCCAGGCCCATGATCTCGCGCATGGCACGGGCGAAGTCGCGAGCCTCGTAGGCCTCGGCAATGCTTGGCGCTGCGGCGAGGAATGCTTCGGTCAGTTCCGGCGCGGCATTACCCGCCACCAGTACTCCGGCGTTGCCTTTGTGGATGAAACCGGCGCAACGGCTGGCGATGTTGACGACTTTGCCGACCAGGTCGGAATTGACCTTCTGCACGAAGTCTTCGAGGTTCAGGTCCAGGTCGTCGACGCCACGGCTCAGCTTGGCTGCGTAGTAGTAGCGCAGGTATTCCGGCGACAAATGGTCCAGATAGGTCCGGGCCTTGATGAAGGTGCCACGGGACTTGGACATTTTCAGACCATTGACTGTCAGATAGCCGTGGACGTTGATGCCGGTCGGCTTGCGGAAACCGGCGCCTTCGAGCATCGCTGGCCAGAACAGTGCGTGGAAATTGACGATGTCCTTGCCGATGAAGTGGTACAACTCGGCGGTGGAATCCTTGGCCCAGAACGCATCGAAGTCCAGGTCCGGACGACGGGCGCAAAGGTTCTTGAAGCTGGCCATGTAGCCGATTGGCGCATCCAGCCACACGTAGAAATACTTGCCTGGCTCGCCTGGAATCTCGAAGCCGAAGTACGGCGCATCGCGGGAGATGTCCCACTGTTGCAGGCCGGCATCCAGCCATTCGGCGATTTTGTTGGCGACAGCGTCTTGCAGGGTGCCGCTGCGGGTCCAGGCTTGCAGCATTTCCTGGAAGTCCGGCAGCTTGAAGAAGAAGTGCTGGGAATCCTTGAGCACCGGAGTGGCGCCAGAGATCGCCGACTTCGGATCCTTCAGGTCGGTCGGTGCGTAGGTCGCACCGCATTTTTCGCAGTTGTCGCCGTACTGGTCTTCGGTGCCGCATTTCGGGCAGGTGCCCTTGATGAAGCGGTCGGCCAGGAACATTTTCTTTTCCGGGTCGAAGTACTGGGTGATCGAGCGCTGGGCAATGTGCCCGGCGTCGCGCAGCTTCAGGTAGATCTGGCTCGACAGCTCACGGTTTTCTTCGGCGTGAGTGGAGTGGAAGTTGTCGAAGTCCACCAGGAACTCGGCAAAGTCGGCGCTGTGTTCAGCCTGGACGTTGGCGATCAGTTGTTCCGGGGTGATGCCTTCTTTTTCTGCGCGCAGCATGATGGCCGAACCGTGGGCGTCGTCGGCGCAGACATAAATGCATTGATTGCCGCGGTGCTTCTGGAAGCGCACCCACATGTCGGTCTGGATATATTCCAGCATGTGGCCAAGATGGATCGAACCATTGGCATAGGGCAGGGCGCTGGTGACGAGGATCTTGCGTGGCTCGGACATGGGGCTCGGCTACTTGATGAAACGGAGGTCGGCCACTATAAAGCGCCAGCGCATATTTTTCACCCCGTGAGCCTCTTTCGATCTACGACAACCGCCAACCGGCGTCGGGCTCTCTCGCCACAAATGTGTGTCCGGCGTAGGATACCCGCCTGATTTTCCAGTCTTGCTATCGGAGTTGCCCATGAGCGTCGTCAATCGCGCAGCGGTGGAAGCCGTCCTTCGCCAATACACCGACCCTTACCTGAACCAGGACCCGGTCAGCGCCGGGTGCGTACGCGGCATCGACATTCAGGGGGATCGCGTCAGCGTCCAGCTGGAGCTGGGTTACGCCGCCGGCCTGTTCAAGAGTGGCTGGGCGCAGTTGCTGCAAATGGCCATTGAAGGGCTGGACGGCGTGACCATCGCGCGCGTCGAGATCACCAGTGTCATTGCCGCGCACAAGGCTCAAGCGCAGATCCCGGGTCTGGCCAACGTCAAGAACGTGGTGGCCGTGGCATCCGGCAAGGGCGGTGTGGGTAAATCCACCACTGCCGCCAACCTGGCCCTGGCCCTGGCCCGCGAAGGCGCCAAGGTCGGGATTCTCGACGCGGACATTTACGGACCGAGCCAAGGCATCATGTTCGGCATCCCTGAAGGCACCCGACCCAAGGTCAAGGATCAGAAGTGGTTTATTCCGATCGAGTCCCACGGTGTCGAAGTCATGTCCATGGCGTTCCTGACCGACGACAACACGCCGATGGTCTGGCGCGGACCGATGGTTTCCGGCGCCTTGTTGCAACTGGTCACTCAAACCGCCTGGGGCGATCTGGATTACCTGGTCATCGACATGCCACCAGGCACCGGCGACATCCAGCTGACCCTGGCGCAGAAAGTCCCGGTGGCCGGCGCGGTGATCGTTACCACGCCGCAAGATCTGGCATTGCTGGACGCACGCAAGGGCGTGGAGATGTTCCGCAAGGTCAACATCCCGGTGCTGGGCGTGGTGGAAAACATGGCCGTGCACATCTGCTCCAATTGCGGGCATGCCGAGCATCTGTTCGGTGAGGGCGGTGGTGTGAAGCTGGCCAACCAGTACGGCGTCGAGCTGCTGGCTTCGTTGCCGCTGGCGATGGCCATCCGCGAACAGGCCGACGGCGGCAAGCCAACGGTGATCGCCGAGCCTGACAGCCCGATTGCGATGGTTTACCAGGAACTGGCCCGCCATGTCGGCGCGCGGATCGTGTTGCAGGAAGCGGTATCGCCTGCGATGCCGAACATCACCATCAGTGACGATTAATTCACTGAAGAAATGCAATCCAATGTGGGAGCGGGCTTGCTCGCGAAGGCGGTAGATCAGTCAACTTATCTGTTGAATGACACACCGCCTTCGCGAGCAAGCCCGCTCCCACATTTGTTTTGCAGTGGCTTTAGATCCGCAACCCGCCATCCAACTCAAGAATTCGACCGGTGAAGTAGTCGTTCTCGAAAATGTACGCCGCCGAATGGGCGATCTCTTCAGGCTTGCCCATGCACTTGAGTGGAATCGCGGACCTTATCTTCTCCAGCGCCTCAGGCTTCATGCTCAGCGTCATCTCGGTTTCGATAAAGCCCGGTGCAATGCCTGCCACACGAATACCGTAGCGAGCCAATTCCTTCGCCCAGGTCACGGTCGCCGCGGCGACACCGGCCTTGGCGGCGGAGTAGTTGGTCTGGCCGGCGTTGCCAGCACGGGAGATCGACGAGATATTAATGACCGCGCCGCTGTTGTTCAGCTCGATCATTTTGGCCGCAACTTCGCGGGTGCACAGGAATACGCCGGTCAGATTGACATCGATGACCGTCTGCCACTGGGCCAGGCTCATCTTGGTCATCTCGCCGTCCTTGACCTTGATCAGCAAGCCATCGCGCAGGATCCCTGCGTTGTTGATCAGGCCATGGATCGCGCCGAAGTCTTCGGCCACCTGGGCGACCATGTGCGTCACTTGCTCTTCATTGGCGACGTTGCACAGGTAGGCGCGGGCTTCGACTCCCTTCGCCTTGCAAGCGGCGACGGTGTCGTCGAGCTTTTCCTGGTTCAGGTCCACCAGCGCCAGCTTCGCGCCTTTACAGGCGAAATACTCGGCCATGGAACGGCCTAAACCCTGGCAACCGCCCGTGATAATGATTACTTTGTCAGTGAGTTGCATTCGCATGCCCCAATAGCAGATCAGAGGAGTGGTTTCCTTTTAGAGAGTAGCCTCTCGATCTGCACCTGATGCGGCCTGGCTGCACATGAGAACTGCCCCGATGGCGTAAGGGTACTTATCCCCAGGCGCCTGTCCGTTTTTTTGACGGATTCTATATAAGGAGTCATAAATTGAGCGTTGAAGCGGCCAAGAATGCCCGAGAATTGCTTCTCAAGGAATACCGTGGAGTGCTCTCGACGCACTCCAAGGCGATGCCCGGTTTCCCGTTTGGCTCCGTGGTTCCGTACTGTCTGGACGAACAGGGTTGGCCGCTGATCCTTATCAGCCGTATCGCTCAGCACACGCATAACCTGCAGAAAGATCCAAAATGCTCGCTGTTTGTGGGCGAGCGCGGGGCTGAAGATGTGCAAGCCGTTGGTCGCCTGACCTACCTCGCCGAAGCGGAAAAGCTCGGGGACGAGGCGGCCATCGAAGCGGCTGCTGAGCGTTACTACCGCTATTTCCCGGATTCGCAGAGCTACCACAAGGCTCACGATTTCGATTTCTGGGTGCTCAAACCGGTACGTCACCGTTACATCGGCGGTTTCGGTGCGATTCACTGGGTCGATCAGTTGACGCTGGCCAACCCGTTCGCGGGAAAGGCCGAAGCGAGCATGGTCGAGCACATGAATGCTGATCACGCCAAAGCCATCGCCCACTACGTCGAACTAGCGGGCCTCCCGAAAACCGAGCCGGCGCAACTGGCGGGTATCGACACCGAAGGCATGCACCTGCGCATTGGCCAAGGGCTCTACTGGTTGCCGTTTCAAGCGCCGTGTAATACGCCGACACAAGTGCGCGAAGCCTTGGTTTTCCTGGCTCACGCCGAACATTGGCCGAAAAATGAAGTGGCCGACGCTTGAATTCACGAATCGGCGACGTCATCTAGGGAAGACTGGCAAGGCATTCTTGCGTTGAGGAACCATTTGATGCGCCCTTTTTTATTGCTCTTTGTACTGTTTCCGGTGTTGGAGCTGTTCGTATTCGTCAAGGTAAGCGGGGCGATCGGGTTTTTCCCGGCCCTGCTGCTGGTCATTCTCGGCTCGATGCTCGGCGTGTTCGTGCTGCGTATCGCTGGTCTGGCAACCGCATTGCGTGCTCGTGAAAGCCTGAACCGCGGCGAGCTGCCGGCCCAGACCATGCTCGAAGGTTTGATGCTGGCACTGGCGGGTGGTCTGTTGATCCTGCCGGGCTTCGTCACTGACGTGCTGGGTCTGATCATGTTGCTGCCGATCTCTCGTCGACTGTTGGCCAATAAAATGCGCCAGCGTGCCGAGGAGGCGGCAATCCGTCAGCGTGCGTTCGCCGACGACCTTCAGCCACGTGGCGGCGGCCCTGCGACCCGCGAGCCGCTGGGCCGTGAGCCCAACGTGATCGAAGGCGAATTCGAACACCGCGATACCAAGTAATCCGCTACACCGGCACGGCACCTTCGGGTGCCGTGTTCGTTTGTGGGGCAGCAACCTGAAAAAATTTGCTTTCTCGCCCTTGTAATAAGCTTATGCGCCCTTATGTAACGGTCACCGCAAGGTTTCTGGCGATTACGCCAGACAGACTTCCGCGTCTCGCTTGTCGAGCCGCACCCGGCACCGCCGGATTTGTTAAACCCGCCGGGAATACACCGGCCGATGAAAACCACAATTAGGAGAGATCGACAATGAAGCTTCGTCCTCTGCATGACCGCGTCGTCGTCCGTCGCAGCGAAGAAGAAAAGAAAACCGCTGGCGGCATCGTCCTGCCAGGTTCGGCTGCTGAAAAGCCAAACCAGGGTGAAGTCCTCGCTGTAGGCCCAGGCAAAGTGCTGGACAACGGTGAAGTGCGTGCACTGTCCGTGAAAGTGGGTGACAAGGTTGTGTTCGGCCCTTACTCCGGCAGCAACACCGTGAAAGTCGACGGCGAAGACCTGCTGGTAATTGGCGAGAGCGAAATCCTCGCCGTTGTCGAAGGCTGATTCCCCGCTCATTTTCCCGCTACTACAAAGTATTTAAGGAATATCGATCATGGCTGCTAAAGAAGTTAAATTCGGCGATTCCGCCCGCAAGAAAATGCTCGCCGGTGTCAACGTCCTGGCTGACGCAGTAAAAGCGACCCTGGGCCCTAAAGGCCGTAACGTGATCATCGAGAAGAGCTTCGGCGCTCCGACCATCACCAAGGACGGCGTGTCCGTTGCCAAAGAAATCGAGCTGAAAGATCGCTTCGAAAACATGGGCGCGCAGCTGGTCAAAGACGTTGCCTCCCGTGCCAACGATGACGCAGGCGACGGCACCACCACCGCTACCGTTCTGGCTCAATCGATCGTCAACGAAGGCCTGAAAGCCGTCGCTGCCGGCATGAACCCGATGGACCTGAAGCGCGGTATCGACAAAGCGACCATCGCAATCGTCAAAGAGCTGAAAGCCCTGTCCAAGCCTTGCGCTGACACCAAGGCAATCGCTCAGGTCGGCACCATCTCGGCCAACTCCGACAACTCCATCGGCGACATCATTGCCGAAGCCATGGAAAAAGTCGGTAAAGAAGGCGTGATCACCGTTGAAGAAGGCTCGGGCCTGGAAAACGAACTGTCGGTTGTTGAAGGCATGCAGTTCGACCGTGGCTACCTGTCCCCGTACTTCGTCAACAAGCCAGAGACCATGACTGCCGAGCTCGACGGTCCGCTGATCCTGCTGGTCGACAAGAAAATCTCGAACATCCGTGAACTGCTGCCAGTACTGGAAGCCGTTGCCAAAGCAGGTCGTCCGCTGCTGATCGTGAGCGAAGACGTTGAAGGCGAAGCCCTGGCGACTCTGGTTGTGAACAACATGCGCGGTATCGTCAAAGTGGTTGCCGTCAAGGCTCCTGGCTTTGGTGACCGTCGCAAGGCCATGCTGCAGGACATCGCTGTCCTGACCGGCGGTACCGTTATCTCCGAAGAGATCGGTCTGAGCCTGGAAAGCGCTACCCTGGAGCACCTGGGTAATGCCAAGCGCGTAGCCGTAACCAAGGAAAACACCACCGTCATCGACGGCGCCGGCGTTGAAGCTGATATCCAGGCTCGCGTTCTGCAAATCCGTCAGCAAGTGGCCGACACTTCGTCCGACTACGACCGTGAAAAACTGCAAGAGCGTCTGGCCAAGCTGTCCGGCGGCGTTGCAGTGATCAAGGTTGGCGCTGGTTCCGAAGTTGAAATGAAAGAGAAGAAAGCCCGCGTTGAAGACGCCCTGCACGCTACCCGTGCAGCCGTTGAAGAAGGCGTGGTACCTGGCGGTGGCGTAGCGCTGATTCGCGCTCTGCAAGCCATCAGCGAACTGAAAGGCGACAACGCTGATCAGAACGTCGGTATTGCTGTACTGCGTCGCGCTATCGAATCGCCACTGCGTCAGATCGTTGCCAACTCCGGCGACGAGCCAAGCGTAGTAGTCGACAAGGTCAAGCAAGGTTCGGGTAACTTCGGTTACAACGCTGCTACCGGCGAATACGGCGACATGATTGAAATGGGCATCCTCGACCCTACCAAAGTGACTCGTTCTGCTCTGCAGGCTGCGGCGTCCATTGGTGGCTTGATGCTGACCACCGAAGCCATGATCGCTGATGCTCCGGACGACAAACCAGCTGGCGGCGGCATGCCAGACATGGGCGGTATGGGCGGTATGGGCGGCATGATGTAAGCCAGCCTTACCCCTATAAAAAGCCCCGCCTGCGATCAGCAGGCGGGGCTTTTTATTGCCTTCGATTTACCTGGATCTTGAAATTGCACCGGACCACTGTGGGAGCGAGCTTGCTCGCGATAGCGGCATAACAGTCACCATCAATAGTGAAGGTTATGGCCTCATCGCGAGCAAGCTCGCTCCCACATTGATTTTGTATTTCAGGCGTTGACTGGTGATGCTTTAGCCGCTCGATCGGCCTTGGAAACCGGGCGATAAAGGATGTAGTAATACGACCCCAGACAAATCAGCCAGCAGAAAATCGCCGTCCACACATTGTGCGAAAAGAAGTGCGCGCCCTGCATCATCCGGCCGATCGAAAACACCGAGCCCAACGCGAAAGCGAACACAAGCGCCTGGCGCGCCAGACGCGGACGACGGTCCCGCAGGACGAAGAACAGCGCAAACAGTGTGAAACCGGTCGCCGCATGACCGCCGGGCCAGCAACGACCCGGTTTATCGGTGTGCGGGCGAGGGCTGAGCAGTTCGCTGTAGGTTTCGTGACCGCCGAATTGCTCAAGGCTCCACGGGCATTGCACGGCCGTCACCGCTTTGACTGGCGTGACAAAGGAGGTTGCCAGCGCCAGAGACAGTACCAGGCAACCCAATTCCCGTTTGATCGGTTTGAGCCGGTCCATGAAAAAGGAGGCGATGAAACCGAAGATGGCCAACACCGAGAAGGCGATGACCACCTGCTTGGCGCGGTCATGCACGATCTCTTCCAGGAAGTAACTGTGCCGCCCGATGAAATCCCCCGCGACCGGGTCATAAAGCAGCTTGGCAAGGTACATGTCCAGGGACGTCAATTCGAGCAGCATCAGAGTGATCGCTGCGATGGCGGGAACGCCCAGGCACACCCAGAAATTCAGCGGGCGGGAGGCGGGGCGGACAGCAGTGGATGACATGGTGGATCCTGAACTGAGGAAAAAGCCCCGGGGCATCAGCCCGGGGCGATTCGATTAATGTGCGCTGACTTGGCCGCTGCCCTCCTTGGGCGCCTTCCAGCCAAGCAGCTGTTGCTTGAAGCCATAACTGGCGGTTTGGTAATAGGTGATAGCACGGGCAATCAACGGGTCGCTGGCGGTGGCCCGGGACTCGCGGCTCTCGGTCAGTGCTTCATCATGGCGGCGCAGCCCTTGGCGAGGGCTCAGGATCGCCAAATCCTTGCCGTCGAACAAGCCCAGATGCTGGTAATTGCCAACGACCACGCGGGGCGGCAGTGGATTGTCCTGCAGTAAGTTGCGGCCAAAGAAGGTCGACTGATAATCCAGGTTCAGCAATCCCAGCAAGGTCGGCGCCAGGTCGATCTGACTGGCCAGTTGCGCGGTTTCCCGTGCATCGATCAGCTTCGGGGCATAGATGAACAATGGAATCTGATAGTTGCTGATCGGCAAGTCTTCCATGCCGGCGCTGCCGGCCGTGTGGTCTGCGACGAAGACGAAGATTGTATTGTCAAACCACGGCTTTTGGCGCGCCTGATCGAGGAACTGACCAATGGCATAGTCGGTGTATTTCACTGCGCCGTCGCGACCATTGCCGGATTTGATGTCGATCCGGTTGTCCGGGTAGGTGTAAGGACGATGGTTGGAGGTGGTCATCAGTTGCAGCAGAAACGGTTGCTGTTTCGCGTAGTCAGCGTCGGCCAGTTTGAGGGTCTGCTTGTACAGATCTTCGTCAGCCATGCCCCAGGCATTTTTGAAGTGGATCTCTGATTCATCGACGCTGGTCTGGTCCACCACACGGTAACCGTTGCCACTGAAGAACGCGTTCATATTGTCGAAGTAACCGCGTCCGCCATAAACGAACACGCTGTCGTAACCCACGGCGGTGAGTTGCTGGCCGAGGCTGGCGAAACCGCTTTCACGCCCCACACGCTTGACGATCGACCGCCCTGGGGTTGGCGGGATCGCCAGGGTAATGGCCTCAAGGCCGCGATCGGTGCGGGTGCCGGTGGCATAGAAGTTGTTGAAGTACAGGCTCTGCTTGCGCAAGGCATCGAGGTTGGGTGTCAGGTTGCGGGCGTCGCCGTTACTGCCCATGTACTTGGCGCTGAAGCTTTCAATCGTTACCAGCACAATGTTGGGTTTGCGCACAGTGCCCGGGTTGTCGATCATCCGGCGAATGTCCTGCGGATCCTCGCCAATGAAACTCGCGTTGGGTTCGCTCAATTCGGCACGAATCTGCTGAGCAACGATTGCCGGCGGCAGGCTGCTGTAGAACTGCGGGTAATCCAGTTCGTTGTTACGGAATGCAGCGAAGAACTGATAGGGCCCATTGCTCGCCAGTTCGTTCTGATAGGCGTTACCGCCTTGGGCGCGCGGCGAATCCTGGCTGAGCAGTTGCAAGCTCAGGCCCGCGACGATCAACAGGCCCAGCGCATTCAGCAGGCGCCCGCGCAGTGGTGGCAACGGTGCTTCCAGCGCGGCATTAAAAGTTTTGCGCAACGCAAAGCTCAGGGCGATGGCCAACACGGCAAGGATGCTCAGCAGCGTGCCGATCGGGTAGGACTCAAGCAGGTTGTTCAACACTTCGTCGGAGTACACCAGGTAATCGACGGCGATGAAGTTGAAGCGCACACCGAACTCATCCCAGAACAGCCACTCGGCTACCGCGGTGAACAACATGGCGAACAGGCTGACGGTCAGCAGTCCCTGAAGGAACCAGCGGTGGCCGCGGCGGCGCCATAAGGCTGGTGGGCAGAGCAGCAAGTAGAGGCCCATCGGCAGCGCTGCGTAGGCAATGAAGCCCAGGTCGTAAAGCAGGCCGATTCCAAACACCGACAGAAATCCGCTACCGGCCTCATCCAGATGGGTGAGCAGCAAAACCGTGCGGGTCAGCAAGAAAATGACCAGCCATGAGCCGGTCACAAGCAGGAGAAAGCGCATTGGCGCGGTCTTGAAGAGCTCCATTGTGTGTACATTCCTTAACAACAATTGTGTGGGATTCTCGCGCCACCACTGTAGTCGGCTTGTGAATCGACAGTGAAAAACTTGTTAATCCTATCATTTGGTTGAGCGGATTGATTCCAGGCACTGTGACCCTAGCCCTGAGCCACGCTTGGCCTTAAGCTGCGCGGGCCACGACGGCCGTTACTGTGTACGCAGGAGATACCCATGCGAATTCTATTGGTTGAAGACAACCGCGATATCCTGGCCAATCTGGCCGATTACCTGGGGCTCAAGGGTTACACCGTGGATTGCGCGCAGGACGGATTGTCAGGCCTGCACCTGGCGGCCACCGAGCATTACGACTTGATCGTGCTCGACATCATGTTGCCTGGCATCGACGGTTACACCCTGTGCAAACGCCTGCGCGAAGACGCGCGCCGCGACACGCCGGTGATCATGCTCACCGCCCGCGATCAATTGGACGACCGGCTGCAAGGTTTCAAATCCGGCGCCGATGATTACCTGATCAAACCCTTTGCCCTGTCTGAATTGGCGGCGCGCATCGAGGCGGTCATGCGTCGCACCCAGGGTGGCGGTCGCCGTACTTTGCAGGTCGGCGATCTGAACTACGACCTCGACACCCTGGAAGTCACCCGCGAAGGTCGTCTGCTCAAACTCAACCCGGTGGGCCTGAAGTTGCTGGCCGTGCTGATGCAGAAAAGTCCGCATGTACTGCGCCGGGAAATTCTTGAAGAGGCGCTGTGGGGTGATGACTGCCCGGACAGCGACAGCCTGCGCAGCCACGTCCATCAATTGCGCCAAGTGATCGACAAGCCGTTCGCCAAACCGTTGCTGCAAACCGTGCACGGTGTGGGTTATCGCTTGGCCGAGGGCCGTGATGGAGTTTAAACAGAGCCTTGCTCAACGGATCATCATCGCCTTTGCGCTGATGAGCGCACTGGTCGCGGGAGCCTTTGCCATGGGCATTGTGGCGACCGTGCACCTGGTGGAAGAAAAACTGATTTCGGCAGGTCTGGGGGGCGATTTACAACGGCTGTTGCTGATGGACAGTGTCACGGACTGGAGCCATCGTCCCGAGCCGGACCAGCTGTTCTATTTCAGCGGCGGGCCGGGCGATTTTCAGTTGCCCAAGGATTTACGCCATCTGGAACCGGGCTTTCACGAAGTATTTCGCGAACAGCTGTCGTATCACGCGATGGTCGAAGTCGTCGACGGCCGGCGTTATGTGCTGTTACAGGATCAGAGCGATTTCGAAGAGCGTGAACGGGTGCTGTTTGCCGTGGTGCTGGTGGGCTTCGTTCTGAGTCTGGCGTTGGCGGTGTCTCTCGGCTGGGTGCTGGCACGCAAAGTGATGGCGCCTGTGGTGCGACTGGCCCGTCAGGTCCGTCACCGTGATCAATTATTAGGTCTGGCGCCACCGCTGGCGCCGGATTACGCCGCTGATGAAGTGGGCGAGTTGGCCGTGGCCTTCGACGCCACTCTCGGGCGCTTGCGCCAGGCGTTGACCCGCGAACGGCTATTCACCAGTGACGTCAGCCACGAACTGCGCACGCCATTGATGGTGCTGGCCAGTTCCTGCGAGCTGCTGCTGGAAAACCCCGGCATCGATCAGCGTGGACGTGCTCAGGTCGAGCGAATCGCCCGCGCCTGTGAAGAGATGCGCGAGCTGGTGCAAACCTTTCTGATGTTGGCCCGCAAACAACGTGAAGACGCCAGCATGTCGCCCCAGCAGAACCTGAACCAGGTCGCCGATGGACTGCTCAATCTGTGGCGCGAGCCGATCGAGTCCAAGGGGCTGGCGCTGATCTTTGAACCGGGCAACCCGGCAAACACCAGCTACAACGCAACCCTTCTGCACGCGGTCATGGGCAACCTGCTGCGTAATGCGCTGCATTACACCGAGCGCGGGTTTATTCGCCTGACGCTGACGGCCACCGGTTTCATAGTCGAAGACAGTGGCGTGGGCATTCCCGAGGATAAACGCGAGGCGATGTTCGAGCCCTTCGTGCGGGGCAGCGAGAAACGCGGTGAGGGCTTGGGGCTTGGGCTGTCACTGGTGCAGCGGATCTGTGAAAACCAGGGTTGGAGCGTCAGTCTGACGAACATGGAACCCAACGGCTGTCGTTTTCAGGTGGAATTGTCAACGAGTAGTTGATCGCCTTATTGAAACGCATTAACCCGGTGCAATCGTTTTCATCCTGTAAATCCTCGAAGTAATTCGGGGTTTCGCATGACATTTTTTTCACAACGGCATGACCTGACGCCGACACGGCGCTACCTATCGTGGGTGCCATCAGCAGCTCAGGAGAACTTGATGATGGACGGCCCGATCAAACTTGATTTTTCCGAGAAATACGACGATCAACACGCTCAACGATACCTGCGCAAACACAAGGATGGCGTGGGCCGCCGCCTGTCCCACTGGCGTGACGAGCAACTGGCGCGCAAGGCGTTGGCACTGGCCGGTGAGCCGGGGCTGATCCTCGATTTGCCCTGCGGTGCGGGGCGCTTTTGGCCATTGCTGGCGGAAAAAACCAATCGTGCGATCATTGGCGCCGACAACTCCGAATCGATGCTGAAGATTGCCATGCAGGCGCAACCTGCCGATGTGGTGAAACGGGTACAACCCTTGCACACTTCTGCATTCGACATTGCCTTGCCTGATAACGCCGTCGACAGCATTTTCTGCATGCGTTTGCTCCATCACATCGGTGAAGCCGAGCACCGACTGGCTATTTTGCGCGAGTTTGAGCGAGTCACTCGCGACAGCGTGATCCTTTCTTTGTGGGTGGACGGCAATTTCAAAGCGTGGAAACGCAAGCGCCTCGAGAAAACCCGTGAGCAGCAAGGTTACCAAAATCGATTTGTGTTACCGGCTGCTACGGTTGAAAAGGAATTCGAGCAGGCGGGTTTTCAGATTCAGGAACAACTGGACTTTTTACCGCTCTATGCCATGTGGCGGGTCTACGTATTACGCAAGAGGTAACAGAATGGCAGTGCAATGTGCAGCAGAAACGGAAGTCGCTCCTCAGGACCGCTTCGATTATTTCTGGAATCAGCGCGGTGAATGGGTAGAAGAACCCAACGTTCGTCGCGGTGGAGAAAGCGGCGTGCAGCGCGTCGTGAGCAGCAATGGACAGCTGCTTTACGTCAAACGTCAGACCGGGCATATCCATCGCAGCTTGCAGCACCCGTTCGGTCGGCCGACAGTGTTGCGCGAGCGCGATGCGCTCATCGGCCTGAACCTGCTCGACGTTCGCGTTCCGGAAATCGTTTTCTGCGGTGCACAGCGCGATCCGGTGCATAAATGGCGCGCATTGCTGGTCACCAAGTCGCTGGACGGCTTCGAGGAAATCGAACACTGGTACGCTGGCGGCGGTCGCGAGCGTCACGGTGAGGCCGTGCATGATCGAGTGTTGAAGGAACTGGCCGAGAGCCTGGCCCGCATGCACAAGGGCCGCTGGCAGCACAGCTGCCTCTACTTCAAGCACGTATTCGTGCGCATCACCGGCGAAGGCGAGGCTGCCAGGATTGAAGTGGCCTTGATCGATCTGGAGAAATGCCGGCAGCGTTTGACCGCCCGGCAAGCGGCTACGCATGACATGAAGCAACTGCGTCGCCACTCGTCGTTCAGCACGACGGACTGGCAGAAACTCGTCTACTTTTATAAGACGGCGTTTGGCAGCGCTATCAAGGGTTTATAGCAATGAAACTCGAAATTGCACGAGGTGTATTTTTATTAGGAGCCTTGGCAGTTGCTTCACTGGCGGTGGCGGCTTGGGAGCAGCCCCGCACGCAAGTCCTCAGTTCAGTGAATGGCGACGCGCACTGTCCGTTGCCACGCGTTGCGAAGGCATCCGTGGCATCCCAACCCGATCATGATTTATTGCTGTTCATGTTCGGACTTTCTCAAGGATTGAGGCCACAAAGTTGAACAGATTGAAGCCCAAATAAAAGGCCTCGCTAATGCGAGGCCTTTTTTTATGTCTTGAAGACTTGCACAACTCAATGTGGGAGCAAGCTCGCTCCCACAGGTTTTCAGGGTTTATCGGGTTTTGCCAAAAGCGTGTACACGCACGGCAGCACAAACAACGTAAACAACGTCCCGATCGACATCCCCGTGGCGATCACCGTGCCGATGTCGAACCGGCTGACAGCGCCCGCCCCCGTGGCGATGATCAACGGCACCATGCCGAACACCATCGCGGCAGTGGTCATCAACACCGGACGCAGACGAATGGCCGCCGCTTCCTCCACGGCCTCGCGCGGCGTCAGGCCTTTGTCCTTGCGTAACTGGTTGGCGAATTCGACGATCAGGATTCCGTGCTTGCTGATCAGCCCGATCAACGTCACCAGGCCGACCTGGGTGTAGATGTTCATGCTCGACCAGCCCAGGAACAGCGGGATCAGCGCACCACAGATCGACAAGGGTACGGTCACCAGAATCACCAGCGGATCGCGGAAGCTTTCGAACTGGGCCGCCAGTACCAGGAAAATGATCGCCAGCGCCAAGGCGAAGGTGACCCACAGCGCACTGCCTTCCTGGACGTATTGCCGGGATGCGCCGGCATAATCGAAGGCATAACCCACCGGCGCCTCTTCCCGAGCGATCTGGCGCACGGTGTCGATGGCTTCACCCATGCTGACCAGCGGCACCCCGGACAGGATGGCCGAGTTGAGTTGCTGGAACTGGTTCAACTGCCGTGGACGCGCCCGGTCGGTCACGGTGATCAGGGTCGACAGGGCCAGCAGTTGGCCTTGGGTGTTCTTGACGTAGTAATTGTTCAGCCAGTCAGGGTTATCCCGGAAGGGCCGTTCGACCTGAGCGATGACTTTGTAGCTGCGACCTTCAATGGTGAAACGGTTGATCTCTGCCTCACCCAGCAACGTCGCGAGCGTCCCGCCCAGGTCCTGCATGGAAACACCCATCTGTGCGGCCTTGGCGCGATCGATATCCACCACCACTTCAGGTTTGTCGAACGCCAGGTCGACGTCGACGAAGGCGAACTTGCCGGACTCCATCGCGCGTTTTTTCACTCGGTCCATCACCTGCAGCAGCGACTCGTAATCGTTGGCTGAGTTGATGACAAACTGAAACGGCAACCCTTCGCCCGTGCCGGGCAAGGAAGGCAGGTTGAAACCGAAGATCTGCAACCCGGAGATGCTCTCCAGTTTGCGCTGGACCTCGGGCAGGATTTGCATCTGAGTGCGGCTGCGTTCGTTCCACGGTTTGAGCAGGAAGCCGCCGATTCCCGATTGCACGCCGTTGAAACCATTGATCTGGAACGACGAGTAGTACTCGGGAAACGTCTTGAAGATCGTGACGAATTCGTCGGTGTAGGTGCTCAGGTAGTCGAGGTTGGCCGGTTGCGGGGCGTTGGCTATCATGAAAATGATGCCCTGGTCCTCGTCCGGCGCAAGTTCCGACTTGGTAAACGTGAGCAGCACGGGAATCAGGCACAGCACGATCACCGCGAACACCAGCACCACCGGCCGGGTGTTGAGGGTGCCGTGGAGCATGCTTTGGTAACGGCGCTTGAGGCCTTCGAATATCAGGTCCAGTCGATGCGCCAGGCCGCTGGGATTTTCGTCGTGGCGCAGCAAGAAGGCGCACATCATCGGCGACAGGGTCAGGGCGACGATGCCCGAAATCACCACCGCCCCGGCCAGGGTAAGGGCAAACTCCTTGAACAGCGCCCCCGTTAGCCCCGTCAGGAAACCGATCGGCGCATAGACCGCCGCCAGGGTTATGGTCATCGAGACCACCGGCATGGCGATTTCCCGAGCGCCTTCGATGGCCGCATCCAGCGGCGTTTTACCTTCTTCGATGTGCCGGTGGATGTTTTCCACCACGACGATGGCGTCGTCCACCACCAGGCCGATGGCCAATACCATCGCCAGCAACGTCAGCAGGTTGATCGAGTAGCCCATCATCTGCATGAAGAACATCACACCGATCATCGACAGCGGGATAGTGACTACCGGGATCACCACCGACCGCAGCGCGCCGAGAAACAGGAACACCACCACGATGACGATCAGCACCGCCTCGAACAATGTTTTGATCACCTCGTTGATCGAGGCCTGGATAAATAGCGTGGCATCGTAGGCGATTTCACCTTTGAGGTTCGGCGGCAGCTGGGCTTCCAGGTCCGGCATGATCTTGCGCACTTCCCTGATCACGTCCAGCGGGTTGGCGCCGGGCGTGGCCTTGATGCCGATGTACACCGAAGGGGTGCCGCCGAAAGAACTGATCGAGTCGTAGTTTTCCGCACCCATTTCAACCCGCGCCACATCGCTGAGCAGTACGCGACTGTCGCCCTCGACCTTGAGCGGAATCGCCGCAAAGGCTTCGGCGGACTTGAGTTCGGTATTGGCGTTGATGCTGGTGACGACGTACTCGCCTTTCACTTCGCCGGCGGCGGAGAGGAAGTTGTATTTACGCACGGCATCGGTCACGTCGCTGGCACTCAGGCCGAAACCGGCGAGCTTGACCGGGTCCAGCCACAAGCGCATGGCAAATACCTGGTTGCCGAGAATCTCGGCTTCGGCCATGCCTGGCAGGGTCGCCAGTTTCGGCTGAATGACCCGCGACAGATAGTCGGTAATCTGCGGGTTGCTCAGCTCCTTACTGAAGAAGCTGATGTACATCAGTGCCGAGGAGTCGGCGGCTTCCTTGCTCAGCACCGGGTCTTCGGCGTCCTGGGGCAGTTGGTTCTTCACCTCGTTGGCCTTGGCCAGCAGTTCGGTGAACAAGCGGTCGCTGTTGGAGCCGATGCGCGCGTAGATCGAGATCACCGAGAAGTTCTGGCGACTGACCGAGGTCATGTAGTCGATGCCCTCGGCACTGGCCAGACTTTGCTGCATCGGTTGGGTGATGTAGCCCTGAATGGTTTCGGCGTTGGCCCCGGGGTAAGCGGTGGTCACCGTGATCAGGGCGTTTTCCATTTGTGGATATTGGCGCAGCGGCAACTTGCTCCAGGCCTGGAAGCCCAGCAGCACAATCAACAGGCTGACCACGGTGGCGAGGACCGGGCGGCGGATGAACGGGTCGGTAAAAGCCATGGGGATTCCTTGATCAGTCCGCGCGCGGCGGGCTGTTCTTCTCGGCTAAGGTCTTGTCGTCGCTGATCGCGATATGTGCGCCGTTGTCCAGTTTGATCTGTCCGGCCGTGACCACTTTTTCGCCGTTCTGCACACCTTTGGTGATCATCACTTGCCCATCGCGGCGCTCGCCGGTTTCGACGAAGCGCCGTTCGGCGATCAGGATTGGTTGGCCCTTGTCGTCTTTTTCCAGGCTGCCGTCTTCGGCTTTTTTCTGTGCGACGACATAGAGCGAGTTGCCGTACAGCGTGTAAGTGATCGCACTTTCCGGCACGACGATGCGCGGCTGCGGGTCGGGCAACAACACTTGCAGGCTGGTGAACATCCCCGGCAGCAGTTTGCCGTCGGGGTTGGCCAGGGTCGCGCGGACCTGGACATTGCGGGTGCTGTTTTCGACTTTCGGGTTGATCGCGCTGATGGTGCCGGGGAAGGTTTGTGTCGGGTAGGCCGCGACAACGATCTGTACCGGCTGGCCAAGGGCGATCTTCGGTATCGCCTGTTCGGGCACGAAGAAGTCTACATAGAGGCTGCTGAGGTCTTGCAGGGTGGCGATCATGGTGCCGCTGGCCACGTAGTCACCGACGTCCACCTGACGAATGCCGATGGTTCCGCTGAACGGCGCGACGATGCGTTTTTTCTCAAGCGAAGCCTTGAGCTGATTGACCGTGGCCTTGTTCTTTTTGAATACCGCCGAGAGTCGGTCGAACTCGCCTTTGGAAATCGCCTGGCTGCCCACCAACTGGCTGCCACGGTTGTAATCCACTTGGGCCAGTCCGAGGTCGGCGAGGGCGGTTTCCAGCAGGGCGGTTTCCACGGCGCTATCGAGTTGGACGATCGGCTGACCGGCCTTAACCTTCTGCCCCGACTCGAACTGCACATCCGTGACGGTGCCGGCGATTTCCAGGCTCAGGTCGACGCCTTGCAGTGCCTTGAGGGTGCCGACGGTCGGCAGGCGGGCTTGCCACGGCCGTTCGGTAGCAGTGGCCACAGCAACACTGATCGCCGGTTTCGGCACAGCAAAGCCCTGAATCATCGTATAGATGGAGAAGGCTTTGTAACCGGCCAGGACCAGGACGATCAGCAAAACAACACCCAACATGATCAGCATGCGGCGACGCAGCATATTTCCACTTCCTTGGAGAAAATCAGGTGAGACAGTGGGGCACATTACTCCGAGTGTGGCGGGGATTCCAACTGGCAGAACTTACAGGTAGGCGTCACCCCGACCTGTAGCAGCTGGCGCAGCCTGCGTTCGGCTGCGAAGCCGTCGCAAATCCATGCAACGTGGTTTGTCTGATACACCGCGTCGTCGGATCTCACGACGGCTTCGCAGCCGAACGCAGGCTTCGCCAGCTGCTATGTATGGACTCGCCCCCACTGTCTACCCGCTTTTGAAAAACCGCCGCCCCGTTGCATCTATGTATCAGGCCTATTCGAAGAAGCCGTCTTCGGCTT
>NZ_VOBM01000045.1:0-53241 GCF_008370005.1 Pseudomonas sp. ANT_J28
GGTCTACCATTCAACACCTGTGCTGACTGACACGCCGCCTTCGCGAGCAAGCCCGCTCCCACATTGGATTTGTGGTAGTTATGAGGGATCGGTACCCAGCACCGCATTCAAGGCACTGCGCGCATCGTCAAGCTGTACGAGGGTGGCATGCCGCGCACCAAGCGCATCTCGGTTCTCGATCGCCGTCAGAATCGCCTTGTGCCGTGGCAATGCCAGTTCGTGCAGATTCGGCCGCTGGTTGGAATGCTTCAAGGCTTCGGCAATCGCCACCGACAGCATGTTGCACAGGTTGGCCAACAGGTCGTTGTGAGTCGCATCGGCGATGCGGCTGTGAAAATCCAGGTCCGGTTGCAACAGCGCTTCGGGGGTCGGTGCGGCCTCCATGCGTTGGTAGGCTTCGCCGATCGAGGCGATGTCCTCGTCGGTGGCGAACTGCGCAGCGAGCGCAGCGGCAGCGGGTTCAATGATGCTGCGCACGCTGGTCAACAGGTCGAAGAATTCATTCTGCGGGCTGCTTTGCATCAGCCAATGCAAAACGTCCGGGTCGAGCATGTGCCATTCCTTGCGCTGCTTGACCACCGTGCCCACTCGCGGACGGGAATACACCAGACCCTTGGCGACCAAAACCCGGGTGGCTTCGCGCAGGACTGGACGGCTGACCGCGTACTCCTCGCACAGCAGGGCTTCGGCGGGCAGTTTGTCACACGGCTTGAAGCGTCCGGAAACGATCTGCATGCCCAGTTCCTGGACGATGCGCGAGTGCATGCTTTTGCGGTCGGAGGGTTTGCGGTAATCCATGGGGAACGGCAAGATCCTGGGCGATGGGGTGCCGCGCATGATAACAGGCGCGGCGAGGACGGTCGCCCGAGCAAGCACTGTCCTGAAGCATACGGGGATTAAATGTGTGGGCTTGCTTGCGAAGGCGGTGTCAGTCAACAAAAATGCTGAATGCACTACCGCTTTCGCGAGCAAGCCCGCTCCCACAGGGGACTGGTGGTGTTAGTGGGAGTGACGCGGGACTTCAGAGCCACGGCAGCCGACCAGGAAGTCGAAATCGCAACCCTGATCCGCCTGCAGCACATGGTCGATGTACAGCTGACGATAACCGCCCACGATCAGTTGCTGCGGCGGTTGCAGGTCGGCCATGCGCGCCGCCAGTTCGGCGTCGGGAATGTCCAGGTGCAGACGACCATTTTCGCAGTCGAGTTCGATCCAGTCACCTTCCTTCACTGTCGCCAAAGGTCCGCCAGCGGCCGCTTCCGGGGCCACGTGCAGAACGACAGTGCCGTACGCCGTGCCGCTCATGCGCGCATCGGAAATGCGCACCATGTCGGTCACGCCCTGAGCCAGCAACTTCGCCGGCAAGCCCATGTTGCCAACTTCGGCCATACCCGGATAACCCTTCGGACCGCAATTTTTCATTACCAGAATCGAGTTGGCATCGACCTCCAGCTCCGGATCGTTGATCCGCGCCTTGTACATGTCGAAGTTCTCGAACACCACCGCACGCCCGCGATGTTGCATCAGTTCGGCGCTGGCGGCTGAAGGCTTGAGCACTGCACCCAGTGGTGCGAGGTTGCCGCGCAACACACAGATGCCGCCGTCGGCGCGGATCGGGTTGTCTAGGGTGCGGATCACTTCGTCCTGGCCGTAGATCGGTGCGTCCTTGGTGTTCTCGCCGAGGGTTTTGCCGTTGACGGTCAGTGCATTCGGATGCGGAATCAGGTTGGCTTCACCCAGACGACGCAGCACCGCTGGCAGGCCGCCTGCATAGTAAAACTCTTCCATCAGGAAACGCCCGGACGGTTGCAGGTCGACGATGGTCGGCATGCCGCGACCGATGCGGGTCCAGTCATCCAGATCCAGCTCGACACCGATGCGCCCGGCAATGGCTTTCAAATGGATCACGGCGTTGGTCGAACCACCAATGGCAGCATTCACGCGAATGGCGTTTTCGAAGGCTTCTTTGGTGAGGATTTTCGACAGCTTCAAATCTTCGCGAACCATCTCCACCGCGCGCATGCCGGACATGTGCGCCAGCACATAACGACGCGCGTCGACGGCAGGAATCGCCGCGTTGTGGGGCAGGGAAGTGCCCAGTGCTTCAGCCATGCAGGCCATGGTCGAAGCGGTGCCCATGGTGTTGCAAGTGCCGGCCGAGCGGGACATGCCACCCTCGGCCGCAAGGAAATCGTCGATGGTGATGGTGCCGGCTTTCACCTGTTCACTGAGCTGCCAGACCACGGTGCCCGAGCCGATGTCCTGGCCCTTGTGCTTGCCGTTGAGCATCGGCCCGCCGGTGACGACGATGGCCGGCACGTCGCAACTGGCCGCGCCCATCAACAACGCCGGCGTGGTTTTGTCGCAACCGGTCAGCAGCACAACACCGTCAATCGGGTTGCCGCGAATCGCTTCTTCGACGTCCATGCTTGCCAGGTTGCGAGTGAGCATGGCGGTCGGACGCAGGTTCGACTCGCCGTTGGAGAACACCGGGAATTCCACGGGAAAGCCCCCAGCCTCGATCACCCCACGTTTGACGTGCTCCGCAATCTGGCGGAAATGCGCGTTGCACGGGGTCAGTTCCGACCATGTGTTGCAGATGCCGATGATCGGCTTGCCGTGGAACTGGTGGTCGGCGATGCCCTGATTCTTCATCCAGCTGCGGTACATGAAGCCGTTCTTGTCGGCAGTGCCAAACCATTGGGCGGAGCGCAGGGTGGGTTTCTTATCAGACATAATCGGTTCTCTTATTGTATGACTATATTGTTCGAACTGAGACGTAACATAAGCGCAAATTCGGATGTTTGGAAGTGTTGTTGCATAAATAGTATTACTATATAGTCAGTTTTTACGGAGGGATGGCCCTGGCGGTTTTCCGCGAGAGGCGTCCCCCGAGGTTCTATAACAACAACAATCGGAGACCGATCTCATGAGCCAGGAACTGCGGCTTATTCGTCGCATCACGCTGAAACTGATTCCCTTCCTGATCCTGCTGTACCTGATCGCCTATGTGGATCGCTCCGCCGTAGGCTTCGCCAAATTGCACATGGGTGCCGACCTCGGCATCGGTGACGCCGCTTACGGGCTGGGCGCCGGGCTGTTTTTCATTGGCTATTTTCTGCTGGAAATCCCCAGCAACCTGATGCTCGAACGCTTTGGCGCGCGGCGCTGGTTCGCGCGGATCATGGTCACCTGGGGCGCCATCACCATCGGCATGGCCTTCGTTCAGGGACCGCACAGCTTCTACGTGATGCGCTTTCTGCTCGGCGCGGCGGAAGCCGGGTTCTTCCCGGGCGTTCTCTACTACATCACCCAGTGGTTCCCGGTGCGCCATCGCGGCAAGATCCTCGGGTTATTCATCCTTTCCCAACCCATCGCCATGTTGATCACCGGCCCGGTGTCCGGTGGTCTGCTCGGCATGGACGGCATTCTCGGCCTGCATGGCTGGCAGTGGCTGTTCATCGTCATCGGCACCCCGGCGATCCTGTTGACCTGGCCGGTGCTGCGTTGGCTGCCGGACGGTCCGAAACAGGTGAAGTGGATGGATCAGGCCGAAAAGGACTGGCTGACCGGCGAACTGAGAAAGGATCTTGAGGAATACGGCCAGACCCGCCACGGTAATCCGTTGCACGCCCTCAAGGACAAGCGTGTCTTGCTGCTGGCGCTGTTCTATCTGCCGGTGACCCTGAGCATTTACGGCCTGGGCTTGTGGCTGCCGACGCTGATCAAGCAGTTCGGTGGCACGGATCTGGTGACCGGTTTCGTGTCGTCGGTGCCCTACATCTTCGGGATCATCGGGTTGCTGATCATTCCGCGCAGTTCCGACCGCTTGAATGATCGCTACGGCCACTTGGCGGTGCTTTACGTGCTGGGTGCCATTGGCCTGTTCCTCAGTGCCTGGCTGACGGTGCCGGTGCTTCAACTGGCGGCGTTGTGCCTGGTGGCCTTCGCGCTGTTTTCCTGCACCGCGGTGTTCTGGACCTTGCCGGGCCGCTTCTTTGCCGGCGCCAGTGCGGCGGCCGGGATCGCCTTGATCAACTCGGTGGGCAACCTCGGCGGCTACATCGGTCCGTTCGTCATCGGCGCGCTCAAGGAATACACCGGCAACCTGGCTTCGGGTCTGTACTTCTTGTCCGGCGTGATGGTGTTCGGGCTGGTTTTGACCGGTGTGGTCTATCGCCTGCTGGAACGCAAGCACGTATTGCCGGCCGACCAGTTCGCTGCCAGCGCCCGTGGCGCTACCCGTACTTAATCTGCAAACAGGAGAAGGTTCATGCGTTTAGTTCAGTTCGAATTGAGTAATGGCGAGCGCCGGGTGGGTGTGGTCGAGGACGGTCTGGTGCACGAAGTGCAGGACGCGCGCACGGTTCGCGACCTGGCGTTGGCCGCGATCGAGGCCGGCGTCAATCTTGAGCAGCAGGTGAAAACCCTGGGCCTGGGCATCAGCCATGACTATGCAGAACTGCTGACCACGTTGCGTATCCTGCCACCGCTGGATCATCCGGACCCGGCGCACATGCTGGTCAGCGGTACGGGCCTGACCCATTTGGGCAGTGCGTCGGCCCGGGACAAGATGCATCAGCAAGTCGGCGACGAAGCGGCGATGACCGACACCATGCGCATCTTCAAATGGGGTGTGGAGGGCGGAAAACCGACGTCGGGGCAGGCCGGCGTACAACCGGAATGGTTCTACAAGGGCGACGGCAGCATCGTCGTGCGTCCGGGCCAACCGTTCCCGCTGCCACCGTTCGCCGAAGACGCGGGGGAGGAGCCGGAGCTCAGCGGGCTCTACGTCATCGGTCATGACGGCAAACCGTATCGCCTTGGTTTTGCCGTGGGCAACGAGTTCTCCGACCATGTGATGGAACGCAAGAACTACCTCTACCTTGCCCATTCCAAGCTGCGCAGTTGCAGTTATGGCCCGGAACTTCGGGTCGGTGAACTGCCGGAGCATCTGGCAGGCACCAGCCGCATCCTGCGTAACGGTGAAGTGCTGTGGCAGAGCGAGTTTCTCAGTGGCGAGGCCAACATGTGCCACAGCCTGGAAAACCTCGAGTACCACCATTTCAAGTACAGCCAGTTCCTGCGCCCGGGTGATGTGCACATTCACTTCTTCGGCACCGCGACCCTGTCCTTTGCCGACGGCATCCGCACCCAGCCGGGTGACGTGTTCGAGATCAGCCAGGCCGAGTTTGGCGCACCGTTGATCAACGGGATTGCACCGGTTGAAGCGGCGTTCGAGCCCGGCACCGTTGGCACCCTTTAAGGAGATAGGCATGACCCGAATTCTTGGTCACAACTACATCGGCGGCCAGCGCAGTGCGGCTGGTCAACTCAATCTACAGAGCACCGACGCCAGCACGGGCGAAGCGTTGCCGTTCGATTTCTTCCAGGCGACCCCGAAAGAAGTCAATGCCGCTGCCACGGCTGCCGCCACGGCTTATCCGACCTATCGCAGCCTGAGCGCCGAACGTCGGGCGCAATTTCTAGATGCGATAGCCAATGAACTGGACGCGCTGGGCGATGACTTTGTGGCGCTGGTCTGCCGCGAAACCGCGCTGCCGGCCGCACGCATTCAAGGCGAGCGCGGTCGCACCAGCGGCCAGATGCGTCTGTTCGCCAGGGTGCTGCGTCGCGGTGATTTCTACGGTGCGCGGATCGATCAGGCGTTGCCTGAGCGTCAACCGTTGCCGCGTCCGGACCTGCGTCAGTACCGCATCGGCCTCGGGCCGGTCGCCGTGTTTGGCGCCAGTAACTTTCCGTTGGCGTTTTCTACGGCTGGCGGCGACACCGCGTCGGCGTTGGCCGCCGGTTGCCCGGTGGTGTTCAAGGCCCACAGCGGTCACATGGCCACAGCCGAACTGGTTGCCGACGCGATCATCCGCGCCGCAGAAAAAACCGGCATGCCGGCCGGCGTGTTCAACATGATCTACGGCGGTGGAGTTGGCGAAGCGCTGGTCAAGCATCCGGCGATTCAGGCGGTTGGCTTTACCGGCTCGCTCAAGGGCGGCCGTGCGTTGTGTGACATGGCCGCCGCACGTGCGCAGCCGATTCCGGTGTTTGCCGAGATGTCGAGCATCAACCCGGTGATCGTGTTGCCGCAGGCACTGCAAGCCCGCGCCGAATCGGTCGCCCGCGACCTGACCGCTTCGGTGGTTCAGGGCTGCGGTCAGTTCTGCACCAATCCCGGTTTGGTGATTGGTATTCGTTCGCCGCAGTTCAGCGCGTTTGTGCAACAGATGGCGGGCCTGATCGGCGATCAGCCGGCGCAAACGATGCTCAATGCCGGGACCTTGAGCAGCTATGGCAAAGGCGTGCAAAAACTCCTCGCTCATCCGGGCATCGAGCACCTGGCCGGCCAGGCACAGCAGGGCAATCAGGCTCAGCCGCAACTGTTCAAGGCCGATGTCAGCCTGTTGATCAATGGCGATGAAGTGCTGCAGGAAGAAGTATTCGGCCCGACCACGGTGTTCGTCGAAGTCGCCGATCAGGCGCAACTCAGTACTGCATTGAACGGCCTGCACGGGCAGCTGACGGCGACGATCATTGGCGAGCCGACGGACTTCGAGCAGTTCGCTGAGCTGACGCCGTTGCTGGAACAGAAGGTCGGACGGATCCTGTTCAACGGCTATCCGACTGGCGTGGAAGTCTGCGATTCAATGGTCCACGGCGGTCCGTATCCGGCAACTTCCGATGCGCGCGGCACGTCGGTGGGCACCTTGGCCATCGACCGTTTTCTGCGCCCGGTGTGCTTCCAGAACTACCCCGACAGCCTGCTGCCGGATGCCTTGAAGAATGGCAATCCGCTGCGCATTCAGCGGTTGGTGGATGGCCAACCGTCCCGCGACGCGCTGTAACGTCCGAGCACAATCCCTGTGGGAGCGAGCTTGCTCCCACATTGGACTGAGGCGCAATGAGCTATCATTGCGTCTTTCCCTTTCAAAGATTGACTACCATGACCGCCCCAACCGATACCTTGCTCGCCACCCTCGAACACTGCGATATGGTGGAAATCGACGGGCTGCACGCCTTCGAATTCTCCCTCGATGAAGACGATAACCTGCACATCGAGTGCTTGGACGGTCGTGTGTCCAAGCACTGGGAGTTCACCCCAGCCGAGGTCCAGGCCGCGACCTTCGATCCAGACCTGCAAAGCTGGCTGATCACCGGCGGTTCCGGCGAGCACCGGTTGGTGTGCATGACCGCGTTCCGCGGTGATGACGACGAGGAAGAAGCGAATGAGGATGCATAAGCTCTGGCCGCTGTTGATCGCCGGCAGCGTCGGTGCGATGGGCTTTCAGGCTGCGTCGGCCGAGGATTATCAGTTGCTGGTCGGTTCCTACACAGCGGGTCAGAGCCAGGGGATCTATCGCCTGAACTTCGACGCCGCCACCGGGCAGATCGACGCCAAACCACTGCAAGTGATCAAGAGCGAAAACCCGTCCTGGCTGACCCTGTCCAAGGACCAGCGTCACCTGTTCGTGGTCAACGAAAACGGCCCGGGACAGACCGATCCGGTAGGGCGCGTCAGTAGTTATGCGATTGATCCCGAAACCCATGCGCTGAGCCTGATCAATCAGGTGCAGAGCCTGGGCAACGAGCCGACGCATTCGGGCCTCAGCGTTGAAGCCAGTCACCTGTTTGTCAGCAACTATTCGGTGGCTGAAGATCCGGGTGGCACCCTGGCAGTATTGCCGGTGGGCGCCGATGGCAAGCTCAAACCCGTGGTGCAGATGAGCAGCCATCCATCGAGCCGGGTCAATCCCGGGCGGCAGATGTCGGCCCACGTGCATTCCACGGTTTCCTCGCCGGACGGCCAGTATGTGTTCTCCAATGACCTGGGCGCCGACAAGATCTTTGCCTACCGCTTCGACCCCAAGGCCAACCCGGAACTGCCATTGACCGCGGCTACACCGGCGTCCGTCCAGTTGCCACCCGGTAGCGGGCCGCGTCATCTGCTGTTCAGTGCCGATGGCAAGCACGCGTGGCTGACCATGGAAATGAGCGCGCAGGTTGCGGTGTTCGATTACAAGGACGGCAAACTCGAGCAAACGCAGATGGTTGAGTTGGCGACGGGTCAGCCCGTTTCGGACAAGGCAGCCGCTGCACTTCACGCGTCAAGCGATGGCAAGTTCCTCTACGTCAGCAACCGTGGCACCGCCAATCAGCTGCTGGTGTTCGCCATTGATCCTGCGACCGGGCACCTCAAGGAGCTGCAGCGCCGTTCCGTAGAAGGTGATCACCCGCGCGAGTTCAGCCTTGATCCGAGTGGCAAGTTCTTGTTGATCGCCAATCAGAAAAGCAACCAGATTGTCGTCGTCGAGCGCGATTCACAGACTGGCCTGCTGGGTAAAACCGTGCAGAAACTGCCGATGGACGCCCCGAGCGACCTCAAGTTCCTGGTGCGGCAATAGGCCGCAGGCCCCGGTTGATGGGGCCTGCATCCTTCTATTAATGACGCTGATATCTGCTAATGCTACAAAAGATTTCAAGGCGCCAACCTCGAAGGTTAAGTTTGCTTCACGGCCCCACCGGGCAAGCAAGCCAACTGAATCCGAGGAACACCATCATGAACTTCAATCTCTTCTCCGTCATCGCTGCTTCTGCCATCTCGGCCACCGTTGCTCTGCCAGCCAGCGCCAACGCTGAAATCAGCGACAAAAAATCCCACGCCCAAAGCTACACCCAGAAATACCTGCAGCAGAGCGCCAACTTTTACGCGGCTCTGGATCACAAGACCCAAGCCTGAAATTTGAACCCTGCACCCTTTATGCAGGAGCGAAGTCACTTGCGCCGATCGAGCTGAAAAGCTTTGAGAAACCTGAGTGATGTCGCTCCTGCATAACGCGTTTACGACAGCATCATATTGCTATCAATGTATTCCTTGATATCACGTGGCCATAAGTTTAAATTTGACGCTGATTTTTTGACTCCTTCTCATGATAAGGATCGACAGCATGGCAATGCGTCTGGCCGTGGTTCTTCTGTTTCTCTATTCCACCCCCATTCTTTCGGCTGCCGAGCCCGTTCCAGACGAGCCGGATGCGGCCCGCGAGCGCTTGATGAGTTTTATTGAAGACTGAAATAGACTGGCTTAATGATTAACGAAGCTGATGGTTACTATGGATAACCCTGAGTGGTTATCACCGCTTTATTGATCGATTCTGTGGGCATCGAAACATGCCTGCGGAGAACATCATGGCCAGTGCAATCATCACTTCTGCCAAACACGGCGCCTACCCGGCTATCGCCCTTTATGTGGTCCTGATGCTGGTTGTCAGCCTCTCGCCTCAATCGCGCCAACCTCTTGAAGCGCCGATTCAAGTCGCTCATCCCGGCATCCAGTTTGAACACCGTTCGCAAAATGCGATGGTCGATCAGGCTGAACTCGCAGGAGTCGCCGGAGCATGAAAGGGCACAGACTTTGGGTCATCGCCTTCCTGGCGTTCATGACCAATGGATCTTCCTTGCTGGGGATCGGACAGGCCTCGGCGGGGTCGGTGGCACGGACTATCGAAGCCAATCACAACCTTGCTCGTAACATTGAAACCGCGAAAGCCCTGGGGCTGCTGGCCGGCAATCCGCCGATCAAACGCCAAGGCAGTTTTTTCGGGCCGTTCCAGGTGGATTGCTCGGCGTTAGAGATGTGTAAAGCGTTGGCCTGAGTCGGTGTTATTTCTGCATCACGCCAATAAATAGCTCCGACTCCAGAAACCGCTGCAACCAGGCCTGCAAACGGTGATAGGGCGTATGCCCGAACCACTCGCGATCCACATGGGCGAATTGCCGCACGAACGGCATCAGTGCCACATCCGCCAGGCACGGATGCTCGGCCAGCAAGTAGTCGCGCCCCCCCAGCAACTCATCGAGCCTGCGCAAAAACACCTCGCCCTCGGCGCGATAAAACGCCATTGGCTGCTCGGGGTATCGCTCGGCGTACTTGTAGCGATTCAGATGCACCTTGAACACCTGATCGTTTTCTTCGATCAACCCGGCGATGTGTTGCTGCCCGACAGGATCATCCTTGAGCAACCAATCCTGCGGATCGCTCTGCGCCAACGCCCAGTGCATGATCGCCAGGCTTTCATCGATCACCTGACCGTCGACGCTCAGCACCGGCACCGTGCCTTTGCTCGACAGCGCCAGCATTTCGGCAGGTTTGGCCTTCAGACTGACCTCGACAATATTCACCGCAACGCCACAGTAGCGCAGGGCCATGCGCGCCCGCATCGCGTAGGGGCAGCGGCGGAAGGAATACAGCGTATTCATTTCACCTCCAGCGTACTCAGGCCGTTGCCCTGACGGCGGACCTGAATCTGCACCGGAATCCGTTCATGCATTTCCTGCACGTGTGAAATCACCGCGACTTTTCGTCCCTGCGCTTGCAAGCCGTCGAGAGCATCCATGGCCAGTTGCAGGGATTCCGGATCGAGGCTGCCGAAGCCTTCGTCGATGAACAGCGATTCGATTTTCAGCGTGCTCGACGCCATCGATGCCAGGCCCAAGGCCAGAGCCAGTGACACCAGGAACGTCTCACCGCCGGACAACGAATGCACCGAACGCAGTTCATCACCCATCTCGGTGTCCATTACCAACAACCCGAGCATGCTGCCGCCACGTTTGAGGCGATAGCGCCGCACCAGTTGCCGCAACTGAACGTTGGCGTGATGCACCAACAGGTCGAGGTTGTAGGCCTGGGCGATCTTGCGGAAGGTGTCCCCCGTGGCCGAACCGATCAGTGCATTCAAACGTGCCCAGCGCTGGTATTCGGTGTAGGCATCGGCGATCTGCTGCGCGAGGGCCTGATTGGCGTTTTGCCGGCGCTGATCCTCGGCCTGTTCGGCGCGCAGTTCGGCACAACGGTGTTCGCTGGCGGTGAACAGGTTTTGCAATTCGGCAAGCGCCGTCGCCAGCTGTTCGGCGTCGAGATTGCCGTTGTGCTGTGCTTGATGATTGAGCAGGCGCTGATCGCGTTCCTGCAACAGAACCTTGGTCTGTTCGATGGCTTTTTCGCTTTGCTGCAATTGCTGACGCAGTTCGCTGACCTGCTGGTCGTCGACACTCAGCAGCGCTTCCAGGCCACCGTCATCCAGTTCCGGATGCAAGGCGCGCCAGTCGGCAATCTTGCCGCTCAGCTCGCGATCTTCGGTTTCCAGTGCCTGCGAACGTTCCTGCTGGGCGTTGAGTTCGGCGCCCAGCTGCACCAGCCGCGTACGCACGGTTTGCAGTTCCTGATTGGCCGTCGCCTCAGCATTGCGCGCCTGTTCGACGGCTTGATCCAATTGCTGCTGCCACTGCTCGGCGCTGGTGTGTTCGCCGAGCAATTGCGTGAGTTTTTGCTGGCAGGCCTGTTGCTGGTCGGCGAGGGCGGTGAACTGCTGGCGGGTCGTTTCCAACTGCTGGAGGCGAGTGAGTTGGCGGTCCTGTTCTTTCTCCAGCGTCTGCTGCCGTTGTTGCTGTTCGCCGAGTTCATCGCGTTGCTGATCTAGTTGTTCCAGGCGCTGGCTGATCTGCCGGTCCAATTTCATGAAGGTCGCGGCCGGTTCGTTGCGCAGCGCTTGCAGCGTGTCGGCCGGGAGCAGGTTGCTGAACGCCGTCAACTCCTCGTCCAGACGCTGGCGATCACTGCTCAACTCACGTTGCTGGTTGGCCAGGTATTGGGCAGCTTGCTGGCTCGCCGCTTCAGCGCTACGCAGTTGCTGTTGAAGGCGCGCGGCGTCCTGTTGCAGGGTGAGCAGGGCGGTTTGCCGTTGTTCGTCCTGAGTGATGCTCTGGTTTAGCTGACTGCTTTGCTGCGTCAGCCAGGCATCGCGTTTGAGCGCATCCTGCGTGAGCAGCTGCGCAGACAACGGATGTGCTTCAAGGCTCGGTGCCAGGCTCTGCTGCTGAGTCGCGAGGTGTTCTTGTTGTTGCAGCAACTCTTTTTGCTGCGCAATCACGCCGCCCACTTCAGCGCGCAGGTCAGTGAGCTTTTCTTTCAGCAGGTCGACGGCTTTCTGTGCGTTGGCCTGTTCGCTTTCATCATGCCGGCCAAGGCTTTGCAGCAGGGCTTCGGGCTGATGATAAGGATGGTCGGGGCTGCCACAGACCGGGCACGGCTGATCATCCTGTAACTGCTCGCGGAGTTCTTCGACGCTGGCGCTGCGGGCCAGGCGCTGGCGTTCCAGCAGTTCGCGGGTGACGGTCAGGGTCTGTTCGGCAACGACCAATTCGTTCTTGGTTTTTACACCGTCCTGGGTCAGACGTTCTCGTTCTTGCTGAGAGGTCAGCTGGCGCTGCTGAAGTTCGGACGCGCGCTTGTCCAGTTCCTGCTGACTGGCCCACAGGCGCGTCAGCTCTTCAAAGGCCCGCTGTTGCTTGCGGTTATCCTGCAACAGACTACCGAGAATCTGAATCTGCTCGGCCACCGCTTCCGGTTCGGCACCGGCCTCCTTGTACAGCACTTCAAGGCTCTGGTGCTGAGTGGACAGATCCTCGGCAGCGCGAGCGGCGCTCTGCTCCAGGGCGGCCAGTTCAGCCTGGCCCTTGTTCAGGCGATTGCCGATCAGCATCAGCTGTTGCAGGCGATCACGGTAGGCGCTCCAGGCATCGCTCAAGGGCGCCAGAGGGGTGCTTTGCTCAAGCTCCCCGGCAATCCGCTGCAAACGTTCGGCGACCTGTTTTTGTTGGTCGAGCAAGCCTTGGATCGTGTTTTGGCCCTGAGTGCAGGCCAGTTCCGCATGCTGCCTGAGGTCGGCACTGAGGCCGGCATCCTTGACCAGGCGAGCGAGGGTGCTTTGCTCTTCGAAGGCCTGACGCAGCAGCGGAGCGCTTGAGGTGTGTTGACTTTGGGCCTCGACCAACGCGGACTGCGCAGCGCTCAGGCTGTGTTCGAGTTGTGTCTGGCGCTCATTCAGTTCGGTTTGCTGTTGGGTGTGTTGCTGAATCTGCGTGGCCAGCGGTGTGAGCTGGGCAGTGAGTTCGGTCTTGCGGGCGAACTGGTGCCGTTGTGGGGCCAGTTGCTCCAGGCGAGTCAGCTTCAAACGTTCGCCGGCCAGACCTTCCCAACGCTGCTGGGCCGATTGCAACTGCTCGGTGGCGCTCTGCTGCTCGTCCTGCAACTGGCGCAAGTCTTTGAGCCAGATATGTTGCAGTTCTAGTTGCTTGAGTTGCGCTTGCTGGGTCTTGAGTAGCTGCTGAGCCTCGTTGAAGCGTTCATCGAGTTCCGCGCGTGCTGCCGGCGACAGCGGCGTCACGCCCGTGGCCTGGTCCTGCAACAGCTTGTGGGTTTCGCGAGTCTCTTTGGTTTTGTCGAACGCCCGGCGACCGAGGCGCGTATAGAGCGCGGTGTCGGTGAGTTTTTCCAGCAGTTCGCTACGTTCGTTGTCGTTAGCCTTGAGAAAAGCACTGAACTCACTCTGGGCTAGCAGCACCGCGCGGGTGAATTGCTCAAAGTTCAGGCCCAGTACGGATTCGAGCTGGGTTTTGAATTCAACTTTCTGACTGGCCAGCAGTTGATCCAGATCGATGTCGCGCAAACTCTGGCGGCTGGCTTGCAGCTTGCCGCCGGCCTTCTCACGGGCGCGATTAGCTTCCCAGCGAGCGCGGTAGCGACGGCCATCGATGCCAACGAAATCGACTTCGGCATAACCTTCACCGGTACCGCGACGCAGCAGCGTGCGCGGGTCGCCAGTGCTGATCTCGCCGTCGGCGTCTGGCGCTTTGGCAGACACCTGAGCATTGCTCAGCCGAGGCACAGCACCGAACAGCGCCAGGCACAAGGCGTCGAGCAAGGTGCTTTTACCGGCGCCCGTCGGCCCGGTGATTGCGAACAGACCGGCGCTGGCCAACGGCTCAGCGGTAAAGTCGATTTCAAAGGGACCGGCCAGTGAGGCGAGGTTTTTCAGGCGGATCGCGAGGATCTTCATGGTTGTTCGCTCTCCATCTGCACGTCTTGCAACAGCTCGGCGAAGTCCTTGAGCGTTTGCTCGTCGACCTCGCTGCCGTAGTTGTCCTGCCAGGCGCGGCTGAACAGTTCCTGAGGTGAGAGCTGGTCGAGTTCGATCAAGGTCGTGCCGTCATCGACGCCATCGCGGCTGCCGTTGCCGGCGTATTCAGCGGCGATCCGCACCAGGCGCACGGCTTTGCCTTGCAGGGCGGTTTCCACTTGAAAACGCAAGTCGGGTTGCGGCTCATCGAGGCGCACCCGAACTTCCAGCCACGGCTGGCGCTGGATATCGGCCAGCAGGTCGATGTTCGGCAAGTCGGCCAGTTGCAGCAGGATTTCCGCCAATGGAGCGGGACCGATGCGTTGCAGATTCACCGCCCGGGGGATCAGTTTGGGTTCGACGCTGACCAGGGTTTCGCCCTCGAGTTTGATGTCGAGAATCTGGTGCTGATAGCCAATCTCGGAGAACGACAACGGAATCGGCGAGCCGCTGTAGCGGATACGCTCTTCACCATTGACCTTCTGCGGCTTGTGCAAGTGACCGAGGGCGACGTAACTGATGCTCGGCCCGAACAGGCTGGCGGGCAGCGCTTCGGCGTTACCGATGATCAGGCTGCGCTCGGAGTCTTCCGACACCGAACCGCCGGCCATGTGCGCGTGGCTGATGGCGATCAGGGCCTGACCCCGCTTGCGTTTGGCATTAGCCGCTTCGATCAGCCATTCGTGAACCTGACCGATGCCGCGCAGGTAGTTGTCACCCAAATGCGCTCCGGTCACTTCGGCGGGGCGCAGGAACGGCAGCGCCAGGCACCAGGCGACGGTTTTGCCTTTGGCATCCGGCAATGGCAGCAGCAGGCGCTCGGCGTCGAGTTGACCGTCATCCAGCCACAGCACACGACCCAGCGCATGCGTGCGCAAACGCCGCATCAACGGCGCGGGCAGTTCAATGCGCGAGCCGGAATCGTGGTTGCCGGCGATCATCACAATGGTCAGCTTCGGCTGTTGTTCATGGGCGCTGACGATGAAGTCGTAGAGTCGTTCCTGGGCTTTGACCGGCGGGTTGACCGTGTCGAAGATATCGCCGGCGATCAGCAGCACATCAGGCTGGTCCAGCTTCAGCTGGCGCAACAGCCATTCGAGAAAGCAGGCGTGTTCGAAATCGCGTTCCTGGCCGTGCAGGTTTTGCCCGAGGTGCCAGTCGGAGGTGTGAAACAGACGCAAGGTGAACTCCGTAGGGAATAAGGTGATGGCCGCGAGGAAAATGATGGCGGCTAAAGGGGAGGGAGTTTACTGGCAAAAGACCGGGGATGCTGAAAGCCTTGAAAGATTGCCTGTCGATTGGGTGGTACAGCTTCAGTATGGTAAAGGGCAGTCGTACGCTGTTGCGCAGCATCAGGGAGTTTTAATGTTTAAGGAGGCGTCATGACCCAACGGTTACTTCAACTTGATCAAGTGTCGGTCAACCTGCCCGACGGGCGCGTTTTGTTCGATCACTTGAACCACACCTTCAGTACCAGAGCCACCGGCATCGTGGGCGCCAATGGCTGTGGCAAGTCCTTGCTTGGCCGGCTTCTGACGGGGGAGCAGTTGCCCACCAGCGGCATCGTCCGTCGCGAAGGGCGGGTTTATGCCGTGGCGCAGTTACTGGAACCCGAGCGCTATCCCAGCGTTGCCGCGCTGGCGGGTGTCGCCCCTATTCTGGGGGCGCTGGATCGCATTGCTCAGGGTAGCGTCGACGATGAGGATCATGTGCTGGCGGTCGACCAATGGGATTGCGCCACACGCCTTGAGGCGGAACTGCAGCAGATTGGCCTGGGTCATTTGAATGCCGACGCGCGCACCGACGCACTCAGTGGTGGCGAACGGCAACGGGTGGCGCTGCTGGGGGCGTGGTTATCCAGAGCCGACTGGCTCATTCTGGATGAGCCCAGTAATCACCTGGATACCGATCAGCAACACAAGCTCGCGCAGCAGATCGTTCGCTGGCCCAACGGCCTGGTGTTAATCAGCCACGACCGGGGTCTTCTGGAGCACGTGAACGAAATTGTCGAGCTTTCACCCTTGGGGCTGACGGTTTATGGAGGCAACTACAGTCAGTATGCGGCGGCACGCGAGCAGGAACAGCAGTCGTTCCAGTCGGCATTGCAAGGGGAGCGGGCGCAGGCCAAGCGCGAGCAACGTGAGATGGCCGTGCAGATGGAGCGTCAGCAACGACGTAATGCCCGCGGCGACCGTCAGGCCCGTGACGGCAATCAGACCAAGCTGATCACCAACGCCCAGAAAGAGTGCAGTGAAAACAGTCAGGGAAAATTGCGGCTCAATCAACAGTTGGCCCGGGAGCAGCAGCAACAACGTATCGCCGAGGCCCATGCGCGGTGTGCGCCCGACATCCAACGCATGATGCTGTCCCCGGAAAGCGTAGTGCCCAATGGCAAGCTGATTGTGCAGCTCAACGACGTCATTCTCCCGTTCGGTTACGCGGCGCCGGTCAATCTGACGCTGACGGGGCCTATGCGCATGGCAATCCTGGGCGCCAACGGCAGCGGCAAGTCGACCCTGTTGCGAGTGATCGCCGGCCAACTGCCGGTGCGCGAAGGCGAACTCATCCGCAGTTGCCATGTCGGCTGGCTGGATCAACACGCCGGATTGCAGCACCCCGAACGCACGGCGGTGCAATGGCTCTACGAGAGTAATCCAGAGTTGCCCGAAGCCGAGGCGCGAACCCGGTTGGCACAGATGGGCATTGATGCGGATCGAGCGACGCTCAAGACCTGTCAGTTGAGCGGCGGCGAACGTCTGAAAATCGCACTGGCTGCGCAGTTATATGCACAGCGGCCACCGCAATTGCTATTGCTGGACGAGCCGGACAACCATTTGGACTTGCCCAGTAAAATTGCGCTGGAGCAGATGCTCAATCAGTACCAGGGGGCATTGATCGTCGTCTCTCACGACAGCGCTTTTTTACAGGCCATTCATCTGGACGCCGAGTTCCATCTCAACCGCGAGCTGTTGGTGTCCGAAACCTGATGATGACCGGCTAGGTGTTGCCCCGCGGACAGGCGCTGGTATGCCTGCAATCTTGACCTTGGTCGGCATCATTTTGGATAGAGCGGCGGCAACCCGCTATCACCCACCGGGTCCTGAACCCGCTCGGCCATCATGCGCGACGTTTGTCGGTCGGATTCAATCGCTGCACTTCAACAAAAATCTCGGTAATCGTCCGGCGAGGCTGCCGCTTTTGCAGTTGTCGGACTTGTTCGCTCATTCGAACAAGTTCTTCGCTCGGCTGGGCCCATTGCTCCTTCGGCAGCGGCTCAGACCATTGCTGCATCACTTCTGGCATGGCCAGCGGGGCCATTTTCTGGAGGCGGCGGACTTCCCATTCGGTCAGGTGGTTGGGAATCGTCCACAGCGTCATCACGTGGTACAGGTACCAGAAGAAGCCGGACACTCGACCACGTTGACCGTCGCGGATTTGCTGATGCATACGCGCCCGGGCGTTGTGAAAGGTGTGCAGGCCTTCGTGGGGCGGGTCGTTCGGGCCTTGGAGGTCTTGCGGGTCCTGAATGGATTTGAGGTCGTGGATTTCGTATTCCATGTAGCCGCGAATCGCTTCCCAGTGGCTGATGGCAATGGGCAGGCCGAAGCAAGGGAATTCGACGCTGGTGAGGGTCTCGCCGTGCTGGAAGCCGATGCCCATGCCGTACTGGCGGTGGATGCCGTATTGGGTGGTGCCTTGGGCTTCGATGACCCAGGCCGAGAGGGATTCCCAGGGGACGAAGAGCGGTTCGGTGGCGTCTTCGGGCATGAAGCAGACTTCGCGGCGTTGGCGGTTGAAGCGGGTTGGGATGATTTGGAGGCGTTTTTTGTGGTGGTGGTGCCAGACGCCGAGGCCGATTAATAGGCTAGAAACCCCTCCTAATATGGCGTATTCGGATATGGCAAAAAAAAAGTCAACGACAAACTCCCATGTGTATGCAAGGTCATATCCGAACATGAGACCGAGGCAGCCAATCATTGGCGGGAAAATGAATGCAATCATAAAGGCACCGCTGAATGGCCCGCCTAATATGACCTGCCATGAAAACACCTGGGGCGATCCCAAGCCAAAATCCATGTACACCTCATTTAGCTCCCCGATATGAGGGCCATGCGGCGGCAGCGGTGTCGGCAACGGCAACGGCGCGAGATAGGTGATTCTCCCACTGGGAAACGGTTCGACATCGCCGGCTTTGCGGGATTGCTTAAGGTGCGGTACCGGCAGGGAGCTATCAATCTTGGTGGGCATGGTCGGCCAACTCCAGCAAATGGGTTTCAACCAGCAACATGGGCGGATGCTCGGTGACCGATTGACGGGGCAACGAAGGGAAACGCCCCTCAGCACGGGGGTTAAGGCGAATGACGTCAGTCAGCGATTCCCACACCCCCTTGGCGTTCAAGGTCTGTATGCAGACGGCCAGCTCCAGCGTTTCGGACGCCGGAGTAAATTCGGCATCAGGATCCGATGGATATTGCAGGCACAGCACCAGCCGATCGGGTCCTGTTTGAACGATGCGCAGGCTGGCCGTGATTTCATCGCTAACGACGTCCTTGCGTTCTCGCGGCGTGCCACGGCTGTGGAGAGGAATGGCAATGCGGTGGGCGCCGATCCCCAGACGATGAGCCGGTTGTCCACTCAACGGTGGCTGGAAATCACTGAGCTTGAGCCTTGGCAGCACCAAGTGAATGTCGCTGGGCTTGGCTGTTAGCAGGAAGTTTTTCAGCCACGAGTCATGTTCATTCGGGCCCAGTTGCGCGTACGGAGCGTTCAGCAAATATCCCAGATAACGCTGATATTCATCCAACGTATGGTTGCCGCGTGTCTCGGTATCCAGGCTCCACGGCGTGGTTTTCAGCCATTTATCATGGGCGCTGATGTTGTATCGGTTGTGCAGCCAGGTTCCGCCCAACTCCAAAATGGTGAACAGGGCACCGGCCAGATTGAACCGGAAGAACACCGTGGATAGACGTGTACCTGCCGCGCCCCAGGCGGCTGTTCTTGCTGCCCCTGCTGTCAGTACTTTGAAAGTAGAGCGGACGGTATGATTTAGGCCATAGGCGTTAGCGGCTGTCATACCACCAGCACCCAATGTGGCAAGCGCTGCACTATTCTGTGCCGAGCGATCTCCGGTACGCGTCGCCTGCTGCCATTTCTGTTGTTGGGAATTGAAGCTGGAAAGTGATGACACAAAACCAAAAAGGTAGGTAAAGAAACCCAAGCCAACATGCATCTTCCCCATCTGCACATGCACATTCTGCAAGACGTGGTGTTGAAGCCCCGCGACGAGTTCAGCGCTACGCGCCTTCAAGGCCGTATCAGCCAGGCTCTGTGCAGCCGTGAACCCAGCAGAGGCCGTAGATAGAACCGAGTTGATCAACGGCGCCAACTTACGCGTATCCCGCGACAGGCTGAATGTTTCCCTCGCCACCCCTACCAAATTCACCCCCTGCACCAAAAACACCAACAACCCCATACCCTCACTTCGAATCAAACTCCCATTCGGCACCGAGCCAACCCCCAGCCGAATATCCTTCAGCAAACTCCGTACCTCCAACTGCTGCGCCGGCGGAAACACCACCGTCACCCCCGCCCGAGCCGGCGTCGCGCCATACAGCCGAACCGACTGGTCGGGCAATTCCGCAATCGGGCTCAGCGCCCCCGCCAACCGGCCTTCAAGTTGCGTCAACTGCCCGCGTACCCGCACGATCTCGCCCTGCAACTTCACCGCCCGTGGCATCTTGTGCCCCGCCCGGTTTTTGTTGTGGGTGAGCTGGTTGCGTTCGCGGGTCAGGGTTTTCAGGTAATCGCGCTCCCTGAGCAGTTCCTTGAGGTTGGTTTGCAACGCCGCGTGTTCTGCTGGGCTAGCGACAGTAAAGGTCACGCCGGTGGTTTTCGCCGCATCCAGTATCCGTCCCGACAAGGCCTTGGGCAGGCGCCGGAACAGTTCGTCGAGGTCGGGGATTTTTCCTCCGGCCAGATCGAAACCTTCCAATGCCCGGCTCAGCCCCAGGTTCAGCGCCGGGCTGAGGCTGTGCTGGGCCGCATCAGCAACGGCGCGGGTGTGTTCGGGCAAATCGTCGAGGGCCGGCAGGGGCGGTTGTTCGATTTTCTTCAACTCGCCCAACCAGTGCGGCAGGTTGTTGAACACCCCCATGCCGGCGTTGAACAACGTGGCGTATTGCGCGGCCCGTTCCGGCTGCAGACGCAGGGGTAAGGTATAGAACAGTGGCCGGGTCAGTTCGGGGTATTTTTCCAGATAGCCGAGGAGGATTTCGCTCGCGTGGTCGCTGCGGCAGATGTCCTTGAGGCAGGCGTATTCGGCGGTGAAGGCCTGGTGGAGTTGCTGTTGATCCTGCGCGTCGTAATACCAGGCCGAGCGATGGAAGCGACCGGCACACACCAGCATCGTGCGGTCAGCAGTGATGCGTTCGAGTAAGCGGTTCCAGCGGCCAAGGTCGTCTCGATGCTGAAACAGCGCGCTGTCCATGGCCGGACGGTCGATGAAATCGTTGACCCCACGTTTGCCACTGAAGCTGGAGCCTTCGAGCACATCGATGATGCGTTTGTTTTGCTCTTGGCCGAGTTTTATCAAGGTATCGAGGTGACGATCGACGAAATCGTCGGGGGCGACCGTGAAATGTTGGCGCGTGTAGTAACGGCGGTCGGCATCGTCACTGGCGCGGCTATGGGCGGTGAAGTCGGGAGTGGCGCCCTGGTACTTGGCGAACTTGAACGCTTCGGCATGCGCTTCTTTGCGCGCTCGCTCCAGTTCCGGGGGCACGGGAGCGTCCGGCGACTCGACCTTGCCGCCCTTGTTCAGGTAATCCAGCAAGGCTTTGCGGGTGTGCTCCCGATCCGTTTCGGGTAACTGTTCCAGATCGGCGAACAGGGCCTTGACCGGCGGATCGTCGCTGGCGTCGGCCAGGTTGCCGATATCCGCCGGACTGAGCTGGCTCAAGGATTCGATGTAGCAAGCCAGCAGGTAATCGCGTTCGTTGTGGTCGGCATTGCTCCAGTCGTCGACCCAGCCGACCACGGTGTCTTGATACTCGGCCAGATCGCGCAGCACGCCGAGGTCGTCCTGCACCACGAGGAACAGCGTGTCGTCCTGATAAGCCGGGCGCACCCGCCCGAGAAACTCGCCAATGTGCGCCTCGCGAAAGCGCGGCGGCTGCTCCCACAAATAGGGTTCCCGTTCGTGCGCGGGGGCGTCGCTGACGTGCACCGTCGGCAATAGAACGGCGTCCGGCGGCGACTCGGTTTCCTGTTCCGCGCGGTCTTGGGCGGCTTGCGCCTGCTGGACTGGTACCGTAGCAATCTCCGCCAGCCACTGCTTGCCTTGCGCGACAGTCAGCAGATGCTCACCACCGGTTTGGCAATGCACCGGGCCGAGGTCGACAACCTGCATGAAGTGATCGCGCTCCTCACGACTCTCGGTCACTTGCGCGCATTTGGCCGCCGTCCATTGCACTTCAGCAAAGCTCACATGCAAGCTGCTGCGCCGTGAAAACACCAACGCCCGACGCTCTTCGATGGGCGTGCGCTGATCGCTGTCGACCTTGGCGCCCTTGTGCAGCAAGGCGCTGACCAGTCCGTTGAGCACGCGGTATTCGTGCAAGTGGCCGGTGACGCTGTCGATGATGTACAACCAGCCATCGCGCAGCATGCGAATGCCCAGCGGACGGGTTGTCAGGGCATACGGCAGCTTCAGTTCGGCACTCGGGTCGAGGGGCTTTTCCACCAGCCCATAGCGCAAGGGCAACAACTGCACATGGGTTTGCCGCAGCGGGCAGGCACCCAGAGAGCCGATGGGGGATTTGGATGCCGCCGCTGCGGCGAGGTTGGCGGGTGAAGTCATGGGTGGCCTCCTTGGCTGGCCCACTGCTGGGCCAGGTCAGCGGCTAGCGCCACGCGCTCGCCGGGGGATTGCAGCGACGGCGTATGCAGCAATCGGTTGATGTGCGGGTGCTGATCGAGCGATGAGCCATCCAGCGAGGCCATGACGTTCGCGTAATAAAACAATTCGGACTGGCTGCTCAAACCCAGCGTGCTGGCCTCAGCCTCCAGTTGCTCGAGCATTGGCCAGCGTTCGGCCACGGTTTCACCGCCATAACGTTCGGGAAAGTGAGCGAGCAGATGAGCGTCGAGTTCGAGCAATATGCGGCGCCGATCAGCGTGATCCAGCGCCGAATTCTGTTCAGGGCTCAGGCGATAGGGCGTCGGCAGGTCAGGATGCCGGGACGACCGGGGTTGGTGACAATGCCAATTCGCGCCGACGCTATCGGCCGTTACCACACAGGACAGTGGACCAAACAAACGCTGATCGCCGCTGCCAAACAGTGCCTGCGCCACGGCGGCATCGGCCAGTCGCAAAATCACCGGCAGGCCCTCTGGCATTTCAACCGTCAGCAATTTGCGCAAGTGCTGAGCGACGTCATGCCCAGGCGTGGTGCTGAACAACAGCACGCCCCACTCTTCATGCGCCTGTTGCAGATAGAGCTGAACAATCGGCTCGTCAGGTTGTTCGATCGCCACCAACAGCGGCGAGATATCCCGCAGCGCACTGAACGGCGCGCAGTCATACAGCGCAATAGTGCTTGCACCGGGACTGAGTTTTTTCAAGCGTTCCGGCAAATCGCTCAAGGTCGCGCCGTCGAGCAACAGGAAAGCCTGTTGCTCGCTCCATGGCAGGTCTTCAGGCAGAGAGGTCGAGAGGTTCATGCTTGGGCGGCCTCGCAAATCAGGCAGCGCGAGGCGCGGGTTGAAATCAGCGCATGGCGTTGCTGGACCGCATCGAACGTCACTTTTAGCAGGGGCAAGGCGCCCGGCATCAGGGGCTCGGCCGAGATGCCTACGGCCGGGGCGCCGCCCACTAGAATCGGCACGCTGCTGAAAATGCCTTCCGGCCCTAGCGTTAGCCAATGACCGCCAGCCTGGACTGTCAGGAGCGCTCCGCCATCGATGACAACTTGTTGCCCGGCGCTCAGGTGAATGTGCCGGGTGGCGTTGAGCAGGTGATTGGTGGTTCGGACGTGACGGTCGCCGTGAACCAACAGATGATCGTCCTGCTTGAGTTCCGTCAGGCGGTTGCCGTGGGTCAGGTGATGTTCTTCACCGCGCAGGTCGTGGCTGGCAACCCCGCCGATGACCACGGTGCGCTGGTTATCGACTTGAAGGCGTTCGTCATTGAGGACGTGCTGGACAAAGTCGCGCTGGGCACGCAGGGCAATTTCCTCGGCGCCTTTCCTGTCCTCGATGCGCAACTCGTTGTAACCGCCGCCACCGGGACTGCTCTGGCTGCGGAAAATGCTGCGGGTGTGCTCGACAGGCAAATCGAGTGGCACCGGGGTTGAGGCGTTTGGCATACAGCCGAGGACGAAGGGTCTGTCAGGATCACCCTCACTGAAACCCACCAGCACTTCCATGCCGACTCGCGGGATCAGCACGCTGCCATAGCGGTCATGGGCCCAACCAGCGGCAACTCGTAGCCAACAGCTTGAGTGTTCGTTGTGCTGACCCTCTCGGTCCCAGGGCAGTTGAACCTTTACCCGGCCGTACTCGTCGCAATAGATCTCTTCACCGGGTGGACCGGTGACGACCGCATGCTGGTTGCCGGTCATTTTGGGTTTGGGGTGTTCAAGGGCCGGTCGGAATATCACATCCCAAGGTGTGGCGACAAAGTGGTTACGGTAGCCCTGGCTGAAACCATCTTCCGAACTACTGTCGGTGATCGATTCTTCCAGCGGTTGGGGTTGCAGGCCGACATGCTCGACTTCGGTCAACAGCCACAAACCATTCCAGTCGCGACGCGGGTGTTCGGTCAGGTCAACGAAATGTCCGCTGCGCATGACGCTCTGATCGCTGCGCCCCTGGGCCTGCCGGTAATCGGCGCGATGGCGCTCCAGCGTTCGCTTGGCCAGATGCTTGCCCCTATCACGCTCAGTAAAAAGCCCTGGAAAAGCGTAGTCCTCCAGATGGGGCAGTTGCGGGCTCTTGCTCTCGCTATCCAGTTGCAGACGCGGTTTTTCGAAGTCGTAATCCCGGCGGCTGACGTGGGTGGTGCGGGTTTCCAGGCTTATCTGGAAGCGATCAATCACCGAGGTTTCGGCGACCATGCCGCTGCCCTGGGCATACGCCGTCGGGCTCTTGAGTTTCGGGAATACCGTCTGATCATCGCCGAACACCAACACATGCCCTGAGGCACTGTGCTGAAAATGAAAGTGCAGACCTTCTTCCTCGCACAGCCGTTGAATGAAGTGCAGGTCTGACTCGGTGTATTGCACGCAGTAGAGTCGTGGCCGGTACTCTGCATTGAGTTGGAAACGCCAGGTATCCGCTTGGATTCCGTGGTCGGCCAGTACTTTGCCGATGATCTGCGGCACGCTCAGGTGCTGAAAAATACGTTGGTTGTGGCGATGCGCGAGATAGGCGAGGCGGGGTGCCAGGGTGATTTGATAGTGGGTCAGGCGTTTGCCCGAGTCACCTTGGGCGACTCGATAGACATGACCATGAAAGCCGGAATTGTCAGGGCCGAACGTCAGAAATGCCGGGCGATGCAGCAGCGACTCGAGATCCAGATCGGGGCGCTCGCTGACCAGTTCGAGCTTGACCTCATAGGGCCGGTTCAGCGCTTCCTTGGCCCGAAACTCGAGCACCTGAAGGTCGTAGGAAAACCCTGCAATGTCGAGTGTGAAAACAACTTCGTTCGCCGTAGAGAACATCCGCGCATCCCTGTGTTTTTAAGGCACAGGACTTTGCGTGAATCAACGAGTTGGCGAAGTCAGTCGATTCGATATCCGTTGTAGGACATGTCCGTGAAGCAAAATCGCAGCCGGGATGGCGACCTTTGACAGTTACTTCGGATAAAGCGGCGGCAACCCGCTGTCACCCACCGGATCCTGAACCCGCTCGGCAATCGGGATCGCCTTGATCGCCCGCCACAAGTCTTCACCTTGCCAATGCTGGCCGGTTTCGCTGTAGAGCGCGCCGTTCAAGCCATCGAGGGCGTCGGACAGCGGTACAAAACGCGCCGCCATATCGGCCAGGGTTTCCGGTTGTTGGCGGGCCCAGGCGTCGAGGGCTTGGCGGGTGGCGTGGGAGTCGTTGGCCTGACAGGCGCGCTTGAGATCGTCGAGTACGGTGCGCGGGCTCGGGCCGGTCTGCGCGGCGCGCAGGATCGCCGGTTGCCAGCGGGCGCGCCACCAGAGACCAAAGCCCAGCAGGGTGGTGCAGGCCAGGATCAGGGTGCTGAGTTTCCACCACCAGAGGGTTTCGTTGTCGGCCGCGGAAAAGACTTGAGGCATGCCGGCCGGGGTGTCGACCATCAGGCTCGGATTACTCGCCACTGGCAGGGTTCGGGCCGGCAGGCTGCTGTGATCCAGGTGGTCCTCGAAGGTGTTCCACCAGACCACTTCAACCGCTGGCAACTCGATTGCGCCGCTGCGCGTTGGCACCAGGGCCTCACGATCTTCGCGGCTGCCGATCAGCCCGCGCTCGCTGTTCTGGTTGCCCAGCACCGGTTGATCCGGGTAGCGCCGCAAGCCGTTGACGTCGGTGGCGGGCAGCGGCGGCAATTGCGAACTGTCCAGGCCTTCAGCCTTCACCGTCAGGCTGCGGGTCAACGAATCACCCACTTGCGCGTGATCCGGTTCCGGGTTCCAGCTTTCGCTCAGGCTGAGGCTGCGTGCCGGCAGCCATGGCACGTCGGCCGGGTAGGTGATGGGTTTGGCCTTGACCGTCAGCAGAATCTCGGCGGAGCTGACCCGCATCAGTTTGCCGGATTTCGGTGCCTGCGCGGCAGAGTCCTTCGCGGGTTGTGCGTCCACGAGTGCGGCATTGAATATCTGCGGCGGAATGACCAACTCACCGCTGTGTTGCGGGTAGATCGCGTAGCGCATTTCGATCACGCCGTGGCGCAGGCCATTGATGTCTTTCTCGTAGGTGCGCGCCTCGCCCAGTTGCTCGATGCGCACATCGGGGATTTGCAAAGGGGGCAGGCTGCTGTCGTCGTACAGCGACACCGAATGGTAGATGCGCAAGGTCAGGATCGCCTGGGCTTGCACGTACACGCTGTTTTGATCGAGGCTGGCGTCGATGAACACCGGGGCCCGTTTGGTCGAGCTGTCCTGGGTTTCGGTTTCGACCACTTGCACGGTGATCGGCTGGCTCTGCACGTCACCCAGTCGCAGTGACGGAACAATCACGCTGCCGTTCTGCCGAGGCAGCAGGGTGATGATCCAGCGGGTGGTCGCACGGTTGTCGCCGTTCAGGGTGGTCAACTGGTTGACCTGACGGGTGCCGCGCACTTCGAACAGCGGCTCCAGCGGTGTCAGATCAGGCTTGCCGAACTGCGTCACGTCGTTGGATTCCAGGGTCAGTTCAATCGTTTCGCCGCTGTTCAGGCGACTGCGATCGACACTGGCGAACAGCCCGGCTGCCTGTGCCTGAACAGCGCAGAGCAACAGGGCGGGCAGCAGTGCGAGCAAGAAAGCGGTGAAGCGGGTCATCGAGTTTTTCCCTGATCCTGATGTTGTTGCTGTTCGTACCAGAATTTGCGTCTGAGCAATTCACCCGGATCATCCGGGATCTTGCGCAGCCATTGCTCCAGCGCCTGGCGCTGTTCACCATCGATGCTGTCGCTGGCCGGACGCATCGGTGGTCGGGTGCTGTCTTCATTCCCCAGCTCGCTGCCCGGGACTTCATTGGTGCCGGGTTTCGACGGCGTTTTGCTCTGTTGCTCGGAGTCCGTCGTGGCTTGTTGGTCGTCGGTTTTCGGTTCGCCATTATCCGACGGTTGCGTGGCCGCGCCCGGCGGCGGTTCTTGCGTGGGGGGCTCGGTCTCGTTACCAGCGTTTTTGTCCGATGCAACGGGCGGTGGAGTGTTTTTCTGCTTGAGCAGACTTTCCACCAGCGCCTTGTTGGTCAGGGCCGGGCGCAAATCCGGTTGACGCTCCAGCGCCTGTTCGTAGGCATCCAGCGCAGCTTCCAATTCACCGCTCTTAGCCAAGGCGTTGCCACGATTGTAGTGGGCGTGGGCGTCGCTGCCTTCTGCGAACCGCTGGGCGGCGCCGCTGTAGTCGCCGGCCTCGTAGAGCGCCACGCCTTGCCATTGGCGATCTTCGAAATGCTGCGCAGCCTCGGCCGGGCGCTTCTGCTTCAGCAAGATCAGCCCCTGTTGGTCGGGTCGCAGCCACAAATCGTTGAAGTCGAAGGCATAACTCGGTTGTGGCAGCAAAAACAGCAGTGGCAAGCAGAACAGCCAGCCGCGACGACCGGCGCACGCCGCCAGCAGCAACAACGGCAACAACAGCCAGTAACCCTGATCGGCCCACGTATCGAGGCGCAGGGTCTGGCCATGGTTGCGCAGCGCGTGTGGTCCCTCGAGCAAGCCGAGTGCGCGCAGGTCGGCATCGTCCAAGCGCGCATGGCGATAACGTCCGTCCAGGCCGTTGGCAAAGGCTTTCAGGCTGGGTTCGTCCAGATGTGGCACCAGAATCGCGCCCTGGTCGTCCTTCATAAAACTGCCGTCCTCCTGGGTGATCGGCGCGCCTTCGGCAGTGCCGATACCGAGCATCAGAAATTGTGTCGACTTGCCATCCAGCGCCTGCTGAATCCCCTGGCGTTCCAGTTCGGTCAAGGTCGACCCGATCAACAGGATCCGCCCGTCACCGAGGGCGCCCTGATCCAGCAGGGCAAGGGCCTTGGTCACCGCCAGATCGGCGCGATGTCCTGTTTGGGGCATCAGTGAAGGTTTGAGGGCATCCAATAGATTGCGGCTGGTCGACAGGTCATCCGACAGTGGCACCAACGTGTGAGCGCTGCCGGCGTAGACGACGATTGCGGTCTGGGCATCGCTGCGGTTCTCCAACAGGTCGAACAGCTTGCGTCGGGCCTGTTCCAGCCGGTTGGGTGGTACGTCGGTGGCGAGCATTTCCGGGGTCAGCTCTAGGACCACGACCAGCGGGTCGGCGGGTTTCTGGTTGGCTTGCTCGACACGTTCCCAGCTCGGCCCGAGTAGCGCCAGAACGGTCAGCACCCAGGCACATCCGAGGATGACCCACGGCAATTTGCTGTCGCGACCGTTGCCACCCCTGAGCAATGCCGCATGGAACGCCGGTGGCAGAATCATCTGCCAGCGCCCGGCGCGTTTCTGCCGATGCCAGAGTTGCCAGAGCAACCAGCCGAGCAATGGCAACAACAGCAACCACCAGGGGCGGAACAAGTACGGCCAGAGTGCACTCATCGGCGCCTCCGCAGACGCAGGCGTTTAAGCCGCTGGCGCCAGTCGGGCAGTTGCGATTGCAAAAACAGATCCTTGGTAAACAGTCGCCGCAACGGGTTGTCAGGCCAGCGCTCGCGAACCACCAACAGCATGCTCAACAGCAACGCTATTGCCAAAGGCCAGTGGTACAACGCCTGAGCCGGGCGGGCCTGAGTCGGTTGCTGGGTCACCGGTTCCAGTTTGTCGAGGGTGTCCTTGATCGCTTGCAGCTCCTTGTCATCATGGGCGCGAAAATACTGGCCGCCGGTGGCTTCGGCGATCGCCATCAAGGAGGGTTCGTCGAGGTCGAGGCTCGGGTTGACCCCCAGGAAACCCAAAGTACCACTTTGCTCCGGATCGGCGCCGATACCGATCGGGTAGATTTTCACGCCTTCGCTGGCTGCCAGCCGCGCAGCCGTGAGCGGGTCGATTTGGCCACCGTTGTTGGCGCCGTCAGTGACCAGAATCAGTACGCGACTTTGTGCCGGGCGCTGGCGCAGGCGTTTGAGGGCCAGGCCGATGGCATCGCCGATGGCGGTGTTCTTGCCGGCGATGCCGATCCGCGCTTCGTCGAGCCACACGCGCACCGTGTGCCGGTCGAACGTCAGCGGTGCTTGCAGATAGGCCTGACTACCGAACAGGATCAGGCCGACGCGATCGCCGTCGCGACTTTCAAGGAAGTCACCGAGCAAGTGCTGAACCAGTGTGAGTCGACTGACGTCTTCGTCCTGCCATTGCATGTCGGGGTAATCCATCGAGCCAGACACGTCGACCGCTACCAGCAGATCACGACCGCTGGCGGCGATGGGCAGCGGTTCGCCAAGCCATTGCGGGCGCGCCGCCGCGATCAGCAACAACAGCCACAGCAGAATGAACGGTGCCTGTTGGCGCCAGGCCGGCAGGTTGGCCCGGGCGCGGCGGCGAGTCAGGCCTTCGAGGTCGCCGAGAAAGCTGACTTTGAGCGCCGGCTCGCCACTGTCGGCGACAGGCAGCACGACGCGCATCAGCCAGGGCAGCGGCAACAGGGCAAAGATCCACGGCCAGTCGAACTCAAACATGTTTACGAATCCAGGTGTCGACAGCCTGCGTCAGGCCGGCGATGGCCTTGTCATCGAGTTTGCATTCGGGTTTGTAGGCGCCTTCGACCAGCACCATCCAGCGGGTCAGGCCGGCAGCCGGGCAACGATTGTCGAGGAATGCCAGCCATTTGCGCCCATTGAGGGTATGGCTCTGGCTGTAGGGGTAGTGGTTGCGGCACAGGCGTTTGAGCAACCCGTTGAGTTGTTGCAACCAGGCACCGGCCGGAGCGCCGTCGTAGGGTTTGGGCATCCGCGCCAATTCGGCCAGCGCGGCGAGGCGCACAGGGTCCAGCGGTTGTTCGGCGCGCACGATAGGGCCTTTGTTCGCAAAGAAGTGCCTGGCCTTCCACAGACCGAAACCGATGAGCGGCAGTAACACCAGTAACAGCCACCAGCCCGGTGCAGGTGGCCAGAATTCGATCGGTGGCGGGGAGATCAGTGGTTGCAGTTGATCGAGGCTGCTCATCGGCCTTTCCCCGGTTTCTGTGGGTTCAGGTACTCGCGCAATTGTTCAACCATCTCGCTCTGGGTGCTCAGGGGCATCAGCAATACCCGCAGCTTCTGCGCCAGCAACTCCCAACGAGCGATGCGCGCTTCGGCCTGGGCGCGATAGGTCTGGCGCAGCTCGAAGTTCAGGGTGTCGAGTTCCAGTTGCGCACCACGTTCCGCGAAGCGTAAAAGCCCGGCGGCGGGCAGGGCGTGATCCAGTGGATCGGACACCGGCAGCAACAACAGATCGCAATGCCGCGACAACAGACTCAGCTGTTGTTCGGCGCCCTCGGTCAGGGTGCGTTCGTCGCAGATCACGATCACCAAGCTACCGGGACGCAATACTTCCCGGGCGCGGCGCAGGGCAATGTTGAAGGCGTCCCGGTCCGGCTCGTTTTCCGTGTGCAGCGACTGATTGACCCGCACCAGACGGTTGAGCAACTGCAGCAGGCTCTGTTTGCTGCGTCGTGGCTTGATTTCATAGTGCTCGTTGTTGCCGAACACCAGTCCGCCGACCCGATCGTTATGACCCAGTGCGGCCCAGCCGATCAGGCTCGCGGCCTGGGCGGCGAGCACCGATTTGAACATCAGCCCCGAGCCGAAAAACAGCCGGCGACTTTGCTCGACCATGATGAAAATCGGCCGCTCGCGCTCTTCATGGAACAGCTTGGTGTGGGGTTCCTGGGTGCGGGCGGTGACGCGCCAGTCGATGCTTCGCACGTCATCGCCGGCCTGATAGACCCGCACCTGATCGAAATCCACCCCGCGCCCGCGCAGTTTGGAGTGGTGCAAGCCGATCAGCGGGCTGCGCTGGCTTGGCGTGGAAAACAGTTGCACTTCACGCACGCGATGGCGCATCTCGATCAGCTCGGCGAGGCTGACACGGATGCCCGGCTCGGGCGGCAGGAGGGCGTTCATCGGGGTCAAGCGACGGCTACGACGTCGAGAATTCGCTGGACCACCCGGTCCTGGTCGATGCCCGCGGCTTCGGCTTCAAAGGAAAGAATGATGCGGTGGCGCAGCACATCGAACAGCACGGCTTGAATGTCTTCCGGGCTGACGAAGTCGCGACCGGCGAGCCAGGCGTGGGCCCGGGCGCAGCGGTCGAGGGCAATCGAGCCGCGCGGGCTGGCGCCGTAGGCGATCCACTCGGCCATCTCCGGGTCGAACTTGGCCGGGGTGCGCGTGGCCATGACCAGTTGCACCAGGTATTCCTCCACGGCGTCGGCCATGTACAGGCCGAGGATTTCCTTGCGCGCGGCGAAGATCGCCTGCTGGCTGACCCGGCGCTCGGGCTTGGTTTCGCCATTCAACGCTTCGCCACGGGCCTGTTGCAGGATCCGACGTTCGACGGCGGCGTCCGGGAAGCCGATTTTCACGTGCATCAGGAACCGGTCGAGCTGAGCTTCGGGCAATGGATAGGTGCCTTCCTGCTCGATCGGGTTTTGCGTGGCCATCACCAGGAACAGCGGCGACAGCTCGTATGTGCTGCGCCCGACGCTGACCTGGCGCTCGCCCATGGCTTCGAGCAAGGCCGACTGAACCTTGGCCGGGGCACGGTTGATTTCGTCCGCCAGCACCAGGTTGTGGAAGATCGGGCCTTGCTGGAACACGAAGCTGCCGGTTTCCGGGCGATAGATTTCCGTACCGGTAATGTCGGCGGGCAACAGGTCGGGGGTGAACTGGATGCGATGGAACTGTGCTTCGATGCCTTCGGCAAGTTCTTTGATGGCCTTGGTCTTGGCCAGGCCCGGAGCGCCCTCGACCAGCATGTGGCCGTCGGCGAGCAAGGCGATGAGCAAGCGCTCGATGAGTTTTTCCTGGCCGAGAATCTGCGTTGAAAGAAAGGTTCGCAGCGCTAGCAGCGCTTCACGATGTTCCATCGATGACTGTTCCTGGAAAGGGTGACCGTAGACGTTCGAATAACGCCAGGGCTGGGGGCGTTACTTTAATCTATCGCGGGGGGCAGCGACTAACGGCATTTTGTGCAAAGTGCAGGAAATGGTTGGAGTTTTGCAGGGGGGGTAGGGTGGTGGTGTTCTTTCGGGCCTCTTCGCGAGCAAGCCCGCTCCCACAGGTGACCGAGTTGTTTCATGAAAATGCGATCAAATGTGGGAGCGGCGGTGCGGCGATCCGACTTGCCCGCAAAGGCGTCCGCTCAGGCGCTGAGATTCAAAGCTGGCTGATATAGGTGCCAGTACCCTTGAGAATGTTCTGCAACGTTTCTTCCACTTCCGCCAAATCCGCCGCATCAGTGCTGTGAATGATTTCCAGCGAATCATCACCATTCAACGCATCAGCGTCCGCCGCTGCGATTTCGATCAGCAGGCGCGTAGGGCTGAGGGTGACTTTTGCGCCGTCCAGCGTCGAAGGCTCGCCGTCGAGGGTGATGTCCAGCGCGTCCTCGTCCGGGTAGCGGGTCATCAGGAACATATCGCCCTGATCGCTGTGGCAGCAGAGCATGGCCATGTTGTCTTCTTCGTCATCGCACGGGTTGACGATCAAGAGGGCGGTGGTCATTTGCATGGGGAATTCCTGGCTCGACGAGCGTTGTGAAGACGAACAAAGGGCGATTCTGCCAGCCCTCGGGAATTTCTGCTCGCCTGAGTGTCAGAGGATGTGTCGTGAGCATTTGGGGTGTTGCTGGTCATTTCTGGTACGGATGTGCCGCAAAACCGGGCTTAAACCCCCCGTTTTGCCGTGCGGCTGCTAGTGTTGTTCGATGCACAAGGCGCAAGCTGCGTACCGATGACCGAATATGTCGCAGCGCTGCAAGCACGGGCCTTGCCGCACTGGTTAAGCTGCGCAACGGATGAGCACCTGTAAAGACATTGCGCGGGACGTTGCCCAGTCGTTTTTGCAGATGCCCATTCATGGAAGGTGAATGTGACCTGAGTGTCTCGTCCAGCTTCACCCACCTGTCATCCTGTTTCCTCTGCCCGAGAATCAGGAACAGGGTGACGGATCACCCCGAAAGGGGTTTGCACGCGACGCTTCCATCAATAACAAGCCCAAGCGGAGTACCACAGATGGCGTTCTTCACCGCAGCCAGCAAAGCCGACTTCCAGCACCAACTGCAAGCGGCACTGGCCCAGCACATCAGTGAACAGGCACTGCCACAAGTGGCGCTGTTCGCTGAACAATTTTTCGGCATCATTTCCCTGGACGAGCTGACCCAGCGTCGGTTGTCCGACCTCGCCGGCTGCACCCTTTCTGCGTGGCGCCTGCTTGAGCGCTTCGATCACGCGCAACCGCAAGTGCGCGTCTACAACCCCGATTACGAACGCCACGGCTGGCAGTCGACCCACACCGCGGTCGAAGTGCTGCACCACGACCTGCCATTTCTGGTGGACTCGGTACGCACCGAGCTGAACCGTCGCGGCTACAGCATCCACACCCTGCAAACCACTGTGCTGAGCGTGCGTCGCGGCAGCAAGGGCGAGCTGCTGGAAATCCTGCCGAAAGGCACCCAGGGCGACGACGTTCTGCAAGAGTCGTTGATGTACCTGGAAATCGACCGTTGCGCCAACTCGGCCGAACTGAATGTCCTGAGCAAGGAACTGGAACAGGTTCTCGGTGAAGTCCGCGTCGCGGTCGCCGATTTCGAACCGATGAAAGCCAAGGTTCAGGAAATCCTCACCGGCCTGGACAACAGCCAGTTCGCTGTCGATTCTGAAGAAAAAGCCGAAATCAAAAGCTTCCTGGAATGGCTCGTGGGCAACCACTTCACCTTCCTGGGCTATGAAGAGTTCGTGGTTCGCGATGAAGCTGATGGCGGCCACATCGTCTACGACCAGGATTCCTTCCTCGGCCTGACTAAACTGCTGCGTACCGGCCTGACCTACGATGACCTGCGCATCGAAGACTACGCCGTGAACTACCTGCGCGAACCGACCCTGCTGTCGTTCGCCAAGGCTGCGCACCCAAGCCGTGTGCACCGTCCGGCTTACCCGGATTACGTGTCGATCCGTGAAATCGACGCCGACGGCAACGTCATCAAGGAATGCCGTTTCATGGGCCTGTACACCTCGTCGGTGTATGGCGAGAGCGTGCGGGTCATCCCGTACATCCGTCGCAAGGTCGAAGAAATCGAACGCCGTTCCGGCTTCCAGGCCAAGGCTCACTTGGGCAAGGAACTGGCTCAGGTGGTTGAAGTGCTGCCGCGCGACGACCTGTTCCAGACCCCGGTCGACGAACTGTTTGCCACCGTGATGTCGATCGTGCAGATCCAGGAACGCAACAAGATTCGCGTGTTCCTGCGCAAAGACCCGTATGGTCGTTTCTGCTACTGCCTGGCCTACGTGCCGCGTGACATTTACTCCACCGAAGTGCGCCAGAAAATCCAGCAAGTGCTGATGGATCGCCTGAAAGCCTCGGACTGTGAGTTCTGGACCTTCTTCTCCGAGTCCGTGCTGGCCCGCGTGCAACTGATTCTGCGCGTCGATCCAAAGAATCGTCTGGACATCGACCCGGTTCTGCTGGAAAAAGAAGTGGTGCAAGCCTGCCGCAGCTGGCAGGACGACTACGCGAGCCTGACGGTTGAAAGTTTCGGTGAGGCCAGCGGCACCAACGTGCTGGCCGACTTCCCGAAAGGCTTCCCGGCCGGTTACCGCGAGCGTTTCGCCGCGCATTCGGCTGTGGTCGACATGCAGCACCTGCTGAGCCTGAAAGAATCCAATCCGCTGGTGATGAGCTTCTATCAGCCACTGGGTCAGGTCTCCGGTCAGCGCGAGCTGCACTGCAAGCTGTATCACGCCGATACGCCGTTGGCGCTGTCCGACGTGCTGCCAATCCTGGAAAACCTCGGCCTGCGCGTGCTGGGTGAATTCCCGTATCGCCTGCGACACAACAGTGGCCGCGAGTTCTGGATTCACGATTTCGCGTTCACCGCTGCTGAAGGCCTGGAACTCGACATCCAGCAACTCAACGACACTTTGCAGGATGCTTTCGTCCACATCGTGCGCGGCGACGCCGAGAACGATGCGTTCAACCGTCTGGTGCTGACCGCCGGCCTGCCATGGCGCGATGTGGCGCTGCTGCGCGCCTACGCCCGTTACATGAAGCAGATTCGCCTGGGCTTCGACCTGGGTTACATCGCCAGCACCCTGAACAACCACACCGACATCGCTCGCGAGTTGACCCGGTTGTTCAAAACCCGTTTCTACCTGGCCCGCAAGCTCGGTACTGACGATCTGGAAGACAAGCAGCAACGCCTGGAACACGCGATTCTGAGCGCCCTGGACGACGTCCAGGTGCTGAACGAAGACCGTATCCTGCGTCGCTACCTGGACCTGATCAAGGCCACCCTGCGGACCAACTTCTACCAGACCGACGCGCACGGTCAGAACAAGTCCTACTTCAGCTTCAAGTTCAACCCGCACCAGATTCCAGAGCTGCCGAAGCCAGTACCGAAGTTCGAAATCTTCGTTTACTCGCCACGCGTCGAAGGCGTGCACCTGCGCTTCGGCAACGTTGCTCGCGGTGGTCTGCGCTGGTCTGATCGTGAAGAAGACTACCGCACCGAAGTCCTGGGCCTGGTAAAAGCCCAGCAAGTGAAGAACTCGGTCATCGTGCCGGTTGGCGCGAAGGGCGGCTTCCTGCCGCGTCGCCTGCCACTGGGTGGCGGTCGAGACGAGATCGCGGCCGAGGGCATCGCCTGCTACCGCATCTTCATCTCGGGCCTGTTGGACATCACCGACAACCTGAAAGACGGCGCGCTGGTACCGCCGGCCAACGTCGTGCGTCATGACGACGATGACCCGTACCTGGTGGTGGCAGCGGACAAGGGCACTGCAACCTTCTCCGACATCGCGAACGGTATCGCCATCGACTACGGCTTCTGGCTCGGCGATGCGTTCGCATCGGGCGGCTCGGCCGGTTACGACCACAAGAAAATGGGCATCACCGCCAAGGGCGCGTGGGTTGGCGTTCAACGTCACTTCCGCGAACGCGGCATCAATGTTCAGGAAGACAACATCACTGTGGTCGGCGTCGGCGACATGGCCGGTGATGTGTTCGGTAACGGCTTGTTGATGTCCGACAAGCTGCAACTGGTCGCAGCGTTCAACCACCTGCACATCTTCATCGACCCGAACCCGGAGCCGGCCAACAGCTTCGCCGAGCGTCAGCGCCTGTTCGACCTGCCGCGTTCGGCCTGGTCGGATTACGACACCAGCATCATGTCCGAAGGCGGCGGGATCTTCTCCCGTAGCGCGAAAAGCATCGCGATTTCCCCGCAGATGAAAGAGCGCTTCGACATTCAGGCTGACAAGCTGACCCCGACCGAACTGCTGAACGCCTTGCTCAAGGCGCCGGTGGATCTGTTGTGGAACGGCGGTATCGGCACGTACGTCAAAGCCAGCAGCGAAAGCCACGCCGATGTCGGCGACAAGGCCAACGATGCACTGCGCGTGAACGGCAACGAACTGCGCTGCAAAGTCGTGGGCGAGGGCGGTAACCTCGGTATGACCCAGCTGGGTCGTGTCGAATTCGGCCTCAATGGCGGCGGTTCCAACACCGACTTCATCGACAACGCCGGTGGTGTGGACTGCTCTGACCACGAAGTGAACATCAAGATTCTGCTGAACGAAGTGGTTCATGCCGGTGACATGACCGACAAGCAACGTAACCAGTTGCTGGCGAGCATGACCGACGAAGTCGGCAACCTGGTGCTCGGTAACAACTACAAGCAGACTCAGGCGCTGTCTCTCGCAGCACGCCGTGCCTTCGTGCGGATTGCCGAATACAAGCGTCTGATGAACGATCTGGAAGGTCGCGGCAAGCTGGATCGCGCCATCGAGTTCCTGCCGTCTGAAGAAGCGATCAACGAGCGCCTCGCGGAAGGCCACGGCCTGACCCGTGCCGAGTTGTCGGTGCTGATCTCCTACAGCAAGATCGACCTCAAGGAAGCGCTGCTCAACTCCCAGGTGCCGGATGACGCTTACCTGACGCGCGACATGGAAACTGCGTTCCCGCCGACCCTGGTCAGCAAGTTCGCCGAAGCCATGCGTCGTCACCGCCTGAAGCGTGAGATCGTCAGCACCCAGATCGCCAACGATCTGGTCAACCATATGGGCATTACCTTCGTTCAGCGACTCAAAGAGTCGACCGGCATGAGCCCGGCGAATGTTGCGGGTGCCTATGTAATTGTTCGGGATATCTTCCACCTCCCGCACTGGTTCCGGCAGATAGAAGCCCTGGACTACCAGGTTTCCGCTGACGTGCAACTGGAGCTGATGGATGAGCTGATGCGTCTGGGCCGTCGCGCTACGCGCTGGTTCCTGCGCAGCCGTCGCAACGAGCAGAATGCTGCCCGTGACGTCGCGCACTTCGGTCCGCATCTGGCAGCGCTGGGCCTCAAGCTCGACGAACTGCTGGAAGGCCCGACCCGCGAAGGCTGGCAGAGCCGTTATCAGGCGTACGTTGCGGCTGGCGTTCCTGAGTTGCTGGCACGCATGGTTGCAGGCACCACTCACCTGTACACCTTGCTGCCGATCATCGAAGCGTCCGACGTGACCGGTCAGAACGCAGCCGACGTGGCGAAGGCTTACTTCGCTGTAGGCAGCGCGCTGGACATCACCTGGTACCTGCAACAGATCAGCGCTCTGCCGGTTGAAAACAACTGGCAGGCCCTGGCCCGTGAAGCGTTCCGCGATGACGTCGACTGGCAACAACGTGCGATCACCATCTCCGTCCTGCAACAGGGCGACGGCACCCAGGACGTGGAAACCCGTCTGGAGCTGTGGATGGAAGAGCACGAAGGCATGATCGAACGCTGGCGCGCCATGCTGGTAGAAATCCGTGCCGCCAGCGGCACTGATTACGCCATGTATGCGGTGGCCAACCGTGAACTGCTGGATCTGGCGTTGAGCGGTCAAGCGGTAGTGCCTACCACTGCCGTTGTCACTGCCAGCGCTGAGTTGGAGCCAGCTGCCTGATCAGGCGCTGAATGAAGAAGCCCCGTCTCGAAAGAGGCGGGGCTTTTTTTTGGTCTGATGAATTTGTGTCGTTTGGTCGGACCCTTTCGCGAGCAAGCCCGCTCCCACATTAGTTTTGCGTCGTACACATAATCAATGTGGGAGCGGGCTTGCTCGCGAAGGGGTATCACATTCAATACAAATTTATGCCTGTTGTGTTATCGATCATCGACACTTTATCTGTCGGTCTGGTCAATAAATCACTGAGCGACTGGTCAAACTTCTGCAAGGCCCTGACTTGCACATTCTGTTGTTCGTTTATATCGGCAACTATCTCTTCGCTGCGTTTATAGTCCGCCCATACCGGACTCAGTTCTTTAGCATCATGCCCTTGCGCAGTGCCGATGTAGTTGAAGTTGGTGTCGTAGAACGCTGCGCTGACATCCGCGCTGATATCCGAACTGCGCGATGTCATCAATTGACTGCGCGTGTCGACGACGGCGACCACGTCCGGTTTAGCGGCCCTGAGACTTTGCATGTCGGGGTACACGGTCACCGAGCCAAACTGACGTTGCAAGGATGCTTTGACCCAGTCCACTGCCAGGTCCGGTTTGGAGGTAGCAACGTAGGCATCGTGAATCGACTGCACCAACAGGCTTTGGCCGAAACCGGTGCCGGCGTTGGCCTGGTAATCCTGAAGGTAGGCGCGGTTGGTCTGAGTGTTGCGGCTGTAGACGATGCCCAGGGACACGTTGCTGCCATTGGTGACATGCATGGCACTGCTGCGACCCACCGGCTCGGTGAAAATGCCGTCGAGCGAAGAAACAGCCTTCGGTGCAGTGGGTATTGAACAGGCTGTTAAAAGAACCGTTATCGTCAAGGTGCTGACAAGTGCAAGTTTCATGGTGTTTCTCCCGTGAAACAACTTGAGTCGGAAAGTTAATATGCCGGACACGCGCGGCGTTGATTCCAGACTAAACCTGTCGCGACTCATTGAAGTGGCCAACACCTGTACTTGTTGTGTGATCAATAGTTTTATTTGGTTTAAACGTTTCCAGTTAATGACGCCCGGAAATAAAGAGGCCCGAATTCGTAGTTCGGGCCTGATTATTTATGGCTGCGAGTTCAGCTATCAGTTTTCCAAGGGGATCAATACTTTTTCGTCCGGGGACAACACCATGAACACCAACAGTTTGGCAGGCTTGGTTGCACTGGCATTTTTCGAGACCAAATGTTCCGATCCCGCCGGTTCGTACCAGAATTCGCCGGCCTTATAGGTGATCGCTTTTTGACCCTTCACTTGAGAAATGATCGAGCCCGAAAGGACGTAGGCCATGGCCGTGCCCTCGTGCTTGTGGGCGATGGACGATTGGCCGGGCTTGTAGTCGACTTCGATCATCAATGCTTTTTTGCCCGGCACGTTTTGCAGCATTTCGTCCTGCAGAATGGTGACTTTTTCCGAAGGGGCGTGGGCGAATGCCGCGGCTGAAACGGTCAGGGCGAGGGCGGCAAGGGGGGCAGCACAGTAGCGCAAGGCATTCATGGTTATCACCTGCTGTGGTTAGTGTCAGGGACCACAGTAAGTCTCGGCCTAAGGTAAGCAAACAGCCAATTTTCGTGAAGGCGAGGGGACCAATCATGCACGTTGAAAAACAAGATCGCCGCCTCCAGCCACTCCTGCAGGGGTACCCATTGCCCTGTAGGAGTGGCCGAAGGCGGCGACCTAATTTTCTAAACGATAGGAAAGCTGTTGAAGTCGACGCTGTTGGCCAGGCGGCTGTCGATCAGGCCGATAAAGCCTTGTACTTCAGGGCAGTTGAAATGCATTTGCATGGCCGCTTCCGATTGCCAGCGGGCGCTGACCGTCCAGCGGTTGTCGTCCTCGGGGCAGCGGTCGACCATATAGGAATCGCAGCCCGGAAGTTCGCGCAGGGTGTCGACAATTTTTTGCAGTTGCTTGCCCAGTTCGTCCGAGCGGCCGGCGGCGGCCTGCACCTTAACGGTATTGATCACTTCGTTGGACATTGCTCACACTCCTGAATCAGTCCGGACGAATCCTGCTCATTGAGGGATAACGCTTATGCAGGATAGGCCTGCATCCCCGGACCACCAATAGCCAATCGCGGGATAAAAACGCAGACCAATCTGTCAGGCGACCTGCTGCAAAATGTCCCGCAGGCGGTCCAGGGCGATGTCGATGTCCAGGGTTTCAATGGCGCCAAAACCCAGGAAAAGCCCGGCCTGCGGCGCTTGCTGATAGAAAAAGCTGTCGATGGGATACACCCCCACTTCAACCTTTTTGGCCAGTTCAATCACCAATGGAATATCGATAGACACTTTGCACATAACCACCATGTGGAACCCGGCGGTGGTTGGGACAGCCTCTAGCCACGGTGAAAGATCGCCGGCCATACGCTCGAGGATCCGCTCACGACGCCCGGCATAGATCGTATGGCAGCGCCGGATGTGCTTGAGCAGACAGCCTTCGGCGATGAACTTGGCCAGCGCCCATTGGGGCAGGGTGGAGGTGTGCAGGTCGGTGAGCTGCTTGGCGCGAATGACCGCTTCGAGTATTGCCGGCGGCAGGATCGCATAACCCAGGCGCAGCTCCGGCAGCAGGGTTTTCGAAAAGGTCCCGACGTAGGCGACGATGCCGCGTTCGTCCATGCTTTGCAGCGAGTCGGTGGGCCGGCCTTCGTAGCGGAATTCGCTGTCGTAATCGTCCTCGATGATGATCGCGCCCAACTCATGGGCCCGCTCCAGCAGCGCCACCCGGCGCGCCTGGCTCATCGGCATGCCGAGGGGGAACTGGTGGGACGGCGTGACGTAGATCAGCCGGGTGCCAAGGGGGATCTTGTCCACCTGAATGCCTTCCGCATCCAACGGGACGCCGATCACCGTGGCACCGTGGGTACCGAACAACAGGCGTGCGGGCGGATAGCCGGGGTCTTCCATGGCGACAATGCTGCCGGGGCGCGTGAGCACCCGGGAGATCAGGTCCAGCGCCTGTTGGGCGCCGTTGCACACCACCACGTCTTCGTCCCGGCAGTTAACCCCACGAGAAAACGCGATGTGCCGGGCGATCGCATTACGCAGCGCCGGCAGGCCTTCGGGCAGGCTGTAGAATCCCTTGGACGCAGAGATTTGGCGCAAGGCATGAGCGGTGCAGCGCCGCCAGTCATCCTGGGGAAACTGGCCCTTGCTGGTGGCGCCGCCGATGAAGTCATAGCGCAACGAGCCTTCCAGCGTCGGATGGCGCAGAAACACCGGCAGGTTGCGCCAGGACTCGATGACCTCGGCACTGGCCAACTCCGAATGGCTCTGTTTACGGGTGATTTTCGCCGGTCGGGCGTTGACGTACGTGCCTTTGCCGATGACCCCGGTGAGGAAGTTTTCGTAGGTCAGTTGTGTGTAGGTGTCGGAAATGGTCTTGCGCGAAATGCCCAGTTGTTCAGCGAGTAAACGACTGGGCGGCAGCTGCGTCCCGGCTGCCAGACGGCCGGATTCGATGGCACTGCGCAGTTGGTTGTACAACTGGCCTGCCAGGTCCTTGCGGCCGTTGATGACAACGTGAAGTTCCATACCAGCGAGGCTCCTGGGGCGATTGAGGCGCGTGTGCGTCGCGCCAGATTACCCGCATGAGCGCCTGCGCAAAAGTTGCGTGGGCGAAAAACCTCCGATTGGTCTGGTGCCTGAGTGGTCCACGGGTATTTCGCAGAATTGGATCTGTAACGCCTGCGTATCAACGCCTACCTTGAGGGGCACACATTCGATCCACGAGGTCACTCCATGAACGCCCGCCTGGATTACTACAGCGCATCGCCCAAAGCGATGAAAGCGATGATTGCCATGGAGGCCTTGACCAGCAACCTCAGCATCGAACCGGCCTTGCTGCACTTGATCAAAATCCGTGCGTCGCAACTCAATGGCTGCGCTTTCTGCACCGACATGCACTCGGTGGATGCCCGGCGCCTGGGCGAGACTGACCGTAGGTTGTATTCGATCGTGGTCTGGCGCGACAGCGGCTTCTTTAATGCGCGAGAACGCGCGGCGCTGGCCTGGACCGAAGCCGTCACCTTGCTCTCTGAAAACCATGTGCCGGACGAGGTCTACGCACAGGCCCGAGAGCAGTTCAACGAAGGCGAGATGGTCGACCTGACCATCGCTGTCACCACGATCAACAGCTGGAATCGCCTGGCAGTGAGTTTTCGGCAAACCCCTGGAGGCTGAATCGATTTTCCGCATCGAGTGTCACGTCAGGTTCATAAACGCTGCGCAGGATGAGGCTTTCAAGGACAGATCGACAGGGAGTCAGCGATGCCATTTATGGAAACCACGGATCGTCAACAAGTTGCCGAGTACCGCTCACCCGTAGAAAAGCCCGCATCCTGGCGCACACTGGCGGCAGGGATCGATCCGGTACTGGCGCAGTCTTTTCGGGTCAGTGCCCGTTGCGGCTGTTTCATGCAGGCAGCCCGCAGTCTCAACATCAAGACCACCCAGTTGCGCAAACAATTAGCGCAGCTTGAAGCGCAACTCCAGTGTTCGCTATTCAGCCATTCAGAGAATGGCGTTGCCCTCAGTCGTGACGGATTGCAGCTGCAATCGCAGTTGATTGCCCTGGCCCACGAGCGCGATTTGCCGGTGACCGAACAGCCGTTGGTTCGCCTGGCCGTCGCCGAATCGATCCTGCATGACATTCTCGGTCGCGATCTGGTTGCCTTGTTGCGGCGCAACGCCAGCGTGCGCCTGGACATCATCACCCTGGACAGCGAACTCTCCCTGCAAGCGGTCAGCGCCGATGTGGTGCTGTGGCTGGCCGGCACCGATTCACCGCTGCCAGGCCCGAGTTTTGCTGTCAGCGAGCCCCGGCGTCTGGCGCGGCTCGACTACCTGCCCCACATCGCCAAGCGTTATTCACGGGTCGCGTCCCGCCCTGACAGCCTCGATGACCTGGCGGATTTCCTGCTGGTGCAATGGCAGCATGACCGTCAGGTCGACTGTTTTCGGCCGTGGAATACCCTCGTGGACCAGCGCCTGGCCGGGGTGGTGCAGCTGCATTCCTATGAGCTGATGCTGGAGATGATCCGTTGCAGCGCCTGCATTGGCCTGCTGCCCGGATACATCAGCCGCTTCGACCGCGGCCTTATTGAATTGCCCGGGCTGTTCAGTCAACCGATGCAGCGCCAGGTGTGGATGGCGGTCGATGCCGAGTCCGAGGGTTCAGCGCAGGTGCAGATGATCGTCGAGCTGATCCAGAATACTTTCACTGAGCGCCGAGAGTGGTTCGAAGGCTGAACGCTGTCCAAAATGTGGGAGCGGCGTGCGGCGATCCCACACTGACTCTCGCCATATCGCAAGTACGCGGTATAGAGTGGGCGGCCATGTCTGTATCAAGGATGAATCACCCATGCCCGCCACTGACGCTGTCATTTCCCTCGAACGTTTCAACGAATCCCACATCGACGGCATTACCGCGCTCTACAACGACCCGGCCATTACCCGCCAGGTGCTGCAAATGCCGTTTCAGTCCGACGAAGTCTGGCGCAAGCGCCTGGCGCCGGACAACGAGCGTGTGGTGCAGCTGGTGGCGCTGCATCAAGGGACGGTCATCGGCAATATCGGCCTGGAGCAGTTTTCGCGGATCCGCCGCAGCCATGCTGGCAATCTCGGCATGGGCGTCGCGGTGGCCTGGCAGGGCAAGGGCGTCGGCTCGAAACTGTTGGCGGCGGCGCTGGACGTCGCCGACAACTGGATGAACCTGCAAAGGCTCGAGCTTTCGGTTTACGCCGACAACGAAGCCGCTATCGGGCTTTACCGCAAGTTCGGCTTCGACACCGAAGGGCTGTTTCGCGACTACGCCGTGCGTGATGGCGTGCTGGTGGATGCCTTGAGCATGGCGCGGCTGCGTCGCAGGCCCAAGGCCGGTTGAGTCACTCGCCCAAGGCGAACGCCACCGCCGCCTGCACATGCAGTTCGGTGGTGTCGAGCAAGGGCAGGGCGCTGTGCTCGGGTTTGATCAGCAGGCCGATTTCCGTGCAACCGAGGATGATTGCCTGGGCGCCACGTCGGGTCAGTGATTCGATGACCTGCTGATACACCGTGCGTGATACCTCGCTGATCACCCCGACACACAACTCGTCATAGATGATCCGGTGGACGGCCTGACGTTCATCGGTCTCCGGCACCAGCACGGTCAGCCCCATTGAAGTCAGGCGCTCCTTGAGGAAATCCTGCTCCATGGTGAACGCTGTGCCGAGCAATCCAATCTTCAGCGCGCCAGCCTCGACGGCAGCTTGACCCACCGGGTCGGCGATGTGCAGAAACGGAACACTGATCGCTGCCTGAATCTGCCCGGACACTTTGTGCATGGTGTTGGTGCACAGCACCACGCAATCGGCACCGCCAGCCTGCAACCGCTGCGCCGCATCCACCAGAATCGCCGCCGCATCGTCCCAGCGCCCGGCTTGCTGGGCCTGTTCGACAGGGCCGAAGTCGACGCTGTACATTAGCAATTTTGCCGAACGCAACGGCCCGAGCCGGTCGCGTACCTGCTGATTGATGAGACGGTAATACTTGGCGCTGGACTCCCAGCTCATGCCGCCGATAAGGCCGATGGTGCGCATTGGTTTTCCTCAAGCTATGGCCTGCATTGACAGGCTTGGCTTGGGAGTTTCGATGTGTTCAAGGGCAGATGCCAGTGAAAAATAAACTGTAACGCTCATCTTTCGGAGAAGTGTCATGGTGCCTTTTCAGGCAAGGGGGTGACATGGTTGCAACTTGCGGCCAACGTCTTCTCATACCTCACATCAGGTCGCCACGGTTCAAGGTTCCATTGCGGCTTGTCTCTTGCTATTGCCAGATGACAAATCAACTGATGGCGCATGCCATGGGTGTTTTTCCAATAGCAGCTGTTGGAATAGTCGCGGGTGAGTTCGTCCCACAGGTAGGGCGTCCCTTCTGGCGGTGTCCGCCTCGCACATGGTGTGGGTGTAATAGAAAATGACCACTCATAGTCCCGAAATCCACTGTGCACCTTCCACGTATTTCACACAGCGCTCCACGGTAAGGATGTAACTGTCAGGCGGGTCAGTTCTATTTTGCGCATGACGGATAACGTTCAGTCCCGTACGAAAAGAGCGCGACGTTAGAGTGTTCATTGAGTCACCGCCTGATCGGCGGCGACGTAGGTAAACGTCGCTGTACCGTTTGCGCTGTCGGGAGGTGTGAGCCGAATGATCGGTACCACGATCTTCGGGTTGGTTGAATTATAGAAATCTCTTTGATTGTACTGAGCGTCGGCAAGACCCGCGTTAGTCCCACCAGCAACAAAGAAGAATGCCATGATCGGTAATGTGTTGGGGCGACCTGCTGTCCAGGTCTTGATCAGTACTTCGTTATGCTCGCTGAATCCCTTGGCACCCAGCAGGGATTTCGCTCTGACAGACTGATAGAACGCGGGACCCGCCAATGCATTGCGATCATCCTTGACGTCGAAACCACATGAGCGCTGGTTTGGAGTGCCACCGGGTAAATCCCATACGGCTTTCCATTGTTCAGCAGTGGTCACGCCGGCGTTATGGCAAATCTGGCTTTGAACGGGATAAGAAGGATGGGCGACGCAGACTGCCGTTACGTTTCGGGTCCAGGTCCACGCATCCATCGGGTACGAGCACAAATAGTCCAGGTCGATCTTGTCGGCGGGTGCTTCAAAGATGGGGTAAAGGATATAACCATTACCGTAGCCCCAGGCCAATCGTCCAAAGTTGGTATCCGCTCTCAGGTAAGAGAACGAAACACCACCACTTTTTATCGACGTGGGGCTGGGGTCCCATACTTTATATTGGTTGTTCGGGTCTTTTACCGTAACCCTGAGTGTGACACCCGAACACAGGAATGCAGGTTGTGAATCGGATTTATTGCAGTTGGTAAATTTTCTGCTGTAGAACGTATTAAGTTGTGTTGCGATGGTGGTCCCATTTTGCGTGCTGGCGTTGTTGATGGCGCCGATTTCATTTTCTGAATGTCGATCGAGATGGCTGCAGCCCGCTATTAAAGCGAATAAAAGAAATCCGATTATTTTAAGCATGACAATCCCCTGATGAAAACCGACACCGAATTGCCGGCTTCAATGGCACGTTTAATTTGTTTGCGCTATTTAAGTAGAGCAGCTCTGCATAAATGACGGCTATAAAGTAATTCTCAAACACCATGAGAAAATAATCGGTTCATTGGTGCCGGTCTTTTTAAGCGTGCAGTTGAACATGACCGGGAGGCCACTATTTTCAGTCAGCCACAACCGGGGGACCGCTATATTGGTGTAAGACGGTTGGATAATGTTGAGCTCTTCACTGTAGCGAGTGACTTTGCCAAACACTGCAAGGCGTACTTTGTAATCGCCATCCAATGTGGGGTAATACGCCCTGATGTTAAGTTTGTCTGAGGAAAGCGTGGGTTCTGGAAGGTGATGCTTTTGGCGGGTGACACTGATGCGTAAATCTTCAGAAGGCAAATCCTCGGTCGTACCTGGCAGCCTGACGGTGTAACTGACCTCCGCACCGGTACCAATACAATCAACAACTTCCATCCTCGGAATCAGAAATCTCAGGGTCTCCCCTGCATGGGTGACAGTTTGAATTTCACTGCCATACGTCGAGTTGCGCCCGAGCCAATAGACTTTGACAGTTTGCCCGTTGGCGGAACCGATGAAGTCGACCTCGACCGTTGCAAACCTGGCCTCATAGAAGTCTTTTTCAAAGTTTAATACGGTGCCGTTCTGTTCCTTGGCTTCCAGCACTTTTGGCGGTTTCAGATCCAGAACCGGTTGTTTAAGGTGCACATCTATGTAAGTCGTTTTCGACCAAATCGCCTGCGGGCCGGTAGAGTTTCCGATTTGATCGACGCCCCGAAAGCGCATTGCGAAACGAGAGTTATCTTTTTGGAACGCGTCTGCGAACAGCTTCAATACTATTGTGCCAGCGGCTGCTTGTGCCGCTGTCACAGTATGGAGGACCGTGTGGCCATCACAATCGAGAGTGATTGTGTCGTGCGCTCGCATATAAGGGTACTTGAGTGTGACATCTACCCCTTGAGCGGCGCGATTGGCATCGACACCCTTGTCAATAACATCGGCCGGAAGTGTCATTCCAAGGTCAGGATGGTCCCCGGATCCCGTTACTTCGCCGCCAGGGCGAGGGGTGTAAAACAGAGCGACAAGGTCTTCCGATGTTTCAGGTTCCTGACCGACACGTTTGACTTCCAAGCGAATCCGGTTGATACCGTCCTGCAGAAATCCACCAGGCAGATCCAGCGTGAATCTTTTGCCTACGTCGCCCGGCTTGATAGTTTCGGAGACGACAGGCGTGGGCAGGTCATTAAGCAATAGCTTTGCGGTGTCGTATTCGTCCATGTTGGTCCAAGGATCGACCAAAACTTGAACGCCGGCAGGTTTGACAAGGGACAGGTCGATGCCACCCTCGGGATCGTCCGGATGAATTACTGGCGTCGTCCACCCGGGTACCATCACCCGGTCTATCTTTAAAGTTTGGTTGCTCATGAGCGGCGATCCTTGGCTGTGGATAGTGAGCTTTCTCGTTCCATCAACTGCCGGATCATCAAACACCAACGGGCGAACGTCGGCTACTGTCACATTTGACAGGTAGAGGGGAATACTCCCCTTAAAAGTAACCGCTCGTCGTTTTCATCCATCGTTAATTGACGCCGCACGGCCGCTTTGTCGTACACAGGTGGCTGGCATCTGCCATGATTGATTCCCGTAGCACCGCTTCAACAAAGGAACACCGCAATGGACGACGTACAGCAACTGGGTGAGATGCTTCGCCATTACGCAGAAAGCGAAGCGCACAAGAAGCAACTGTTCGAGTCGCAATCGGCCGTGTGGGCGACGCGCATTGGTGAACTGTTCAATCAGATCCAGCAATGGCTGGAACCGGTCCAGGCACCGAATCTGCTGGAGGTGAGTCGCGAGGCGTATGTTGCCTCGGGGCCGAGCGTTCCGGTCGAAGCGTCGACCTTCAAGACCGAGAAGCTGTCCATTGTGATCGCCGGTAAACCGGTGGAATTTGTGCCGGATGTGATGGGTGCCGGTGGGCAGATTTCACTGGCCGTGATGGGCCTGACGGCCGCGCGGTACGGCAGCATTTCGCTCGTGTGCCTGCCGCCGTCCAGTAGCTGGCAATGGCGCAAGACCAATGGCTTGAAAGACCCGGATACCTTTGCCTTTGATGCGAACTTTTTGGCGCAGCAGTTGCAGAGCCTGATTCCCCGCGAGCGCAGCTGAACCCTCTGACCTGACACATAATCCTGTGGGAGCTGTCAGAGGTCGAGGTTGCGCCACCCCGGCTTCACCTCCTCCAGCGCCATGGCCTTCACCGACTTCCCCGTCGCCAACTCCACCTCACCGTGCTCGAAGGTCGACATCCCGTAGAAGGCCAGGGACAACACCAAAAAGCGCAGGATCGGGTCTGTGCGCAATTTATGCCAGGCCCCCGACAGGGTCATCATGCCGTTGATCATCCCGCCCCAACTCGGTGCCAGCAGGATCAGCGACATCGCCATGCCGAGCGACTGCGCCCAGTCCGGTAGCGCGGTGTAATGCAAGTGGTGCGGGCCGGCCCGGATGTACAGGGCGATCAGCGCCCAGAAGTGCACGATCGACAGCCGATAGGAATACACCGGCCGCCCGACCTGTTTCGGCACGAAGTAATACAGGACTTGAACCAGTCCACCGGAATCGCCAGGTGATTGACCATGTGTAGCATGGCGATCACCACAATGAACGCACCGAAGAACCAGTTGCCGACGTAGATATGTTTGGTCTTGCGTTGCACCACGGAGGTGAAAAACAGATGGCATAAGCGACTCAGACCACGGTCATCCACACCGCGCCGGAGAACTCGACCTCGGCGTATTCCTTGGTGGTGTAGCCCAACGGCAGGGTGATCAGCATCACCACGATCACCGATTGCCATCCCCAAAAAGTGAATGCCGCGAGCTAGTCCGAAAACACCCGCACCTGGCAGGTTCGCTGCACCGCGTAGTAACTGGCGGCGAATTGTGCGCTGCCGGCAAAACCGAAAATCACCAGGCTGGTGTGCAGCGGGCGCAAGCGGCCGAAGGGGGTCCATGGCAGGTCGAGGTTCATCTGCGGCCATACTAGTTGCGAGGCGATCCACACCCCCATCGCCATCCCCACGACACCCCATACCACGGTTGCCACGGCGAATTGGCGGACGACCTTGTAGTTTTAGGCCTGTCCTCATGGTCAATGCTTCCACGGTTGCAAAGTTTTGCCAGGCCACCCGGACTGGCATGTCGCCCACTGTAGAAACCCTGCCGGAAACAAAACAGACTCAGAAAAACCGAGCTTATGCGGATCAGATTTGAGGTGACCCTGCGGCCATATGCCACAACCTGATACGGTTTTTTACCGTTCAGGTGAATCTGTAACGTGCTGCGCCGCAGGTCCATAGTCGCTACCACAAGCACCGCCAAACCCGTAGCAGCTGTCGAGCACCGCGAGGCTGCGTTCGGCTGCGCAGCAGTCGCGAAATCAAGCGACTCGGTGGGTCAAGACGGTATCTACAGGGCATGTAGAGCGTGCGATCAATCCTGATGAGGTAGCCACATGTATCAGTACGATGACTATGACCGGGCCCTGGTCTTTGAGCGAGTCGCGCAGTTTCGCGATCAGGTCGAACGCTTCATGGCCGGGGTGGCGGCGGACGAAATGATCGACCCGCGGCCACTGGCGGAAATCCTGCGGCAGTGGTCGACCATCAACCCGGAATTCCTGTTCCTGCCGCGCAAGTTCAAGAACGCCATCTGCTCGGCGCAACAGGACCGGGCGGTGATCATGATGCACGACATTGGACTCTATCTTTACCCTGGCACCGACGGGCAAATGCTGCTGCGGGTCTACAACCGCCACGGTCGGCGCGACAACAAGTACAAGGCGCGGATCAAGACTCTGGTCAAGGCGCTGGGCATCGAAGCCTTTGCCCGGGAAGTGGAGGAGGAGTGGCAGCACCTCAAGGATGGCCCGGCGCAGTTGACCGACATCGAGTATGAGCGCGTGGCCAGTGCCTTCGTGCCACCGGATTACCGCGCACTGGCGGACACCGACCTCGACTTCGGCACACGCCTGTCCGAAAACCCGGCCTTCGCCGGATGGGTATCGCGCAACGTTCAGCCGCACAAAGTGCCGGGTTACGCCAGCGTGGTGCTGTCGACCAAACCGGGCATTGCCTCACCGCCGGATGATGTCACGGCCGAGCAAATGGAGGCGGTGGCCGACTGGTCCGAGCCGTTCGGTTTTGGCGAGATTCGCATCGCCCATGAACAGAACATTGTGTTGCTCGACGTGCCTAAGGCTGATCTCTACACACTCTGGAGTCGCGCCTGCGAACAGGGCCTGGGCTGAGTGCCAAAGGTGATCAAGTGGATCATCGCCACGTTCGTCAATTACCGCGAGAGCGAGAAAGTGTTCGTCGACACCTTGCAGCGCATCGGTCTGGAACCGTGTCAGGGAGGTCAACGATGAATGGCCGGCGGGTGCAGTGATTTTGCCGTTGGCCCGTGGGCTTGAAGGTCCACCGCAAAAGGGCGTGTGGTTGGGGCCGGACGATGAAGTGGAAAGCCTCAAGCCGTGGTTTTCACACCTGCCGCTGATTGCCCTCGACTTTCCGAGTTTCCGTGACGGTCGCGGTTACAGCCAGGCGTACTTGCTGCGCACTCGATTGGGCTGGACAGGCGAGTAGCGCGCGGTTGGCGACGTACTGCGCGATCAACTCAGCCACATGCGTCAATGCGGGTTCGACAGCTTTGCGGTACGTGAGGACAAGTCGGTTGAAGATGCGCTCAAGGGGCTGGCCGGGATGAGTGTGCTTTATGGGCGTTCGGTGATTGAGCCGCGGCCGTTGTTTCGACGGCGTTAGTAGGACGCCGGTGAGGACGGCGCATCCTGTAGAGCTGGATGCGCCGAGCGCTGTCAGTTGATGCGGACCAGAGCAGCTCGATCGCTTGGAGAAAGCTGATCAATTTCGAGCAGCGTCAGGCTTTTTGGCGCTTCACCAGGCAGTGGGTTGCCAAGATTGCCCGCAGCGTCGGCGGGAAGTTTGTACATCGCGCCAGTGAGTGGATCGACAACGAGCATGCCAATCACCCCCCCCAACAACAGGTTGCCCCAGTACCAGCCACTCATGCTGGTTTCCAGCGTAGTGCTGGTATCGGCATAACCTTCTTTCTTAAACGTGATGGTGTAGGCCTCACCTTTGAAGTAGCCACGACCTGAAGGCAGGGTAACGGTATTGGGCGTGGAACCGTTATGAACGATGACTCCGTCCTTGTTCTTGATGGTGAAGTCGGCACCGCTTGGAGTGCTCGATACGTTCACTGGGTATTTGCTGTCGCCAACGATGCTTGCACAGCCCGAAGTCAGCAGTGTGGCGGTCAGGGCTGTAACGGTGACAGCGTGCGGAGAGCTTTCATTGATGATCCTTGAGACCGGGATTGCCGTCATTGGCCGAGGTACGCTTCATGTCGCCTCGTTGTGAGTATTGGGGGCTGACTGCCCGGCGCGGACTCTAGCACTAATGGCAGTGAGCCATCATCCAGAATTTAAATTAATTCGGTGTAGTCGCACGCCTTGGGAAATGTTGTGTGGTGGCTCAAGGCATTTGTACTTGGGTCGATGATGGCACTTTGGTAGAGTCCGCATTTCATAAGGAAGTCGTACCGAAAGGAGTCTGGTTTGAGTGTGGGCAAGAAGATTTTAGGGTTAACCGCGTTTCTGCTGATGTTGACCCTGTGGGGCGGTTACTTTTATGTGTTCCAGGAAAACCGCGGCGGGCAGTTGGGTGGCGCGTTCGACAGTTACGCCTGGTGCGGCACGCCACCGGCCGCTGATGCGCTGTCGCTGGGCAAGGATCAGCTGACCCTGCGCATCACCAACAACCTGCGTGGCGAGTTCATGCTCAGCGGCGCGGTGATTGTTTCCGAGCGCACTTTCAACCGCTACGACCTGGGCCGAAACGAGCTGCGCTTGCGCCTGGAACCGCTGCAATGGTCTTACGGCGCCACGCCGATTTTTCTCGAACAGGTCAGGATCAAACCCCTGAGCCGTAACCTCGCGTCAGACAACAAAAGTGCCTACGCGGAGCTGGAGCCGCGACCGATCGGCGTACAGGGACGCGCCAGCGAGTTTCCCTTCGACACCTACCGCTACGGCTACAAACCGGTGCTGTATTACCTCAAGGGCAATGAGCGCATCGACTTGCGCTTTCGCCACATCACCACGGTGATGGAGATGTCGAACACCTTTACACCCATTCAGAAGTACAACCGGGCCGAGTACATCAACGAGAAAAACGCGTTGGTGCGTGACGAGGATTACAAGCCTTACGCCGTCAACGAATGTGCGTTCAGCGTCGAGCGCAAAGGCTCGTTCAAAGTGATCGTCTTGCTGTTGCTGCTGGTGATTTGCCTGCCGCTGATGCATGTGTTTTATCGCGACGAGCCGGGCATCGATTTTCTCGCCACGCTGGTGAGTATCGGGGCGATCCGGGTGTTTCTGGTCGGGCCGTTGCAGGACTTTCATCTGTACAACATCGACTTCCTGTTTGGCGCGGCGATTTTGCTGGTGGGGACGGTGTCGTTGATCAAGGCGATGCGGGCGAATAGTCGGCGGGAGTTGGCGTTAAAGAGCGGGTCGTCATGGTGAAGATGTGGGGTGTCATTTATATCCACCCCTTGGGGTTGTGGGTGGCTGGCCGCTGTTTATGCCTCGTAAAGCGACCTGGCTGCGATTCTCCAGAGCAAGACAGTTTGGACACTCACCAGCTGCCGTAAGGTATTCCAAACTTCTGGATATAGTGCTTAGAATTTTCACTCACGGGGTATGCATAACGGCCGTCATTCTTGCCTTGGCTTGGACCCAACGGCTCAATCTCTGCTTTGGCTTGCGCTACCTCGACGGGACGGTGGCATGAATCTCTGACCCATATCTGTACGACGCCACCGGGGGCCAGGCCCAGGTAGATAGAGGCCATGTACCGGGCCTCTTGTTCAGGGGTTGCCGGGCAGCGCTGCGTGATCGATGAACGCATAAGTTGTCTGGCCTGCTCGGGGATGTCCACCCAGACCTGGTAAGTCTGTGGCTCTACGATGGACTGCCAGCGCACGAAAATACGTTTGGGTAGATCGGCGCCGACCACCGCTTTTCCAGAGCCGCCGACGCCTCGCCAACCTTTGGCGGATTCTGTGCCGTCTTCTGGTTCGCCGCCCGAGGCCGAACCTGCGCCGGTGTGTTGAAACACCTTGCCACTTATGTCTTCTACGGAACTGTCCTCCACCCAGACCTTCATGTAGTGGGGTTCGGTAAACGTGAACGAGCCCCATGAAAGACAGGACACCGTTTCCCCCTTACGATAAGGGATAGGCAAACGGTTATGTTTATGACTAACAGCAACGATAAGAGTGGGGAGCTTTTGGGCCAGGAGCGGCGGCGCCGC
>NZ_VOBM01000046.1:0-52736 GCF_008370005.1 Pseudomonas sp. ANT_J28
GGCAACATTGATGTCGACTGACACGCCGCCTTCGCGAGCAAGCCCGCTCCCACATTGGTTTAGAGGGATTTGCTGCCAATGCTTACGCCGAGGGTATGACTGGCACCCGGCGCCAGCGTCACCACATCATCCATCACATTCGCCGTTTCAATGCACAGCATGCGCTGCCAGCCATCATCGGCCATGTCACTGAACGCCGCAGCGCGATCAATCCACGGATTCCAGATCACCGCGGAGCGTGAACCGCTGCTGGTCAGCTCGATGCGCCGTTCCCAGGCCGGATCGACAATGCTCAGCTTCGCCGGGGTATTGAGATAGATACGATCGGTCTCGCCGACAAAACGCAGATCGCCGGTCTGAGTGACGGTTTTCCAGTCGTCCAGGGTTTCGATGTAACTCAAGCCATCCAGCCCTTCGACATACACTTCGCGTACATCGCTGACCGCGAAATAGCTGTGCAACGCCTGGCTGATGGTGACTTTGTCAGCGCCTTGGTTATGGCTGGTCAGGTTGATGTGCAGTTGCTCATCCAGACGAATGCTCAGCTTCAAATCCACTTGATGCGGCCAGGCTGGCAAGCCGCCTTCAGGGTAAGGCAGAACAAACTCCACCTTCAGGCTTTCGCCCTCGGTTTCAATGCCACCCAATTCCCAGTCCATTGCCCTTACCAGCCCGTGGGCGGTCGGCGCTTCGTTACTGACGCGCATGGCCTGAACGCTCTGCGGGTTGCGCGGCAGGTTGCCGAACCAGGGCCAGCACACCGGAACCCCGGCGCGGATGCTCTTGCCAGTCTTGAACACTGCCTCGTCGTTGAGCCAGATCAGCGGCGGTTGACCGGCCACTTGATAACTGAGGATGTGCGCGCCTTGCTGGGCAACCAGCAGTTCGGCCTGACCGTGGCGGATGCGCCAGCAGTTCAGTTCATCCAGTTTCACGGCTTCAACGTTGGGCGTGCTCATGGGGCAACTCTCGATCAGGAACAATGACTGCAATGGACCGCAGAAAGGTCGCAGTGTTTAACGAGCTCTAGGCGGAACCGAACGGGTGCGACCGCTGCCGTCGATGGCGACGAACACAAACACGGCTTCAGTCACTTTACGCCACTCGCTGGACAACGGATCGTCACTCCAGACTTCGACCATCATCTGAATCGAGCTGCGTCCGATTTCCAGTGCCTGGGTATAGAAGGAGAGCTGAGCGCCCACCGCTACCGGAACCAGAAATGCCATGCGGTCGATCGCCACCGTCGCCACGCGGCCACCCGCGACCTTGCTGGCCATTGCGGTGCCGGCCAAATCCATCTGCGACACCAGCCAACCGCCGAAAATATCGCCAAAGCCGTTAGTTTCGCGGGGAAGCGCGGTAATTTGCAGGGCCAGGTCGCCTTGCGGGATTGGATCTTCTTGTTCGAGCTCTATCATGCCGGGGGTGCCTCTGACCCGTGACTCTCATTGGTACTTCAGGTGAATAGCCGTCTCAAAGAAAAACGATTCAGCCCCGAACATACTACGTTCGTCACGTTTTTCGTAAGGCGCCTAAAGGGAAACTCTGCGAAATCGGCTGACGGCTGCCAACGACGTTTTCGCACAGCAACCCCTTACAAGCAGATGCAGAATTGCGAGTATATCGATCGGTAGACTCCGAGACGACCGTCCGGTTCTCATTTCGACCGTCAAATACGCACCTCTATGTGCTTTTTCGAACAATTTGCTATCGTGCCGGACCTGCCCAAGCCTCCGCCAGCGTTGTTGGGGTTGCAGATCCGACTATAAGAGAAGCCTTGCCATGACCACAGCGCCCTCGAGCATCGCGCAGTCCACTCAATCCGCACGTCCGCTGACCCGCAGCGATTACAAGACTTTGTCGTTGTCTGCCCTGGGCGGTGCGCTGGAGTTTTACGACTTCATCATCTTCGTGTTCTTCGCCACGGTGGTCGGCAAGCTGTTCTTCCCGGCTGACATGCCCGAGTGGCTGCGCTTGATGCAGACCTTCGGGATCTTTGCCGCCGGCTACCTGGCGCGGCCACTGGGTGGCATCGTCATGGCGCACTTCGGCGACCTGCTGGGACGCAAGAAGATGTTCACCCTGAGCATTTTCATGATGGCGGTGCCGACCCTGATCATGGGCCTGCTACCGACTTACGCGCAGATCGGCATGTGGGCGCCGATCCTGTTGCTGGTGATGCGGGTGATTCAAGGCGCTGCGATTGGCGGTGAAGTGCCGGGCGCGTGGGTATTCGTTTCCGAACACGTGCCGCAGCGGCACATCGGCTACGCCTGCGGCACCCTGACCAGCGGTCTGACGGCTGGCATCCTGCTGGGCTCGCTGGTCGCCACCGCGATCAACAGCATTTACACCCCGGTCGAAGTCTCGGATTACGCCTGGCGGATTCCGTTTCTGCTGGGTGGCGTGTTCGGCCTGTTCTCGGTTTACCTGCGCCGCTGGTTGCACGAGACGCCGGTATTCGCCGAGCTGCAACTGCGCAAGGCCCTGGCAGAAGAAGTGCCGCTGCGCGCCGTGTTGCGCGACCATCGCGGGGCGATCCTGATTTCCATGCTGCTGACCTGGCTGCTGTCCGCCGGCATCATCGTGGTCATCCTGATGACCCCGACCGTGCTGCAGACCGTCTACCACTTCTCGCCAACCACCGCATTGCAGGCCAACAGCCTGGCGATCGTGTTTCTGAGCCTGGGCTGCGTCGCCTCAGGTGCGCTGGCTGACCGCTTCGGCGCGGGTCGTGTCTTCGTGTTCGGCAGTGCTCTGCTGCTGATCAGTTCGTGGACCTTCTACCACAGCCTGTTCAACCACCCGGACTGGCTGTTCCCGATGTACGCCTTGACCGGCTTGCTGGTCGGCACCATCGGCGCAGTGCCGTATGTGATGGTCAAAGCTTTCCCGGCGGTGGTGCGCTTCAGCGGGCTGTCGTTCTCCTACAACCTGGCCTACGCCATCTTCGGCGGCCTGACCCCGATGGTCGTTACGCTGCTGCTGAAGGAAAGCCCGCTGGGGCCTGCCTATTACGTGGCGATCATTTGTGGTGTCGGGATTCTGGTGGGTGCGTACCTCTGGAAGAAAGGTCGCTAATCTCCCTTTGCATTGACTGCACTGACGCCTTCGCGAGCAAGCCCGCTCCCACAGTTGACCGCGTTCTCACTGAGGAACTCGGTTAAATGTGGGAGCGGGCTTGCTCGCGAAGAATGATGACGCGATTTCCCTGCAAAAGATCGAATGCTGGCCTTTCATCTAATTGTCATATTTCAGCCATAGAGTGTTCACACGGCCTGCTGATACTTGGCCCCGACTTAACACACCCTATCTGCTAGGAGTAAGGCATGAAACTGAAGCGTTTGATGGCGGCAATGACTTTTGTCGCTGCTGGCGTTGCGACTGCCAACGCGGTTGCCGCTGTTGACCCTGCTATCCCGAGCTACACCAAGACCACTGGTGTGTCGGGCAACCTGTCCAGCGTCGGCTCCGATACTCTGGCCAACCTCATGACCCTGTGGGCCGAGAACTACAAAAAAGAATACCCGAACGTCAACATCCAGATTCAGGCCGCTGGCTCCGCCACTGCGCCACCTGCTCTGACTGAAGGCACCTCTAACCTGGGCCCGATGAGCCGCAAGATGAAGGACACCGAACTGGCTGCCTTCGAGCAGAAGTACGGCTACAAGCCAACCGCAATCCCGGTTGCCGTGGATGCCCTGGCTGTCTTCGTCCACAAAGACAACCCGATCCAGCACCTGACCATGGAACAAGTCGACGCGATCTTCTCCTCGACTCGCCTGTGCGGCGCTAAAACCGAAGTCAAAACCTGGGGCGACCTGGGTGTGACCGGCGACCTGGCCAACAAGCCAGTTCAACTGTTCGGTCGTAACTCGGTATCCGGCACCTACGGCTACTTCAAAGAAGAAGCCCTGTGCAAAGGCGACTACAAGCCAAACGTCAACGAACAACCAGGCTCGGCTTCGGTCGTGCAGTCGATCAGCTCCTCGCTGAACGGCATCGGTTATTCGGGCATCGGCTACAAAACCGCTAGCGTGAAAACCGTTGCTCTGTCGAAGAAGGGCAGCACCGAGTTCATCGAAGACACCGAAGAAAACGCTCTGAACGGTAAGTACCCGCTGTCGCGTTTCCTCTACGTTTACGTCAACAAAGCCCCGAACAAGCCTCTGGCCCCGCTGGAAGCTGAGTTCGTGAAACTGGTTCTGTCCAAACAGGGCCAGGAAGTTGTGGTGAAAGACGGCTACATCCCACTGCCGGCCAAGGTTGCTGCAAAAGCACTGGCTGACCTGGGTCTGGCGGAAGGCGGCGCTGAAGTCGCAAAAAAGTAAAACCCTGAACCCGGGGTAATCCCCGGGTTCAATGTGGGAGCGGGCTTGCTCGCGAAAGCGGTGGATCATTCGACATTGACGTTGAAAGTGACGGCCCTTCGCGAGCAAGCCCGCTCCCACATACCCCCAAATTTTCGGTCCGCTGCCAGTTCTCACGGGCGGCGGATTTGTTGCGTCACTGCATTGTCATCTTTCTGTCATACAGGATCGCTAGGGTGTGCGAATGAATGATCTGGCCAATTCCACCATGACTACTAATCCCCCCAAGCGAATTGACTTCAATACGCCTGAGCTGCAACGCAAGCGCCGCATCCGTGCGCTCAAAGATCGCCTGACCCGTTGGTACGTCCTCGTGGGCGGCCTCGCCGTTCTCGGCGCGATCACGCTGATCTTTTTCTTCCTCGCTTACGTTGTCGCGCCCCTGTTTCAGGGCGCCGACCTGACCGCCAAGGACGCCATCACGCCCGCCTGGATGCAAGACGCCGGCAAGCCGTTGATGATCTCCCTGGAAGAACAGAACCAGGTCGCCATGCGGGTTTCCGACAAGGGCCAGGCGTTGTTCTTCGATATCGACAGTGGCGCTGAACTCAAGCGTGTCGATCTGTTGATTCCGGCCGGCACCACAGTGACCTCCATCGGCGAAGACCAACCAGGCCATCCATTGGTGGCGGTGGGCTTGTCCAACGGTCAGGCACTGGTGTTCCGTCACACTTACAAAGTCAGCTACCCGGACGGCAAGAAAACCATCTCGCCAGCCATCGAATACCCGTACGGCGAAACCCCGATCGTGCTGAACGAGGCGGGCGGTGCGCTGGAGCACGTCAGCCTCAACGCCACCGATACAACGCTGATGTTGGTCGGTTCTACCGGTTCGCAACTCAATGTTTTGTCGCTGACCAGCGAAGAAAACATGATGACCGGCGAAGTCACCAGTGAGCAGAAGCGAATCGATCTGCCGCAGATGACTGAGCCGGTGAAAAACATCTTCGTCGACCCGCGCCAGCAATGGCTGTACGTGATTAACGGTCGCGCCCAGGCCGACGTGTTCAGCTTGCGCGACAAGAGCCTCAACGGTCGCTACAAACTGCTGGATGACGGCGAAGCGCAAATCACCGCCAGTACCCAACTGGTGGGCGGTATCTCGCTGATCCTCGGCGATTCCAAGGGCGGTCTGGCCCAGTGGTTCATGGCCCGCGACCACGATGGCGAACTGCGTCTGAAGCAGATTCGTAACTTCCAGATGGGCACTGCGCCGATCGTTGAAATCTCCGCCGAGGAACGTCGCAAAGGCTTCATCGCCCTCGATGCGTCCGGCAAGCTCGGGGTGTTCCACAGCACTGCCCACCGCACCTTGCTGGTGGATCAGGTGGTCGATGGCCAAGGCATTTTCGGCCTGTCACCACGGGCCAACCGCGTGATCGTGGAAGCCGGCGGCAAAATTCAGCCGCTGCTGCTCGACAACCCGCACCCGGAAGTTTCCTGGAGCGCGTTGTGGAGCAAGGTCTGGTACGAGAACTACGACGAGCCTAAATACGTCTGGCAATCGACCGCCGCCAACACCGACTTCGAACCCAAGCTGAGCTTGTCCCCGCTGACCTTCGGTACCCTGAAAGCCGCGTTCTACGCGATGCTGCTGGCTGCACCTCTGGCCGTCGCTGCGGCGATCTACACCGCGTACTTCATGGCTCCAAGCCTGCGCCGCAAGGTCAAACCGGTAATCGAGCTGATGGAAGCGATGCCGACGGTGATCCTCGGTTTCTTCGCCGGCCTGTTCCTCGCACCGTATGTGGAAGGACATTTGCCGGGCATCTTCAGCCTGCTGATGCTCTTGCCGATCGGCATTCTGGTGGCCGGTTTCGTCTTCAGCCGCCTGCCTGAGTCCATCCGCCTGAAAGTGCCGGACGGTTGGGAAAGCGCGATTCTGATTCCGGTGATCCTGTTCGTGGGCTGGCTGTCGCTGTACATGAGCCCGTACATGGAAACCTGGTTCTTCGGCGGCGACATGCGCATGTGGATCTCCCACGACTTGGGCATCACCTACGATCAGCGCAACGCACTGGTGGTCGGTCTGGCCATGGGCTTTGCGGTGATCCCGAACATCTACTCCATCGCCGAAGACGCCGTGTTCAGCGTGCCTCGCGGTTTGACCCTCGGTTCTCTGGCCCTCGGTGCCACGCCGTGGCAGACCATGACCCGCGTGGTGATCCTCACCGCCAGCCCGGGCATCTTCTCGGCGCTGATGATCGGCATGGGCCGTGCGGTCGGTGAAACCATGATCGTGCTGATGGCAACCGGCAACACCCCGGTCATGGAAATGAACCTGTTCGAAGGCCTTCGCACCCTGGCGGCCAACGTTGCGGTGGAAATGCCCGAATCGGAAGTCGGCGGCAGCCACTACCGCGTGCTGTTCCTCTCGGCGCTGGTGCTGCTGTTGTTCACCTTCGTCATGAACACCCTCGCGGAACTGATTCGTCAGCGTCTGCGCAAGAAATACTCGTCGCTTTAAGAAAGGTAGAAGTCTGTGAAACAGAACTCCCTGAAAGGATGGTTCAAGAGCGGCGCCCCTGGCGTCTGGATCAGCGGTGGCGCGGTGTCCATCGCGGTCATCATGACCATTGGCTTGCTGGCAGTGATTGCCGTGCGCGGTCTGGGCCACTTCTGGCCGGCGGATTTGGTGCACGCCAGTTACGACGTGCCGGGCCAGGCCAACCACCTCGTCATCGGCGAAGTGGTGCAGAAAGAAGAAGTGCCGCGCGAGCGCCTGAAAAGCGCTGGCCTGCCGGTGCCCGATCAGGGCCCGGAATTCATGACCCGTGAGCTGATCAAGGTCGGCAACCGTGACCTGAATGGCAACGACTTCACCTGGATCGTCGGCGAGTGGCTGTCTAACCAGAAGACCCCGCCCGAGCTGATGACAATCGAGCGTCGTGAGTGGGGCAACTTTTACGGCTACCTGGTCAACGTTAAACAGGACGGCAAGGTCATCGCCGAAGGCGAAGCCGCATGGCCTGAGCTGCAGGCGCGTGTCGATCGCGTCAACAAACTCGCGGCGCAGCTCAAGAGCCTGGAAAAAATCGACATTGGCGCGATCAACGCGGGGCTGGAGCGCGTGCGTCTGCACGGTCGCAAGCTGGAACTGGCCGGCACGATGGACGCTACCGCGCAAGCGGACATGGAGTCCGAGCGCGCCGAACTGAACGCTCGTTATCAGGACATCGAAGCACGCCTGAACGACCTGCACGCCCAGTTCAACCGCGACAGCCTGACGGCCCGCGATGCCAACGGCAAAGAGATCGAAATCGGCATTGGCAAAGTAGTTCACGCCTACCAGCCGAACGGCATGAACACCTTCACCAAGATTGGCTTCTACTTCAGCAAGGTCTGGGAGTTCCTGAGTGACGACCCGCGTGAAGCAAACACCGAAGGCGGGATCTTCCCGGCGATTTTCGGCACCGTGATGATGACGTTGATCATGGCGATGATCGTGACGCCATTCGGCGTGCTGGCGGCGGTCTATCTGCGTGAATACGCGAAACAGAACACCATGACTCGCTTGATCCGCATCGCGGTGAACAACCTCGCGGGTGTTCCGGCGATCGTTTACGGCGTGTTCGGTCTGGGCTTCTTCGTCTATGTGCTGGGCGGTTCGGTCGACCGGTTGTTCTTCCCGGAAGCGCTGCCGGCACCGACCTTCGGTACACCGGGCCTGCTCTGGGCGTCCCTGACCCTGGCGCTGCTGGCGGTACCGGTGGTGATCGTGGCCACCGAAGAAGGCCTGGCGCGGATTCCTCGCACCGTGCGCGAAGGCTCGTTGGCCCTCGGCGCAACCAAGGCTGAAACCTTGTGGAAGATCGTACTGCCGATGGCCAGCCCGGCGATGATGACCGGCATGATCCTCGCCGTGGCTCGCGCCGCCGGTGAAGTGGCGCCGCTGATGCTGGTAGGTGTGGTGAAGCTGGCGCCGTCGCTGCCGGTGGATGGCAACTACCCGTACTTGCACCTGGACCAGAAGATCATGCACTTGGGCTTTCACATCTATGACGTCGGCTTCCAGAGCCCGAACGTCGAGGCCGCGCGGCCGCTGGTGTACGCCACGGCGCTGCTACTGGTGCTGGTGATCGCCACGCTCAACCTGTCGGCCGTCTATATCCGTAACCACCTGCGCGAAAAATACAAAGCGCTGGATAGTTGATTTCCATGTGGGAGCGGGCTTGCTCGCGAAAGCGGTGGGTCAGGCAACATTGATGCTGAATGTGCTGACCTCTTCGCGAGCAAGCCCGCTCCCACACTAGACCGCGTCCAACCGAACATTTATTGGGCATGCCGCGAAGCGGTGTTCCGAACCGAATTTGTTAGCACAGGGAGCCTCCCATGCAGCACGAAGCACATACCCACGGCATCAACATGTCTGCCCTGGGCCGCGACAAACAGAGCCTGAGCCTTGAGCAGGAAACCGTGGCCATTGAAGTGCCGGGCCTGAGCCTGTTCTACGGCGACAAACAAGCGCTGTACGACGTCAGCATGAACATCCCGAAACAGCGCGTGACCGCCTTCATCGGCCCGTCCGGCTGCGGCAAGTCCACACTGCTGCGTACGTTCAACCGCATGAACGACCTGGTGGACGGCTGCCGTGTTGAAGGCGAGATCAACCTCTACGGCAACAACATTTACCGTAAGGGCGAGGACGTGGCCGAGCTGCGTCGCCGGGTCGGCATGGTGTTCCAGAAGCCCAACCCGTTCCCGAAAACCATCTACGAGAACGTGGTCTACGGCCTGCGCATCCAGGGCATCAACAAGAAGCGCATCCTCGACGAAGCCGTCGAGTGGGCGTTGAAAGGCGCGGCACTGTGGGACGAAGTCAAAGACCGTCTGCACGAGTCGGCACTCGGCCTGTCCGGTGGTCAGCAACAACGTCTGGTGATCGCCCGCACCATCGCCGTGGAACCTGAAGTGCTGCTGCTCGACGAACCGTGCTCGGCACTCGACCCGATCTCCACGCTGAAAGTCGAAGAGCTGATCTACGAACTGAAATCCAAGTTCACCATCGTCATCGTGACCCACAACATGCAACAGGCCGCGCGGGTTTCCGACTACACGGCGTTCATGTACATGGGCAAACTGGTGGAATTCGGCGACACCGACACCCTGTTCACCAATCCGGCGAAGAAGCAGACCGAAGACTACATCACGGGTCGCTACGGCTAGGAAGCTGTTGTTGCTCACTGAACTGACGCTGCGGTCCACCGCACCTTACCGGACGCTCCAAGGACGCCAACATGATTAGTAAAGAAGGCCTTACCCATCACATCTCTGCGCAGTTCAACGCTGAGCTCGAGGAAGTGCGCAGCCACCTCTTGGCCATGGGCGGGCTGGTGGAAAAGCAGGTCAACGACGCGGTGACCGCGCTGATCGAGGCCGACACCGGTCTGGCCCAGCAGGTTCGCGAGATCGACGACCAGATCAACCAGATGGAACGCAACATCGACGAAGAATGCCTGCGCATTCTGGCCCGTCGACAGCCTGCGGCGTCTGACCTGCGTCTGATCATCAGCATCTCCAAGTCGGTGATCGACCTTGAGCGCATCGGTGATGAAGCGACCAAGATCGCCCGTCGTGCCATCCAGTTGTGCGAAGAAGGCGAAGCCCCGCGGGGTTACGTCGAGGTTCGCCACATCGGCGACCAGGTCCGCAACATGGTTCGCGATGCACTGGACGCCTTTGCCCGCTTCGACGCCGACCTGGCGTTGTCGGTGGCCCAGTACGACAAGATCATCGACCGTGAATACAAGACCGCCCTGCGTGAACTTGCCACCTACATGATGGAAGACCCGCGCTCTATCTCGCGGGTCTTGAGCATTATCTGGGTGCTGCGTTCGCTGGAACGGATCGGCGATCACGCACGCAATATCTCGGAGCTGGTGATTTACCTGGTGCGCGGCACCGACGTGCGGCACCTGGGCCTCAAGCGCATGAAAGAAGAAGTTGAAGGCACAAGTGGCGAAACCGCTAATGTTCCGGGCAAAGCTGACGATAAGTAAGATTGCCTGAGAAAAGCGCCCGGCCTTTTGGCCGGGCGTTTTTGTTTGTGGTCGATGAATTCGAAAGCAGCACCCGCGAACGAAAAGTCCCGGCGTGACTGAAGGTTTTTGGCAATGTGCCATCAGCAAAGCGGTATGCTTGCCGGGATTTTTTAAAGGGGTGATGGATGAGTAAGGTCAGTGTGTTGGTCGTGGACGACGCGTCGTTCATTCGTGACCTGGTGAAGAAGTGCTTGCGCAACTACTTCCCGGGGATCCGGATCGAAGACGCGGTCAACGGCAAGAAGGCTCAGGCCTTGCTGGCACGGGAAGCGTTCGACCTGGTCCTGTGCGACTGGGAAATGCCGGAAATGTCCGGCCTGGAGCTGCTGACCTGGTGCCGCGAGCAGGACAACCTCAAGACCATGCCGTTCGTGATGGTGACCAGCCGTGGCGATAAAGAGAACGTCGTCCAGGCGATCCAGGCCGGGGTTTCGGGCTACGTCAGCAAGCCGTTCACCAACGAGCAACTGCTGACCAAGGTCAAGCAGGCCCTGAACAAGGTCGGCAAGCTCGACACCTTGATGAACAGCGCTCCGACCAAAATGAACTCGGCGTTCGGCAACGATTCCCTGAGCGCATTGACCGGCGGCAAGGCTGCTTTGGTCGCGCCCGCAGCGGCGCCGGTCAACCCGTTCGCCAAACCTGTTGCCGCCGCGCCGGCCCCGGCGGCTGCTCCGTCTCGCGGTCTGCTCAACAGCCCGCCGATCAAGCCTCCAGCGTCCTCCACAGCGCCAACGGGCGGTCGTGGCCAGGGCCAATTGCGTTTGCCGAACGGTATTCAGCAATGTGTGATCAAGGCCTTGAGTCTCAAGGAAGCACTGCTGGTGGTGAAACGCACCGACACCCTGCCGCAAGTGCTCGACAGCGCCGTGCTCGACCTGGAGCAGGGCGATAACGCCGAAACCGCCCGTCTGAACGGCTACCTGCACGCCATCGTCGCCCACGAGCCGAAGCCCGACAGCGACTGGCTGCAACTGACCTTCCGCTTCGTCGACCAGGATGCGCAGAAGCTCGACTACATCTCGCGATTGATAGCACGTGGTACGGCGCAGAAGCATTTCGTACCCGGCGCTTAAGATCGGCATCGTCTGTTAGGCCGCCATCGCGAGCAAGCTCGCTCCCACATTGGAATGCGTTCCCTTGTGGGAGCGAGCTTGCTCGCGAAGGGGCCGTCAGACTCACCGCACATCCGCTGAACGGCCCATTTTGAAACATCTGCCGACTACCCGGGTCCATTGCAGCTGCTAGGCTCCTACCCAGGCCTTACTCGACAGAATCTTGCCCATGCTCGCGCGCCTGCTGTTTTTCTGCGGTCTTTTCATGGCCTCCACCTCAGCGATGGCCATGACGATCTACAAGTCCACCGACGCCAATGGCGTGGTCTCCTACAGCGACCGCCCCACGACAGGCTCCAAGGTGTTCGTTTTTCGTGATCGCATGGTCGAGAATCTTGAGCGCCAGGTGTACCTCGTCATCACGAAGAAGAAGGGCGTGGACAGCGTTTACGTGCGCAATGACTTATATGCGCCGGTAGAAATCGAGTTGAGCTTCGGCGGGCTGAAGAACGTCAGTGGTGCGCCGAGCCGACCGATTCGCCGGGTGATGCCGGCACGCAGCAGTATTCGTCTGGCGCTGCTCACGGCCACGCAGTCCGAAAGGCCGCTCGCGTATACCCCCAAATTTGAATACTCCCTGGGCGACCCCTCAGGGGCCGCCCAGGCCTATCGGTACCCGCTGCCGTGGCGCGGCGGACCGTTTCGGCTGAGTCAGGGCGCCAACGGTCAATACAGCCACTTCGGTCCCAAGAACCGTTACGCCATGGACATCGCCATGCCCGAAGGCACGCCGATCATCGCGGCGCGAGGCGGTGTAGTGGTGAAAACCGAGAATGCCCAGACCGGGCGCGGCACCGATCCGTCGGGTAATTTCGTGCGGGTGCTGCATGATGACGGGACGATGGGCGTGTACCTGCACCTCAAGCAAGGTTCGGTAAGCGTTCGCGAGGGGCAACGGGTGTCGGTGGGGAGTCCGCTGGCCTTGTCGGGCAATACCGGCAACAGCAGCGGGCCGCACCTGCATTTCGTGGTGCAGCGCAATACCGGGTTGGGGCTGGTGTCGATCCCGTACCAGTTCAATCAACCGGTAGGCAGCCTGCCGAACTTTGCGCTCGGCAAGCAGTGATGCGTTGCCTGTTCTGACGCCTTCGCGAGCAAGCCCGCTCCCACATTGGATCTGCGTCGAGCCATTTATATGTGATCGACACAAAACTAATGTGGGAGCGGGCTTGCTCGCGAAGGGATCGACGCGGTTTAGGCCAGGGGCGACTTAATCGAGCATCAACACCTTGGCCAGAATGATCTTCGGCCCTTTCATCTTCTTGATGATGATCCGCAAGCCTTCGACTTCCAGCACTTCTTCCTCTTCTGGCACCCGTTTCAGGGTTTCGTAGACCAGCCCGGCGAGGGTTTCGGCTTCGATGTGGTCCAGATCGATGCCCAGCAGGCGCTCGACCTTGAACAGCGGCGTGTCGCCGCGCACCAACAGCTTGCCCGGCTGGTACGCGAGGATCCCGCGCTCAGCCTTGCGGTGTTCGTCCTGAATGTCGCCGACCAGTACTTCCAACACGTCTTCCATGGTCAGGTAGCCGATGATGTTGCCATCGGCTTCTTCGACCAGGGCGAAGTGCGAGCCGCCTTTACGGAACTGCTCCAGCAACTGCGACAGCGGCATATGGCGCGAAACCCGCTCCAGCGGCCGGGTCAGTTCGGCGAGGTTGAACGACTCGGGAATGTGGTCCAGGGCCGCCAGTTCCAGCAGCAAATCCTTGATGTGCAGCAGGCCGACGAACTCCTGACTATCGCTGTCGTACACCGGATAACGGCTGAACTTGTGGCGACGGAACATCGCCAGGATTTCCTTCAGCGGCGCGTTGAACTCCAGGGTCACCAGGTCTTCCCGGGAATTGGCCCAGTCGACCACTTCCAGTTCGCCCATTTCCACCGCCGAGGCCAAAACGCGCATGCCTTGGTCACTCGGGTCCTGGCCACGGCTGGAGTGCAGGATCAGTTTCAGTTCTTCACGGCTGTAATGGTGCTCGTGATGAGGGCCGGGCTCACCTTGGCCGGCGATCCGCAGGATTGTGTTGGCGCTGGCGTTGAGCAGGTAAATGGCCGGGTACATCGCCCAGTAGAACAGGTACAGCGGCACGGCGGTCCAGAGCGACAGCAGCTCGGGTTTGCGGATGGCCCAGGATTTCGGGGCCAGTTCACCGACCACGATGTGCAAGTACGAGATGACGAAGAACGCGGCGAAGAACGACACGCCTTTGACCACTTCGGCCGACTGCACGCCAACAGCTTCAAGCAGCGGCTCGAGGATGTGCGCGAACGCCGGCTCACCGACCCAGCCGAGGCCGAGGGAGGCGAGGGTGATACCCAATTGGCAGGCCGACAGGTAAGCATCGAGCTGACTGTGAACGGTGCGCAGGATATGTCCGCGCCAGCCGTTTTTTTCAGCGATGGCTTCGACCCGAGTCGAGCGCAATTTGACCATGGCAAATTCGGCCGCAACGAAAAAGCCGTTGAGCAAAACCAGGATCAGAGCAAAAAGAATCATGCCGAAATCGGCGAAGAGTGTCGCGAGGGTCAAGCCAGGGGAAGGGTCCATGATGGAGTTTTGCGGGTTCCGTGTATTCAAAAAAGGGGGAAATGCGGTGCCTGAAGGGCAGGCACAAGTCAGCCAATGTAGCGGCTGACCATGTGATTGACTAGTGGCGAGTGCTGGCCGGTATCAGTCGGTGGCGCTAATGACCTGGGATTTGGTGACCTGAGCCGGCGCAAAATGGCAGGTAAACGTGCTGCCGTGGCCCGGCACGCTGCTGATTTCCATCCGCGCGCGGTGGCGCAGCAGCACGTGCTTGACGATCGCCAGCCCGAGCCCCGTGCCGCCGGTGTTGGAGCTGCGGCTGGAATCGACGCGGTAGAAGCGTTCGGTCAAGCGCGGCAGGTGTTTGCTGTCGATGCCGATGCCAGAGTCCTGCACGCTCAGGTGTGCGCCTTGTTCATCGCCCCACCAGCGAATGCGGATATTGCCCTCGGCCGGGGTGTATTTCACCGCGTTGAACACCAGATTGGAAAACGCGCTGCGCAACTCGGCTTCGCTGCCCTTGAGCAGAATCGTCGGGTCGGCTTCCAGGGTGATCTTCTGATTGCGCTGGGCGGACAGTTGCTGAGCGTCGCTCTTGATCGATTGCAGCAAACCGTCGATGGCCACCGGCTGATTGTCCGACGGGTAATCGGTGGCTTCCAGTTTGGCCAGCAGCAGTAAGTCGTTGAGCAACGTCTGCATGCGCCCACCTTGTTGCTGCATTTGCTGCAAGGCACGGGTCCAGCGTGGGTTCACGTCCTCGACGTTGTCGAGCAGGGTTTCCAGATAACCGCAGATCACCGTCAAGGGCGTGCGCAGTTCATGGGAGACGTTGGCGATGAAGTCTTTGCGCATCTGTTCCAGTTGATGGATACGTGTCACGTCGCGTACCAGCATCAAGTGTTCGTTGTTGCCGTAGCGGGTGATGTACAGCTGAATGCGCAGGCGATCGTTGATCGGTGAAGGGATTTCCAGCGGCTCGGCGTAGCTGTCCTGCTCGAAGTATTCCTTGAAGCGCGGATGGCGGACGAGGTTGGTGACCGGTTGGCCGCTGTCTTGCGGGGTCTTGAGGCCGAGCAGGGTTTCGGCGGCGCGGTTCCACCATTCGAGGTTGCCGTCGCTGTCGAGCATGATCACTGCGTCTTTCAGCGCGGCAGTCGACTCCTGGACCCGGTCGATCACCGCTTGCAGTCGCCCGCGTACGCGTTGATCGCGGCGTTGCAGGTGGTAGATGCTGTCGAACACTTCGCCCCACAGGCCATAGCCATCGGGCGGTGCCTCATCGGATTTGTGCAGGCGCAGCCATTCGTGCAGTCGCAGCAGTTGCTTGAGGGTCCAGGCCAGGTAAAGGCCCAGGCCCGCGGCGAGGCTCCAGCCGTAGTAGCCGGTAATCAGGCCGATCACCAGGCAACCGGTCACCAGCAAAAGCATGTGGCGGATCAGGGTGCCATGCCAGTTTTGGTTCACTTGAACGCGCGTCCTTGTCAGCTTGTCGGGCGGGAAAGGTCCGGATCAGGCCTTGGTGGAAAACCGGTAGCCGGTGCCGCGCACGGTTTGTACCAGATTTTCGTAGGCATCACCGAGGGCTTTGCGCAGGCGGCGGATGTGCACGTCGACGGTGCGCTCTTCGACATAGACGTTGCCGCCCCAGACCTGATCCAGCAACTGGCCGCGTGTGTAGGCGCGTTCCTGGTGGGTCATGAAGAATTGCAGCAGGCGGTATTCGGTCGGGCCCATCTCGGCGGGTTTGCCGTCGATGGTCACGCGGTGGCTGATCGGGTCCAGCAGCAGGCCGCCGACTTCGATCGGCGTTTCGCCATCGGTAGGGCCGGCACGGCGCAGCACGGCCTTCAGGCGCGCGACCAACTCACGTGGTGAAAAGGGTTTGGTGATGTAGTCGTCAGCGCCGACTTCCAGGCCCTGGATCTTGTTGTCCTCTTCACCCTTGGCGGTGAGCATGATGATCGGGATGTCCCCGGTCAGCTCATCGCGCTTGAGGCGTCGGGCCAGCTCGATGCCGGACGTGCCGGGCAGCATCCAGTCGAGCAGGATCAGGTCCGGCTTGCGGTCGACGATGATGGCGTGGGCCTGTTGCGAGTTCTCAGCCTCCATGCAGTCATAGCCGGCCATTTCCAACGCAACGGCGATCATTTCGCGAATGGGCGCTTCGTCGTCGACGATCAGAATGCTCCTGCCAACCATGCCTTTAATCCTCTTGTCATTTAACTGTCTTGCGCCGCATTAGATAACGGAATTATTGCAGTCGTGTGACAGTATTTTAGTCGCCCGGCGATTGTTGTGATCCTGAACTAAGCTCTAATTTCGAATCCTGACAACCATAAAAGGAAGGTTTCCATGAAGCAATACTCGCAATCCTTCAAAGCTTTGATGCTGACTGCGGTCATGGCGTTGCCATCGATGGCCTTCGCGGCTGAGCCAGCAATGATGAAAGACGGGATGATGGTCGATCATAAGGGTATGACGGTGTACACGTTCGACAAGGATGCTGGCGGCAAGTCAATGTGTAACGATGATTGTGCCAAGAACTGGCCGCCGATGATGGCTCCGGCGGGTGCCAAGGCCGAAGGCAAATGGAGCGTCATCAAGCGTGATGACGGCATGATGCAATACGCTTACGACGGCAAGCCGCTGTACACCTTTATGAAGGACGAAAAGCCTGGAGAAATGAAGGGTGACGGCATGAAAGACATGTGGCACGTGATGCGCGAGCATAAGTAAGTGATTCGCTGAAGCCGTAAAAAGATCGCAGCCTGCGGCAGCTCCTTGTAAACATTAGGAGCTGTTGCGGGCTGCGATCTTTGCGCTTCATAACCTCAGCGCAGCGCGTAATCCAGCACAATCCCCACAAAGATTGCCAACCCGGCCCAGTGGTTGTGCAAAAACGCCTTGAAGCAGCGCATCCGGTCCTTGCCGCGGGTGTACCAGAACTCCCATGCAAAACAGCCTGCCGCCGCCAGCAATCCGAGGTGGAACCAGCCACCGAGCTCGAATTTCGACCCTGCCAGCAGCAGGCAACCCAGCGCCAACCCTTGCAGGGTCAGGATGATCACCCGATCCGCCTCGCCAAACAGAATCGCCGTGGATTTCACGCCGATCTTCAAGTCGTCGTCGCGGTCGGTCATGGCGTAATAGGTGTCGTAGCCCACCGTCCACAGCAGGTTGGCGATCCACAGCAACCACGCTGCCGCCGGCAGTTCACCGGTTTCGGCGGTGAACGCCATCGGCATGCCCCAAGAGAACGCCGCGCCCAGCACCACTTGCGGGTAATAGGTGTAGCGCTTCATGAACGGGTAAGTGAAGGCCAGTGCCAAACCGCCGAACGACAACCAGACCGTGGCCGCATTGGTGCACAGCACCAACAGAAAACTCACGGCCATCAGCAGTGCGAAGAACACCAGTGCTTCTTTGGAACTGATTTTGCCGCTCACCAATGGCCGCTGTTCGGTGCGTTTCACGTGGCCGTCGACCTTGCGGTCTGCCCAATCGTTGATCACGCAGCCGCCGGCGCGGGTCAGTACCACACCGAGGACGAAAATTACGACGTTGGCCAATGACGGTGAACCTTTACCGGCGATCCAAAGCGCCCACAGCGTCGGCCACAGCAGCAGGTAAATGCCGATCGGTTTGTCCATGCGGGTCAGCTGAATGAAATCCCAGGCCCGTGGGTTCAAGCGATTCAGGGACTTGAGCAGGCTCTGATACATCAGCAATTCTCCGGATGGGCGCGGGTGGCGTTCCACAAGGTCGGCAAGAAAATTTCCGCCACCAGCACGCTCAAGGCGCCGCGGTCGAAACGCGAACGGCGGCCCCACAGTTCAGGTGCCCGGGACTCCATCGGCAGCCACTCCTGAGGATAGTGACAAACCTCAATAGCGCGGCGCTGGAACGCTTGATCGCAAAACAGCAATTCGCCCAGGGAGCGGCTGCCCAACTCGTCCATGTGCAGACCGTCGCCCTGCAACGCACTACGCGCCGCCACGCTGCGCGCAAATACCCACGCTTCGCCGTGACCGCGCAGATACACCTCGCGCACCCAGCCCTCGCTGCCTTCCTCCAGCTCCAGCGCGGCACATTCGTCGGCACGCAGCGGTTGCCAGCCTTCAAACAGCGGCGTGACGCTGAAGCCGTCATTCGACAAACGGATCAGCCGTTGGGTCAAAGAGCCTTCGTCGAACAGCCAGTCGAGGGTAGACGTGTCGGGGAGGGGCGTCAGTTGGCTTCGAGGGAGCCAAAGCGGGGTCGCGGCGGGGAATTTTGAGTGCGGCACAGTGAGTCATTATTGGCAGCAAATGAGGCGGCGAGCTTACCATGTCAGCCGGCGATTTTGATTGATCCGGCCGGCCATTGCGTCGAACAGGCTTGCATCTGCCGGGCCCGATCAGTACAAAACGCGCTGAGCCGGACGGCAGCGCTCCAACCATCGACCGTTCGCGCCGGCAAAAGCCTGAATCTTGAGGATGTACGTGAATGAAAAAGTGGCAATGTGTGGTCTGCGGCCTGATCTATAACGAAGCCGACGGCTGGCCGGATGACGGCATTGCGCCCGGCACCCTGTGGCAGGACGTGCCGGAAGACTGGCTGTGCCCGGACTGCGGCGTGGGCAAGATGGATTTCGAAATGATCGAAATCAACTAAGACTTTTTAGAGGAGTAAGGAATGAACGCACCTGTCGTGATCGTCGGCACCGGGCTGGCTGGCTACAACCTGGCCCGGGAGTTTCGCAAAATCGATGGCGAAACCCCGTTGCTGCTGATTACTGCAGATGACGGACGCTCCTACTCCAAGCCGATGCTCTCCACCGGCTTCGGCAAAAACAAAGACGCTGACGGCCTGAGCATGGCCGAACCCGGCACCATGGCCGAGCAGTTGAAGGCCGAAGTGCGTACCCACACGCGCATCAGCGGCATCGACCCTGGCCACAAGCGCTTGTGGATCGGTGAGGAAGCGGTGTTTTACCGTGACCTGATCCTCGCCTGGGGCGCAGAAACTGTGCGAGTGCCGATCGAAGGCGATGCGGCTGACGCAGTCTTCCCGATCAACGATCTGGAAGACTACGCACGCTTTCGCGCAGCGGCGGCCGGCAAACGTCGGGTGTTGCTGCTCGGCGCCGGTCTGATTGGTTGCGAGTTCGCCAACGACCTGATCCTTGGCGGCTACGAGGTGCAACTGGTTGCACCGTGCGAGCAGGTGATGCCGACCCTGTTGCATCCCGCGGCAGCCGCTGCGGTCCAGGCCGGGCTGGAAAGCCTGGGCGCACGTTTCCACCTCGGGCCGGTGCTCAACCGCTTGCAGCGCGTTACTGACGGACTGGAAGCGCATCTGTCCGATGGCCAGGTGATCCCTTGCGATGTGGTGGTGTCGGCCATTGGTCTGCGTCCGCGCATCGACCTGGCGGCGGCGGCCGGTGTGCAGGTCAATCGCGGTGTGGTGGTCGATCGCCACCTGAAAACCTCCCACGCCAATATCTATGCCTTGGGCGACTGCGCCGAAGTCGATGGGCTGAATCTGTTGTACGTCATGCCCCTCATGAGCTGTGCGAGAGCGCTGGCCCAGACCCTCGCCGGAAACCCGACGCCGGTAAGTTATGGCCCGATGCCCATCACCGTAAAAACGCCAGTCTGCCCATTGGTGGTTTCACCGCCGCCACGGGGTTTGGAGGGCGTCTGGACGGTCGAAGGGCAGGGCGCGGACATCAAGGTATTGTGCCGCGATGCCAGCGGCAAACTGTTGGGTTATGCCCTGACAGGCGCGGCGGTGATGGAAAAACTGGCCCTGAACAAAGAGCTTCCGGCATTGCTGGCGTAAATACCGGTCGTTCTGTCGGAATCACCCCTCTTTTGCCCCTACAAAGGTCGCGCCGAGACTGGCGCGGCTCTTCGCTGCGTGCCATCCTCACTCCCGTCTGCCGCAGAGTAGAGCACCTGCGGCGCTTTGGGCGCTGTTCCAACGAGAACAGCACGGACATAACAACAAAAAACCGTCAAAGGGGCTTCACTAATGCGTAAACCAGAACTCGCCGCTGCAATTGCTGAAAAAGCAGACCTCACCAAAGAGCAGGCCAACCGCGTTCTCAACGCCGTTCTCGAAGAAATCACCGGCGCTCTGCACCGCAAGGACAGCGTGACGCTGGTGGGCTTCGGTACCTTCCTGCAACGCCACCGCGGTGCCCGCACCGGCAAAAACCCGCAAACCGGTGAGCCCGTCAAAATCAAGGCCAGCAACACTGTTGCGTTCAAGCCAGGCAAATCGTTGAAAGACAGCGTTAATCCGTAATTGCGGCGAACTCCCTGAATAACGGGGAGAACCGTACTGAAAAATGGGCATGCCGATTAAGTCGGATGCCCATTTTTTATGAGCGTAATTCAACACTGTATAAGTGCTGGAGTGGACTGATTAATACACTCTGGAAATTGATTGTTCTCTCACCCAATGTTCGTGGCCATCTTCTTAAATTGCCTCGATATATAAAGTGCCATCATTTTAATGGCACTTTCTTGGGTCTCTGTTGTCGCGCATCGCTCTGTTCATAAGTGACCGCAACCTTTCGGAATATTCCTACATTCATTCTTTTTTATTGTTGGCATGCTTCACGCCTGCCACTGAAGGGCTTGTCCATGATTTGTCGAAATTTTGACAAAGCCGCTCTGACCCAATGGTTTCGGCGCGGTCCGTGGAGGGATTGAATATTAAATCGACATCAGGGAAACCCCTGTCACATATAGGGAGATCTCCTACAGGAAACAAAGAACACTTCGTCTTGTTGTTTAATCAGATGCTTGCTAGTGGCCATCATCGTGAGTACGATGCGCGCACTTGAAAGAGCACGAACTCAATTGGATGAGACTCATCGCAGCTCTTTGATTCTGTCCCTCGCCTTGGAAACTCCATAAGGCGTATGACCGTAATCCTAAATAAAGGCCATGGATGTCCTACTCAAGCAAACTTTCCGCTCATTACCTCGAACTCGCAAAAGCCTCTGTTTCCAAAGAGAATTTCGCGGGCGAGGACGTTCGCTTTTCGAGCGAATATGAGGCGCTGGAAAGCGAGCTGGGCAAAGCCCAATCCATGCACGAAAGCGGTCAGATCGACTGGCTGAAAATCCGCGAAAACAGTGAAAACCTGCTGCGCACCCAGTCCAAGGACTTGCGGGTTGGCGCCTGGCTGACCTGGGCCCTGTACCAGCGCGAATCATTTCAAGGGCTGCTGGCCGGCCTCGGATTTCTGCACCACCTGTGCGAGAACCACTGGGCCGAAGTCCACCCGAACAAGGCCCGCACCCGCTCCGCTGCCATCAGTTGGTTGGTACCGCGTCTTGAGCAGGTGCTGACCGAAAACGTCGCGATCAAAGAGCAGTTGCCGATGTTCCGGCGGCTGGTCGAACACCTTGAAGGTCTCGATGCCGCTTGCACCGAGCACTTGGGCGACGATGCGCCGTTGCTGCTGCCGATCTCCCGCCGCTTGAAAAACATGGTCCAGCGTGCCGCTGACAACCAGCCGGAACCCGGCGTGGTCGGCGCCGCCGTGGCCCAGGTCAAGCAGGCTGCCACGCAGTTGTTCACCCCCGGCGCACCGATCGATAACGAAAAAGAAGCCCATAAAGCCCTGCGCGCCCAGCAGGAAAGCGCGCGGCCGTTGTGCGCCTGGTGGCTCAAGCAGAAAGCTACCGACCTGCGCGCCCTGCGCCTCAATCGCACACTGTTGTGGCTGCCCATCGACGCGGTGCCCGAGCGCAATGCCGAGCAGATCACCGTTCTGCGCGGCTTGCCGGCCGACAAGCTCAAGGCCTACCAGGACCGTTACGACCAGGCCAAATACGCCGATCTGCTGGTGGAACTGGAGGCGAGCCTGGCGAAGGCGCCGTTCTGGCTCGATGGCCAGCGAATGGTTTGGGAGTGCCTCCAGGGGCTCAACGCCGAGATGGCTATGCGCGAAGTGGAAATCCACTTCGCGCTTTTGATTCAGCGCCTGCCCGGCATCATCGAATTGCGTTTCCATGACGGCGCCCCGTTTGCCGATCCGGCCACCCGCGCCTGGGTCAGCGCCCACGTCATGCCGCACCTGCAAAGCGCCAGTGCGCCGCGCAAGGTCGAAGTCGCCGACAGTCAGCCGGCCTGGGAAGTGGCTCTGGAAGAAGTCTTGCCGATCCTGCGCAAGGACGGCCTCAAGGCCGCCGTGCAGATCCTCAAGCAAGGTTTGCAAGCCGCCCAAGGCGGGCGGGCGCGATTTTTCTGGCAGTTCGCCCTCGCGCGGCTGTGCTTCATGGCCAAGAAATACGAACTGGCCAGAACTCAACTCGAAACCCTAGACCAAACATTACAGGACTCAGGCCTGAACGCCTGGGAGCCCGATCTTGCGCTGGAAGTGCTGCATTTACTGCATAGCTGCTGCGAGTTGTTACCGCAGAACCATGCCGTACGTGAACGCAAGGAAGAGATTTATCGCAGGCTGTGCCACCTCGATCTCGAAGTGGTACTCGAATAGGCCCCAGGGCCACAACCGCAAGGAGAATAGCCATGGCCAAAGAAGGCTCGGTAGCCCCCAAGGAACGCATCAACGTCACTTTCAAACCTGCCACCGGTGGTGCTCAGGAAGAGATTGAACTGCCGTTGAAACTACTGGCAATCGGTGACTACACCCACCGCAAGGACGAACGTAAAGTCGAAGATCGCAAGCCGATCAGCATCGACAAGATGACCTTCGACGAAGTGCTGGCCAAGCAAGAGCTGACCCTGACGTTGAACGTGCCGAACCGCCTTCAGGAAGAGGGCAGCACTGAAGAGCTGGGCGTGCAACTGCGCGTCAACTCGATGAAGGACTTCAACCCGGCCAGCCTGGTCGAGCAAGTGCCTGAGCTGAAAAAACTGATGGAACTGCGCGACGCGCTGGTGGCCCTCAAAGGTCCGCTGGGTAACGCGCCTGCGTTCCGCAAAGCAATCGAAGGCGTTCTCGCCGACGACGAATCCCGCGGTCGCGTACTGGGTGAGCTGGGCTTGAACGCCGCAGCCCAGGACGCCCCCCAGAACGTCTGAGCCCCCATCAGTCAAGGAAGCCAACAATGAGCACTAGCGCAGCACAGCAAAAGAGCAAAGAGAACGGCGAATACAGCATTCTCGACAGCATCATCGCCGAAACCCGCCTCACGCCGGACGACGAAGCCTACGACATCGCCAAGCGCGGTGTGTCGGCCTTCATCGAAGAGCTGCTCAAGCCGCAGAACAACGGTGAGCCGGTCAAGAAGGCCATGGTTGACCGCATGATCGCCGAGATCGATGCCAAGCTCAGCCGCCAGATGGACGAAATCCTGCACCACCCGTCTTTCCAGTCCCTGGAATCGTCGTGGCGCGGTCTGCAGTTGCTGGTCGATCGCACCAACTTCCGCGAAAACATCAAGATCGAAATCCTCAACGTCTCCAAAGAAGACCTGCTGGACGATTTCGAAGATTCGCCGGAAGTGATGCAGGCTGGCCTGTACAAGCACATCTACACCGCTGAATACGGTCAGTTCGGTGGTCAGCCAGTTGGCGCGATCATCGCTAACTACTACATGTCCCCAAGCTCGCCGGACGTGAAGTTGATGCAGTACGTGTCCAGCGTTGCCTGCATGTCCCACGCGCCGTTCATTGCCGCGGCAGGCCCGAAATTCTTCGGCCTGGAAAGCTTCACCGGTCTGCCGGACCTGAAGGATCTGAAAGATCACTTCGAAGGCCCGCAATTCGCCAAATGGCAGAGCTTCCGTGAGTCCGAAGACTCCCGTTACGTTGGCCTGACCGTGCCACGTTTCCTGCTGCGTAACCCGTACGACCCGGAAGAAAACCCGGTCAAATCGTTCGTGTACAAAGAAACCGTCGCCAACAGCCACGAGCACTACCTGTGGGGCAACACCGCCTACGCGTTCGGCACCAAGCTGACCGACAGCTTCGCCAAGTTCCGCTGGTGCCCGAACATCATCGGCCCGCAGAGCGGTGGCGCGGTTGAAGACCTGCCGTTGCACCACTTCGAAAGCATGGGCGAAATCGAAACCAAGATTCCTACCGAGGTTCTGGTTAGCGACCGTCGTGAATACGAACTGGCCGAGGAAGGCTTCATCTCCCTGACCATGCGCAAAGGCTCCGACAACGCGGCGTTCTTCTCCGCAAGCTCGGTGCAGAAGCCGAAGTTCTTCGGCATCAGCGCTGAAGGCAAGGCAGCAGAGCTGAACTACAAGCTCGGCACCCAACTGCCGTACATGATGATCGTCAACCGCCTGGCTCACTACTTGAAAGTGCTGCAGCGCGAGCAACTCGGTTCGTGGAAAGAACGCACCGACCTCGAGCTGGAACTGAACAAGTGGATCCGCCAGTACGTGGCCGACCAGGAAAACCCAAGCGCCGAAGTACGTGGCCGTCGTCCACTGCGCGCTGCCCAGATCATCGTCAGCGATGTTGAAGGCGAGCCTGGCTGGTACCGTGTCAGCCTGAACGTGCGCCCGCACTTCAAGTACATGGGTGCCGATTTCACCCTGTCGCTGGTTGGCAAGCTGGACAAAGAGTAAACGGAGCTAACTCATGACTGGATACGGCAGCCTTTTCGAACGCCTGGGTGGCGACGCGGACAAACGCGTCGGCTGGAGCCGCGAGGTCTCCGCCATGGCGTCCGTGGCTGCCCATCTGGCCAAGATGCTCAGCACCCGTGCGGGCAGCGTGCAAACGCTGTCCGATTACGGGCTACCCGATCTCAATGACATGCGTCTGAGCCTGCACGACTCCCTGAGTCAGGCCCGTTTGGCCATCGAAAATTTCATCGAAGCCTACGAGCCACGCCTGAGCAATGTGCGTGTCATTTCCCTGCCGCGTGACCACGATCAGCTTCGCCTGTCCTTCAGCATCGAAGGCTTGCTGGAAGTTGATGGTTTCAAGCGTCAGGTCAGTTTCGCCGCGCGCCTGGATGGCAGCGGTCAGGTCAAGGTCAACTAAGGATATGCGATTGAGGGTTCTAAGTACGTTGGCAATGATCGTGCGCCGCGCTTTGCTGCTGATCACCCTCACTGCCGCTGCCCTGATGTTGGCTGCCTGCTACATGAAAGTGACGGCTTCAAGGCTCGCTCACGTGTACTCCACAGTCTGGAACGAGCCTGGGACTTGTTACATCAATTCCTACATTCCGCAGTATTCGGCTCTGGGCATCCCCGGAAAGATCTTCCGTCTTTTCACCAGTGAAGCCTTTTTCAGGGTGTACGCAAAGGACGGCACGTTGTTGAAGTCGTCTGAATGGTTGATTTGGCAGAACGAATTCACGACGGATGAACGGGCGCAATGGGTAAACGCTCATGCGATCTATCCGACAGCGACGGGTTATGAGGGCTGGAAAATTCCAGTGTGTGGTTGAGCAATGAACAGTCATCAAGCCAAGGTCAATTAAGGAGAGCCCAATGTCAGGAAAACCCGCAGCACGCGTCACCGACCCCACCGCTTGCCCGCTCCCCGGCCACGGCACCAACCCGATCGCCACCGGTTCCGGCGACGTGTTCTTCGACGGCCTCGCGGCCGCCAGCCAAGGTGATGCCTCGGCGTGTGGTGGTGCGATGGTTGGCGATCTTGCGACTACCGTTTTGATCAACGGTAAACCGGCGGCGACCGTGGGCTCCGTCGGTACTCATGGCAACAAGGTGACGGCTGGGTCCGGGACGGTGATTATCGGGAATTCGCATTCGCCGGTGCCGTTTGTTCCGCCGCTGCCGGTGGAGATTCAGTGGCCGTTTAACGAGCACTTTGTGATCAATGATCAGGACACCGGGAAACCGTTGGCTGGGGTTGAGTACACCCTTAAGACAGCCTCGGGAAAGATCATCAACGGTGTGACTGGCGCAGATGGCAAGACTCAAACCGTTTTCTCTGCAACGCCAGAGGCGGTGGAACTGGTCATTGAACCCCAAACCAAGGTCGTGCTTGCTTAAACCCTTGAGTTACAAGGGCAGTTGCTAACGGTCTGAACGGTTATCAAGAAGGATTTTGAAATGGCAGCAACAACAGTGACATCATCGATGACTCCGGCGAGTAATAAAACCGGACAATCTACGGCTGTGCGTCAGTTCAAGATCACTGATATCCCAGACACCATGATCAAAATAAAGTGGCCGGTTGCTGCTGCTTTGATAAAGCATTGGTTCAATGGTAAGCCCTGGCCGACAAAAGACGGCGGTATGGATGATGCAGTGAAGAGGCATGATGTTTTTGCTCCTCAGGAATACATCGAAGAATCCATTGTCAAGATGAGTTGGATCAGCGGGTTTGATCGGGCGAATGCAGCTATTAAGCATTTGAGAGGAACTTGGAACAGTAAACTGGGGCTGGCGCAAATAAAGAAGAATGTGGGGCGAGCGTTTTCCGCTAAAGCACCTGGGTGTTATCCATTGGCGTTCAATGGTGTGGCCAGTGCTGCTGAAAAATTTGGCTATTTTAACAATAAAACAGTTGAGTTCGAACAAGCTGGATCTGATGACGTCAATGAGTTGCGTGGAGCGCTTGCGAATTTCAATCTTCGTGTTATTGCTGAAGGTTTGGTGGTTGTAACGGATAAAAATATTGTCTTTACACCTTCTCGTTTGGGCTTTTATATCGAAGATGCCTATGATTTCAATGACGGTGTTGTTCTTTTTAGTCAGATTCTAGGATATTGGAATTTTGACAAGTTGATCACTGATCCCGTTGAAGGTGCTTCGGCAAATATGAAGCTGAACTATGAGATGAATACCATTGATTTTAATTCAAAAGCTGAGGCGACTAAAGAAAAAGTTGAGAAGCATAGAGCGGACTCGTTGCGTCGCTATCGAGAACTGGATAGTAAGCATTATATGCTAGTGCAGAAAAGCGATTTTCGAGAATATCGAGAGATTAACAAAAAGGGCGGAGATTTTCGCGTCTATTCGGATATTCTGTACGAGAGTGTGACAGCAGCTCCCATTGAGATACTTGTGAAATGAAGATTGCAAATAAATACTTCATGTGTGCTGTTGCATTAGTTGTTGGTTTGGTAGTTGCAATTGCGGTCATCGTAAATGGTATTTTGACCCGTGCCCCGGACGTGTCAAAACAAAGCCCGTCTGGGCAGTATTTGATCGAGTCGGTACCCGCCAGTTCGCTTCTAACTCCTCGAGACTCCGTATATTTGCGCTTCACTGATCGTGATCACCCCGATCAGACATACCGTACTCCGTTGTTCTCCGAATTATCGCTGGATATGCGTGCAGATGAAGACGCAAAAACAGTAGGCATTATATTTATAGAACTTGATAAGGAGAGTAAAAAAATCACACTTGGACTTTCCAATCCCAGAAGGCACTGGCTGGATTTTTTTATTAGCAATACCCCTTACGAGATAATAGACAATTAATGTTGATTTCAAGTCGAATGCCGTCAATGTGGAGTAAGCGATCTCTCGTCGGTCGTACCTACGCATTATTTTTTTTCTGTGCGTTTTTCGTGCTTGTTTGTTTTTTTTCCGTTTCCTTGAATGATATTTTTAAAAATAGAGCCAGCAGCTTTGTGATGAGCGAATCGGGGCATTACTTAATCGAGAATGTACCGGTGAGAAGTGCGCTTGTACCATTCGATGATTTGGCGTACTTGCGAATCACCGACAAAAGAGATTCGAACACAGTGTTTCGATCTCCTTTGTATTCGCGCAGCACTGTAGACATGAGTTCTCACGAGGATGATGTGATTGTCGGAGTCGTCTGGATCGATTTTTACAAGCGCGATCAGCATTTTGGTATCAGGGTTCCGGACTGGAAAGCACATTGGCTCAACAGTTTTATCAGCAATACCTCATATGAAGTTGTTGGGGGTAATTGAGGTGAGTGTCAGAGCGCTGGGAACGAAAAAGGGGACTGTCCCTAATATTCTACAAAGGGAAGTTTTTGCATGAGCGAAATTGAGGGGGTTTCGATGGGGCTGGTTGAGAGCGATTGGTTTTTTATTTTAGCCAGTTTCTCTTTGCTCTTGGCATTGGTCGGTCTGCGAAGCACAAGCCTCAACTCAAAGTTGTACCGAGTTCTGACGTTTCTCATGTTGATGATCTTTCCAGCTGTCGAAATATTAGGAATATATCTCCATATTTTGAGTGTGCCAGCTGCATGATAATTGCCGTACTCACATCGGCCACAAGCTCACCCGAATTCAATACCAGGCAGCTAACCCATGTCCTTTAACCACTACTACCAAAGCGAACTCACCGCACTTCGCCAGTTAGGTCGTCGATTCGCCGAGCGTAGCCCGGCGTTGGCGCCTTTCCTCGGGCAAGCCGGGCGGGATCCGGACGTGGAGCGATTGCTGGAAGGTTTTGCATTCCTGACCGGTCGCCTGCGTCAGAAGCTCGACGACGAGTTGCCGGAGCTCAGCCACTCGCTGATGCATCTGCTGTGGCCCAACTACATGCGGCCGCTGCCGGCGTTCAGCATTCTGCAGTTCGATCCGCTGAAGCGATCGGGACCTGCGTTGATGGTCGAGCGCGACACGCCGGTTGAGAGCGTGCCGATTGATGACGTGCGTTGCCGTTTCCGCACCTGCTACCCGACGGAAGTCTTGCCGCTGGATCTGGCCGCGCTGAATTACTCGGTGAAGGGCGACGGTTCGCTGTTGAGCCTGCGTCTGGAGATGAGCGCCGACGGTCACCTCGGTGAGCTGGAGCTGAGTCGTCTGCGCCTGCACTTCGCCGGTGAGCGCTACATCAGCCAGATGCTCTATCTGAGCCTGTTGCGCAATCTGGAAGGCATTGAGCTGATCCCGCTGGACGGTGCCGGCAAGCCCATCAATGGTGTGAACGGCACGGCGATGGCGTTCAAGATGCCCGGCGACCGAGTGCAGCCGGTGGGTTTTGCCGAAGAAGAGGCGTTGATCCCGTATCCGCTGAATACCTTCCGCGGCTATCGCTACCTGCAGGAATACTTCGCCTTCCAGGACAAATTCCTGTTTGTCGACATCAACGGTCTGGACCTGCTCAAAGCGCTGCCGGAAGACACGTTGAAGCAAATGCGCGGCCTCGAACTGCGCTTTGACATTCGCAAGAGCGGCATCCAGCGCCTGCGTCCGACGCTGGACAACGTGAAGCTCTACTGCACGCCCATCGTCAACCTGTTCAAGCACGATGCACTGCCGATCCGCCTCGACGGCAAGCAGGACGAATACCTGCTGCTGCCAGCCGAATACGACCTGCAAAACTGCGGTGTGTTTTCGGTAGAAACCGTGACCGGGTGGAAGCCCGGCGGCCTTGGTTATCAGGAGTACGTGCCGTTCGAATCGTTTGAGCACGACCCGAGTTTCGACGTGCCTAACAGCCGTCCGCACTACAGCATTCGCCAGCGTTCGTCCTCGTTGCACGACGGCCTCGACACTTACCTGAGCTTCGGCATCCGTCACACCGAAGCTCACGAAACCCTGTCGATCGAGCTGATATGCACCAACCAGAACCTGCCGCGCAAGCTCAAGCTCGGCGACATCTGCATGGCCTGCGAAGAGACGCCGGAGTTCCTGAGTTTTCGCAATATCACCCCGGCCACGCCCAGTTATGCGCCGCCGCTGAACCGTGACTTCCTGTGGAAGCTGATCAGCAACATGTCGCTTAACTATCTGTCGCTGGCCGACGTCAACGCGTTGAAGGTGATTCTCGAAACCTACGACCTGCCGCGCTACTACGACCAACACGCAGAAAAAGTCAGCAAGCGTCTGCTGGGCGGGCTCAAGTCGATCAAACACCAACACGTCGACCGCTTGCACCGAGGGTTGCCGGTACGCGGGTTGCGCACCGAGCTGACCATCGACCCGGAAGGGTATATCGGTGAGGGCGACCTGTTCGTTTTCGCTTCGGTTCTTAACGAGTTTTTCGCGCTTTACGCCAGTCTCAATTCGTACCACGAGCTGCGGGTAAAAAGCACACAGGGAGAGGTGTACCAATGGACACCACGTATGGGCCTTCAGCCGCTGCTTTAAGCGGACTGACCCGAGGAATACGCGAGTACTCGCTGTTTCAGGCTGTGCTGCTGGTAGTTGACCGGCTGCGCGAGGCCCACCCGCACCTGAGCCAGGATGATCTGTACGACCAGCTGGAATTCCAGGCCAACCCGAGCCTGGGGTTTCCCGGCAGTGACGTTGATCGCGTGGAGTTTTTCACCGAGCACGGCCACCTGCGCGCACGTCTGCGTTTCAACCTGATCGGCCTGGTCGGTTCCGGTTCGCCACTGCCGGCGTTCTACGGCGAACAGGCCCTGGGCGATAGCGAAGACGGCAACCCGACCCGCAATTTCCTCGACCTGTTTCACCATCGCCTGCAACGGCTGATGCTGCCGATCTGGAAAAAGTACCGCTACCGCGCAAGCTTCCAGAGCGGCGCCCTCGACCCGTTTTCGTCGCAGCTGTTTGCGTTGATCGGCCTCGGCGGCGAAGAGATCCGCAGGGCTCAGGAACTGAACTGGAAACGCCTGCTGCCGTACCTCGGCCTGCTCAGCTTGCGGGCGCACTCGGCGGCGCTGATCGAAGCGGTGCTGCGTTACTACTTCAAGCATGCCGAACTGACCATCGAGCAGTGCATCGAGCGTCGCGTTGAAATCCTTGACGAGCAGCGCAATCGCTTGGGTCGCGCCAACAGCCTGCTCGGCGAAGACCTGGTTCTGGGCGAACACGTGCGCGACCGCAGCGGCAAATTCCGCATTCACATCCGCGAGCTCGACTGGCAACGCTTCCACGAATTCCTGCCGATCGGCTTCGGCTACCAGCCACTCTGCGCGCTGGTGCGGTTCACCCTGCGTGACCCGCTCGATTACGACATTCGCCTGGTGCTGCGCCAGGAAGAAATCCGCGAACTGCGCATCGGTGAGCAGAACGCCTGTCGCCTGGGATGGACCAGTTGGCTCGGCCGCGAAAAAGCGGACGGCGTGGTGACCCTGGGCAGCAAAATTCATTAAGGACAGATGACCAATGATCAACGTAGACCTGCAACAACTTATCCAGGCGCTGGACGCCGAAACCCGTCGTGACCTGGAAAGTTCGGCCGAACGCTGCGTCGCCCGTGGCGGCAGCAAGATCCTCGTCGAAGACTTGCTGCTGGGCTTGCTGGAGCGCCCGCAAGGCTTGCTCGCACGCGCGCTGCAAGACGCCGAAGTGGATGCCGGTGAGCTGAGCGCCGCGTTGCAATCGCGGGTCGAGCACAGCGCTTCGCGCAACCCGGTGTTCGCCCCGGAACTGGTGCAGTGGCTGCAAGACGCGTTGCTGGTGGCCAACCTTGAACTGGGCCAAAGCCAGGTCGAACAAGCCGCGTTGATCCTCGCGCTGTTGCGCAACCCGATGCGCTACGCCGGCAGCCGCTACCAGTCATTGCTGGCCAAGCTGAACATCGAGCGCCTGAAAGAATTCGCCCTGTCGCAGAAAGAGCAACCGGCCACCGGCAAACCCGCTGTACCCGGAGAATCGTTGCTGCAGCGCTTCACCCACAACCTGACCCAACAGGCCCGCGACGGCAAACTCGATCCGGTGTTGTGCCGCGATGGCGCGATCCGGCAGATGGTCGACATTCTCGCCCGTCGCCGCAAAAACAACCCGATTGTGGTCGGTGAAGCCGGCGTCGGTAAAACCGCCATTGTCGAAGGCCTGGCCTCGCGCATCGCGGCTGGTGAAGTGCCGCAAGTCTTGAAAGGCGTCGAGCTGCTGTCGCTGGACATGGGCCTGTTGCAGGCGGGCGCCAGCGTCAAAGGTGAATTCGAACGTCGCCTCAAAGGTGTGATCGACGAAGTCAAAGCCTCGCCAAAACCGATCATCCTGTTCATCGACGAAGCTCACACGCTGATCGGCGCGGGCGGCAATGCTGGCGGTTCCGACGCGGCCAACCTGCTCAAGCCAGCCCTGGCCCGTGGCGAGTTGCGCACCATCGCTGCGACCACCTGGGCGGAGTACAAGAAGTACTTCGAAAAAGACCCGGCCCTGGCCCGTCGTTTCCAGCCGGTGCAACTGCACGAACCGACCGTCAGCGAAGCGGTGACTATCCTGCGTGGCCTGGCTCAGGTGTACGAGAAGAGCCACGGCATTTACCTGCGCGATGACGCGGTGGTTGCGGCGGCCGAATTGTCTGCTCGCTACCTCGCGGGCCGTCAGCTGCCGGACAAAGCCGTCGACGTCCTCGACACCGCGTGCGCCCGCGTGCGCATCAGCCTCGCCGCTGCCCCGGAAAGCCTCGAACGCCTGCGTGGCGAACTGGCTGAAGGTGGTCGTCAGCGTCAGGCCCTGCGCCGTGATGCCGAGGCCGGTCTGCTGATCGATCACGAAGCGCTGGACGCTTTGGAAGATCGCCTGGCCGAAGCCGAAGATGAAAGGGTCGCCCTCGAAACCCTTTGGACCGAGCAGAAAGAACTGGCAGAGCGCCTGCTGGACCTGCGTCAGCAATTGGCCAAGGCTCGTGAGGTCGCTGCTGTCGAGCCAACCGTAACGGTTGAAGAGGACGCCGAAGGCACCGTTATCGAAACCCTTGAAGTGGCAGTCGACGAAACCCAAACCGTCGAAGCGCTGGAAGCCGCGCTCAACGAAACGCACAAAACCCTGACTGAACTGCAAGTCAAAGAACGTCTGGTGAGCTTCGAAGTCTGTCCGCGTCTGGTCGCCGAAGTGATCAGCGCCTGGACCGGCGTGCCGCTGGCGCAACTGGCCCGTGAGCACAACGCCAAGGTCGCGAGCTTCGCCACTGACTTGCGCACCCGCATCCGTGGTCAGGAACAAGCCGTTCACGCGCTGGACCGCTCGATGCGCGCCACCGCTGCCGGCCTGAACAAACCCGATGCACCGGTCGGCGTGTTCCTGCTGGTCGGCCCGAGCGGCGTCGGCAAGACCGAAACCGCGCTGGCCCTGGCGGACTTGCTGTACGGCGGTGACCGTTTCATCACCACCATCAACATGTCCGAGTTCCAGGAGAAGCACACCGTCTCGCGCCTGATCGGCGCGCCGCCGGGCTACGTCGGTTATGGCGAGGGCGGCATGCTCACCGAAGCCGTGCGCCAGAAACCGTACTCGGTGGTGCTGCTCGATGAAGTCGAGAAAGCCGACCCGGACGTGCTCAACCTGTTCTACCAAATCTTCGACAAAGGCGTGGCCAACGACGGCGAAGGGCGTGAGATCGATTTCCGCAACACGCTGATCCTGATGACCTCGAACCTGGGCAGCGACCGCATCGCCGAGCTCTGTGAAAACGGCGCGCGGCCGTCGGCCGAAGTCCTTGAAGAAACCATCCGCCCGGTGCTGAGCAAACACTTCAAACCGGCGCTGCTGGCGCGCATGCGCGTGGTGCCTTACTACCCGGTGGGCGGCCCGGTGTTGCGCGAACTGATCGAAATCAAACTCGGCCGTTTGGGCGAGCGCCTGAACCGTCGTCAGCTGGATTTCACTTACTCCCAGGACCTCGTCGATCACCTGGCCGAACGCTGCACCCAAAGCGACAGCGGCGCGCGCCTGATCGACCATTTGCTGGACCTGCACGTGCTGCCGCTGGTGGCTGACCGCTTGCTCGATGCGATGGCTACGGGCGAAAGCCTCAAGCGTGTCCACGCGACGCTCGACGGCAACGCCAGCGTGACGTGCGAGTTCGCCTGAGGTGGGTGTGATGTTCACTCAAGTGCCGCAACCGCTGGTCTATGCCGAAGCCTTGCTGGCGCAGTTCGCCAGCTTGTCGCGCGCGGCGGACGGTGCTGCGCTGCTGGGTGACTTCGTGCGCGGCTTGGCCGAGCTCAGCGGTTGCGAGTTGACGCAGCTGTACCTGCTGGACGCGACTCACACGTGCCTGGGGATGAACGCCGAGTGCCTCAACGGCATCCTGCAACCCCGGGAAGCGGCGAGCCTGCCGGCGGATTACAACGGTGAACAACTGCTGCAATTCGCTATGTGCCAGAACCGCGTAGTGTGCCTGAGCGAGTTGAGCGGCAGCCTGCACGAAACCAGTTTCCTGCCGCCTCAGGCCATGCCTTGGCAGTCGCTGTTATGCGTGCCACTGGTCAATCAGCAGAAGGCCGTCGAAGGCTTGCTGCTGTGCGCCAGTCGCCGGCACATCGACCTGCAAGGCTTTGCCGACTCCCTCGGTCAACTCGGTTCGTTCGTGCTTGGCCAACTGCATTTGCTGCAACGTTTGCGTCAGCCGACCGGTGATACACGGCTGCCGGCGAAAATCAGCGTCCCGAGCGCCAGCGGTTACGGTTTGATCGGCAAGAGTTCGGCCATGCGCCAGACCTATTCGCTGATCAGCAAAGTCCTGCACAGCCCGTATACCGTGCTGCTGCGCGGCGAAACCGGCACCGGCAAGGAAGTGGTGGCGCGGGCGATTCACGATTGCGGCCCGCGCCGTTCCCAGGCGTTCATCGTGCAGAACTGCGCGGCGTTCCCCGAGAACCTGCTGGAAAGTGAACTGTTCGGCTACCGCAAAGGTGCCTTCACCGGTGCAGATCGCGACCGTGCCGGGCTGTTCGACGCGGCCAACGGCGGCACCTTGCTGCTCGATGAAATCGGCGACATGCCGTTGTCCCTGCAAGCCAAGTTGTTGCGGGTTCTGCAGGAAGGCGAGATTCGTCCGCTGGGTTCCAACGACACCCACAAGATCGACGTGCGCATCATCGCCGCGACTCACCGGGATTTGTCGGTGTTGGTCAGCGAAGGAAAATTCCGCGAGGACTTGTACTACCGCCTCGCGCAATTTCCGATCGAGTTGCCGGCCCTGCGTCAGCGCGAAGGCGACATCCTCGACCTGGCCCGGCACTTCGCCGACAAGGCGTGCTCGTTCTTGCAGCGCGATGCGGTGTGCTGGTCCGATGCGGCGCTGGATCACCTGTCCGGTTACGCCTTCCCCGGCAACGTGCGTGAACTCAAAGGCCTGGTCGAACGCGCGGTGCTGCTGTGCGAGGGCGGCGAGTTACTGGCCGAGCATTTCTCTCTGCGCATGGAAGCCATGCCGGAAGACAGCAGCGGTCTGAACCTGCGCGAACGCCTGGAGCAAGTCGAACGCAGTCTGCTGCTCGATTGTCTGCGCAAAAACGACGGCAACCAAACCCTTGCGGCCCGCGAACTCGGGCTGCCACGCCGCACGCTGCTGTACCGCCTTGGGCGCCTGAATATCAACCTCGGTGATTTCGATGGCTAGGCAAACGACCGTCGACTTCACCTCATCCGCTTCTAACAGCGCCGCCCAAACGGGTCGGCGCTTTGTACTTTGTCTACCCCTGGAGACCCTCTGATGCCTGTTCGTCACTGGCAAGCCGTCCTGCTGACCCTCGTCATTCTATGCGGCCTCGGCGGCTGTAGCGGCAATTACAAATACAACGACAACACCTATCGCCCATTGGGTGATCCGCAGGCGGTCAATCGCGGCAAGTGACCGCAAGGAGTATCACCATGGAACTGGTTTTCGAAATGCTCAACACCAAGCAGTTCGTGCCCACGGATTTGTGCCAGAAGACCTTCAAACAGGCCGGTGGCGTGATCGGTCGGGGCGAGGATTGCGACTGGATTATCCCGGACCGCAAGCGTCACCTGTCCAACCATCACGCGTTGATCAGCTACCGCGAAGGCACGTTTTTCCTGACCGATACCAGCAGCAACGGTATCCAGGACAGCGAAAGCGGCGCACGCCTGCGCAAGGGCGAAGCGATGCGCATCGAGCACGGCAGTGTCTACGTGCTGGGTGACTTCGAGATCCGTGCGCGGCTGGTGCGCGACCCGGCGACCTTCGACGTCGAAGTCGGCCGTCCGCAAGCGGCGGGCAGCATCATTCCGGACGATGCGTTTCTCGATCTCGACCCGCTCAATGCCCTCGATCAGCAAGAGCGCGTGTATTCGGAAATCGACGAACTGATCTCGCCGAGCACGACCATCGAGGACACTCGTCAGCGCGCCGACTATGCGCGCATCGACATGGAAAGCCTGATGGTGCCGGAGCTGATCAACGCCCCGGCAGAGCCAGCGCCGGCGCCACCGCCCAAAGCGGTCGAGCGTCAGAGCGAAGGTTTCTGGGAGCACTTCGGTGCTGCGTTGGGCGTGGACCTCAAAGGCCTCGACCACGATGCCCGCGAAGCCCTGGCGCTGAACGCTGCACGCCTGCTCAAGCAAAGCGTCGGCGGATTGCAGCAGAGCCTGCGCACCCGCAGCGAACTGAAAAACGAACTGCGTCTGGCCCAGACCACCGTGCAAGGCACAAACAAAAACCCGCTGAAATTTGCCGTCGATGCCGGTGAAGCGCTAGGCATTTTGTTGCAGCCGAACAAGCCGGGTCAGTTGCCGGCCGAGCAGGCGATCTCCCGCGCTTTCCGCGATTTGCAGGCGCATCAGGTGGCTTTGCTGACTGCTAGCCGCGCCGCCGTTCGCGGCACGCTGGAGCACTTCTCGCCACAGCAATTGACCCTGCGTTTCGAGCGCGACAACAAGCCGTTGCTCGCCACGTCCGGCAGTCGCTGGAGAGCTTACGGTCGTTATCACCAGGCCCTGCGTCAGGACGATGACTGGAGCGAGCGCCTGCTGGCCCGCGACTTCGCTCAGGCCTACGAAGAACAGATCCGCCTGATTTCCACCCTTCACACCGACCACCAAGGATGATGCGCATGTCTCGCTGTTCGACCGCTTTTTTCAAGACGCTGACGGCGTTCGCGGCCCTGGTGCTGCTGGCCGGCTGCTCGTCGCTGTCGCCGTATTCCCATGTCACCAAACTCAACCTGAAGTTGACCGCCAGCGATCAGCTGAACCCGGACCTCAACGGGCGTCCGTCGCCGATCGTGGTGCGTCTGTTCGAGCTCAAGCATCCGGTGACGTTCGAGAACGCTGACTTCTTCAGCCTGTACGAGCGCGCCAAGGAATCCCTGGCCCCGGACCTGGTGGCCAGCGAAGAAATTGAACTGCGCCCCGGTGAAACCGTGGAGATGAAACTCAGCGTGGAGGAGGGCAGTCGTTACGTCGGCATCCTCGCCGCCTATCGCGATCTGCCGGAAACCAAATGGCGCTACACGGTGCAAGTCACCCCGGTGGAAGTCACCAACGCTGATCTGACCCTCGACCAGGCCGGTATTCGCAATAGCAACGAAACGCTCGCCAAGGCGGATGACTGATCATGAATTCCCATAAAGTGATTTGGCAGGAAGGCATGTTGCTGCGCCCGCAGCACTTCCAGCACAACGATCGCTACTACGACCACCAGATGAAGACCCGCACGCAGTTGCTGGGCAGCTACACCTGGGGCTTCCTGAACCTGGACATCGACTTGCAGTTCCTCAACATGGGCAAACTGGTGATCAGCCAGGCCTCGGGGATTCTGCCGGACGGCAGCCTGTTCGAACTCGGCGGCAACACCGAACCGCTGGCGCTCGACGTGCCGCCGAACACCGGTCATACGCCGATCTACCTGGCGCTGCCACTGGTCACCGGTAACCACATCGAGTCGCGTCGTCCGGAACAATCCGACGTGCTGGCGCGCTACACCGCGTACGAAGCGGAAGTCGCCGATTCCAACGCCGGCGACGATTCTGCCAGCCAGGTCAGCTGTGGCCGCCCGGACTTCAAACTGTTGCTCGGCGAGCAGCAGAGCGACCAGGCCTACGTGAAACTGAAGGTCTGCGAAGTGCTCGACACCACGCCCGACGGCGTGATCAGCCTCGACCCGGACTTCGTGCCGACCTACATTCAGGCGCATTCGTCCAGCTACCTGCTGTCGTGCTTGAAAGAAGTGATCAGCATGCTCGGCCACCGGGGCGACACCATCGCCGAGCGCATCCGCTCGAACGGCAAAGTCGGTGGCGCGGAAGTCGGCGACTTCATGATGCTGCAACTGATCAACCGCACCGAACTGCTGCTGCGCCACTACCTCGGCCTGGAGCAGGTTCACCCGGAAGAGTTGTACCGCACGCTGCTGACCATGCTCGGCGACTTGGCGACGTTTTCCAGCGACAGCAAACGCCCGCGTCTGGACAGCCGTTATCAGCACAGCGACCAGGGCGCGAGCTTCCGCAAGCTGATGGAAGCGATTCGTCAGGTGCTGTCGATGGTGCTCGAACAGCACGCCATCGAACTGGTCCTGCAAGCACGTCAGTACGGGATCATTGTCTCGCCGTTGCACGACCACAAACTGCTGGGCTCGGCCTCGTTCGTGCTCGCCGCCAGTGCCAACTGCGACTCCGAAGAACTGCGCCATCGCTTGCCGGCGCACCTCAAGGTCGGCCCGGTGGAGCGCATCCGCCAACTGGTCAACCTGCATCTGCCGGGCATCAAGGTCAAACCGTTGCCGGTGGCCCCGCGGCAGATCGCGTTCCACTCCAACAAAACCTATTTCATTCTCGAACTCAGTTCCGAAGACCTGGCACAACTTGAGCGCTCCGGCGGCTTCGCGTTCCACGTGTCCGGCGAATTTGCCGAGCTTGAACTGAAATTCTGGGCCATCAGGAACTGACTGACATGATCAAGGACATGGAACACAACCAGGACGATAAAACCGTCCTGCTCGACCGTCAGGGCCACGGCCCGGCGCAGAGTCCGCTGACCGATTTCGCCGCACCGCCGCGTTTTGAACAGCTCGAAGAACGGATGATCTACGCCGCGCGTTTGCGCCCGGCCGAAGCGTTCAACATCAGCCTCAATTCGCTGGTGGCCGCGGCCTCCGATCTGTTGTCGGAAGTGGTGCGACTCAAGCACAGCGACACCCGCGAAGACATGTACGCGCTCAATGAGCGACTGACCGCCGGGCTGAAACTGTTTGAAGTGCGTGCCCTGCACAACGGCGCCGAAAGCAGCCAGGTGATGGCTGCGCGTTACGTGCTCTGCACCGTGGTCGACGAAGCCGTCGTGACCACGCCGTGGGGCAACGAAAGCGAGTGGTCGCAGATGAGCCTGCTCAGCAGCTTCCACAACGAAACCTTCGGCGGCGAGAAGTTTTTCCAGCTGCTGGATCGCCTGTCGAAAAACCCGGTCAAGCACCTGCCGATGCTGGAGCTGATGTACCTGTGCCTGTCGCTGGGCTTCGAAGGCAAGTACCGCGTGCAAGCCCGCGGCATGCTCGAGCTCGAAGGCATCCGCGACGCCTTGTATCGCCAGATTCGCCAACTTCGCGGCGACGTGCCTCGCGAACTGTCGCCTCATTGGGAAGGCTTGAACGATCAGCGCCGCAGCCTGGTGCGCATCGTGCCGGCGTGGATGGTGGTGCTGTTCACCGTGGTTTGCCTGGTGGTGATGTATTCGGGCTTTGCCTGGGTATTGGGCGAGCAACGCGAAACCGTTCTGCAACCTTATCAGCAGCTAGATCCGGCCGCGGTTCAGCCGCAGTCGCAGCCGTAAACAGGGACGTGTGATGAAAAAGTTTTTCAAGAAAGTCGGCGCATTCTTGCGTCAGACCTGGGTCTGGACCTTGCTGCTGGTGCTGTTCGTCGCGCTGCTGGTGTGGTTTGTCGGGCCGCTGTTGGCGGTCAATGACTACAAGTTCTGGGAAGGTTCGACCTCCCGCCTGCTGACCATCAGTGTGCTGTTCCTGATCTGGGGCCTGACCATGGTCTTCGTCAGCTGGCGCGCTGGCGTACGCAAAAAGGCTATCGAAGACACCGAAGACGGCCAGGATCGTATCCGCCGTGAAGAGCTGATCGACGAAGAGCAGAAAGAGCTTCGCGTGCGCTTCAAGGATGCGTTGAAAACCCTGAAGACTTCGAGCCTCTATCGCGGTCGCAGCGAACGCTGGCGCAGCGATTTGCCGTGGTACTTGCTGATCGGCCCGCAGGGCAGCGGCAAGACCAGCCTGCTGGACTTCTCGGGCCTTGAGTTTCCGATCAACAAGATCGACCGCAAACTGACCCGCGACACCCTCGGCACCCGTCATTGCGACTGGTACTTCGCCGACCACGGTGTGCTGATCGACACCGCTGGCCGTTACTTGGCCCAGGGTGAAGACGGTGTCGATGGCAGCGCCTGGAACACCTTGCTCGACCTGCTGCGCAAGCGTCGCCGCAACCGTCCGTTGAACGGCGTGCTGGTGACCATCCCGGTGGAAACACTGCTGGGCGGCAGCGAGCAAGAGCTCGACACCCTGGCCCGCCAGGTGCGTGCGCGTCTGCAAGACGTGCATCAAAAGCTGCACGTCGATGTGCCGGTTTATCTGGTGCTGAGCAAGGCTGACAAGCTGCTCGGTTTCGACGAGTTCTTCGATCAACTGACCCGTGAAGAAAGCGATCAGGTGCTCGGCACCAGCTTCCGTAAAGAGCAGAGCGGCACCGACGTCGCCGTGCTGCGCGCGGAGTTCGAAGAACTGCTGCGTCGTCTGAACAGCCAAGTGATCATGCGCATGCACCAGGAGCGCGACACCCAGCGCCGTGGCCGCATCCTCGACTTTCCGCATCAACTGGGGCTGATCGGTGAGCGCCTGTGCCTGTTCGTCGACATGGCGTTCACCGGCAACCGCTACCAGCGTGTCAGCCAGTTGCGCGGTTTCTACCTGACCAGCGCACCGCACCTGACTCAAGAAATGGACCAGACCACCGCCGGCATCGGCGCCAATCTGGGGATGAACGCTGGCGTGCTGCCGACTTTGCGCAGCGGCCGTTCGCGGTTCATTCACCACTTGCTCAGCCGGGTGATTTTTCCCGAGGCCGATCTGGCCGGTCTGGACAAACGCGAACGCAGCCGCATTCATTGGGGCCAACGTGCCCTGTACGTGGGCGCTTTGGCGTCACTGGCGCTGTTCGGCATGCTGTGGGCGGGCGGATTTTCGGCCAACTACGAGCGTCTGGAAAACCTGCGTAACCTGGCCCAAAACTGGACTCAACAGCGCTCGGCCCTGACCGCGCGTGATGATTCCATGGCGGTGCTCAAGACCCTCGACACCAGCTACGCGGCGACTCAGGTCTTCCCGAAAAAAGGTGACGTGTCGTACCAAGAACGTGGCGGCCTGTACCAAGGCGAAGAGGTCAATCCGGTGGTCAAGGAGACCTACGAGCGTGAGCTCGAAGCGCAACTGCTGCCACGGGTCGCGACGCTGCTAGAAGGGCAGATCCGCGCCAACATGAAGGACCGTGAACGCCTGCTCAATAGCCTGCGTGCGTACCTGATGTTGAACATGAAAGACCGTCGCGACGGCCCGTGGCTCAAGGATTGGGTCGCCACCGAATGGTCCCAGCGTTACGCCGGCAACACGTCGGTGCAGAACGGTTTGAACACGCACTTCGAGCGTTTGCTCAAGCAGCCGTTTATCTACCCGTTGAACGATCAACTGGTGGCCCAGGCGCGTCAGGTGTTGCGCAGCGAGTCGCTGGCCAACGTGGTTTACCGGATGCTGCGCGAGCAGGCTCGCAACCTGCCGGAATACCGTTTGAGCCAACACATCGGCCCGCAAGCTTCGCTGTTTGTCGGCACCGAATACGTGATCCCGGGTTTCTACACCCAACAGGGTTATCAGCAGTACTTCTCGGTTCAGGGCTCTGCGCTGGTCACCGATATCCTGCGTGACAACTGGGTGCTGGGCGAAGGCTCGGGCATCAGCGGCATGGACTTGCGTCGCCTGATGGTCGAACTGGAGCAACTGTACTTCCGCGACTACGCCAACTTCTGGAGCGAAGCGGTCGGCCAGGTTGCCTTGCCACCGATCAACGACGCCGGTGAAGGCGCCGAGCAACTGGCTGGCCTGACGTCCGCCGACTCGCCAGTGCTGCAACTGCTGGTGGAAGTACGCGAAAACACCCGTTTCCCGGTGATCGCCGACAGCGCGGATGAAGCTGCCGAGGCGGCTGACAAACTGGGCGAGAAGGGCGGCAAGCTCGGCAAACTCGCGGCGGCCGCGGCTGACAAAGCCGCAGACATGACCAAGAACCTGCCGGACACCGCGAAGAAATCCCTGCAACGTCGCTTCGAACCGCTGCACCGTTTGTTGGATGACAACAACGGCCCGGCCGCTGATTTGACCCCGGCCCTGACGGCGCTCAACGACCTGCAACTGCAACTGGCGAGCCTGGCGCGTGCCAGTGCGCCGGAACAGGCTGCGTTCGAAATGGCCAAGACCCGCATGAGCGGCCAGCGTGATGCGCTGAGCAACTTGCGCAATGCCTCGAACCGTCTGCCGCGTCCGGTCAGCGTGTGGTTCAACGTACTGGCCGAAGACACCTGGCGTCTGGTGCTGAACGATTCCTACCAGTACCTGAACCAGCGTTATCAGAGCGAGCTGTACAGCTTCTATGGCAAGGCGATCAACAAGCGTTATCCGTTCAGCGCCCACAGCACCAGCGACGTTGCGATCAGCGACTTCCGCGAGTTCTTCAAGGCCCAGGGCATCAACGATCGCTTCTTCGAGACCTACATGCGTCCGTTCGTGAGTGGCGATCCAGGCAACTACCGTCTGCGCAGCATCGACGGTCACAGCATGCCGATCTCCAAGGTCTACCTCGACCAGATGGCCGCCGCCCAAGTGATTCGCCAGAGCTTCTTCTCGATCAATCCGGCCGAACCACAACTGCAATTCAAACTGGAGCCGTACACCCTCGACCCGGCCGTCAGCCGTTCCGAGTTCAAGTTTGGCGACAAGACCATCGAATACCGCCACGGCCCGATCGTGCCGGTGTCGTTCAAATGGCCGACCGACGCTGAAGACGGTCGCACCAGCCTGGTCCTCGACAAAATGGCCGGCCGCCCGATCGGCATCGAGAAGAACACCGGCCCATGGTCGCTGTTCCGTCTGTTCGACCTGATGCAGACCGAGTACCTGAGCGGTCGCGATGTGCTGGTGCTCAAAGCTGACGTAGGCGGCCTGCGCGCCAACTACTTGCTGTCGAGCCAGCGCACACCGAACCCGTTCGACATGGGCGTGCTGCGTACCTTCCGTATGCCGGTGCAGCTCTGATGCTGGTTGCCAGCCCCTGGCGCAGTGCTGCGCGTACCGATCCGGGCAAGGTTCGGGCGCGCAACGAAGATGCTTTCCTCGACTGCCCACAGCAGGGGCTGTGGGTGGTCGCGGACGGCATGGGCGGTCATCAGGGTGGCGACATCGCCAGCCAGTTGATCGTCGCCAGCCTGGCGGAGTTGCCGGTGCAGGATGATTTTGACGAACGACTCAAAGGCATACGCCAGTGCCTGCACTGGCTCAACCGCCGCTTGGGTCAGGAGTTGACCGTCACGGCCGGGCGCCACGACAGCATCATGGGCAGCACCGTGGTGGCGCTGCTGGTGGAAGGTAATCGCGCGGCCTGCATCTGGGCCGGCGACAGCCGTTGCTACCTGTGGCGCGGCCAGCGTTTGTATCAGCTGTCCAAGGATCATTCGCTGCAACAGCAACTCATCGACGAGCAACAGATGAGCATCGAGGACGCCCGTGCGCATCCTTCGGCCCATGCCCTGACCCGTGCGGTTGGGGCAGCCGATGTGCTGACGCTGGACGTGCTCGAACTCGAGGTCTACCCCGGCGATGCGTTTCTGTTGTGCAGCGACGGTTTGTACCAAGGGCTCAGCAGCGATGCCTTGGGCAACGCCCTGAGCCTGACCGCGCCGCACGTTGCGCTGGAGCGTCTGTTCGACGGCGCTCTGCGTGGCTCGGCCCGGGACAACCTGACTGCTGTGGTGATCCGAAAATGACTCAACTCATGCCGCCGCTCGACGACCTGCCGGTGACCGACGAGGAAGCCAATAACCTGACTTACTTTGCGTTCGCCAAAGCGCATAAAGCAGAGCCCGCCCTGGCGCCGACAAGGGCCAGCATCGGTGAAATGCCGGACGTACTCGCGGGCCGTTACCGCATCGAGCGCCTGCTCGGTGCCGGCGGCATGGGCGCGGTTTACCGCGCACGGGATCTGCTGAGTGAGCAGTTCGGCGATCCCGACCCCTACATCGCGCTGAAAATCCTCAGCGAAGAATTTACCGAATCGCCGGACGCCAGCGCCCTGCTCTACAGCGAGTTCGCCCTGACCCGACGACTGCGCCACGACAACGTGCTGCGTTTGCACAGCTTTGAAGTGGACACCGATTGCCAGCGCGCCTTCATCACCATGGAACTCATGCGTGGGCTGACCCTGGACAAATTACTCTGCGAGCGTCCGCTGGGCCTGCCGTGGAAAGAACTGCGCGACATCGCGCTGCCGCTGCTCGACGCGCTGGCCTTCGCCCACGCTCGCGGCGTGCTGCACGGTGACATGAAGCCGAGCAACGTGATGCTCAGCGAAGAAGGCGTGCGCCTGTTCGACTTCGGTCTGGGCCAGGCCGAGGAGGGCATCTTGCCCGGCCTGCCACACCTGAGCCGCAACCGCTTCAACGCCTGGACCCCCGGCTACGCCGCCCCCGAACTGCTCGAAGGCCAACCGCTGACTGCCAGTGCGGATGTCTATGGCGTGGCCTGCGTGTTGTACGAATTGGCGGGCGGCAAACACCCGTTCCGCCGTTTGCCTTCGACCGAGGCCCGCGACGGGCAACTGGATCGCGAGCTGCACGCACCCAGGAATCTACCGAAACACTGCTGGCCAGCCCTGCGCACGGCGCTGGCATTCAATGCGGCAGATCGAACGATCACTGCCGCCCAACTGCGTGACGCTATGGGCGCCACATCGTCTTGGCTGCAACGTCTGCGACTTCGGGCGTAACGGATGACTACCGAACAGGGAGCAAGCAATGTTCAACTCAGCTAACGAAACCCATTTCAGCCTGACCGTCGAAGACTACGTCGGCGACCTGCAAGTGCTGTCGTTCACCGGCACCGAAGGCATCAGCCAGCCTTATCGCTTTGACCTTGAACTGGTCAGCGAAAACCCCGATCTGGACCTGGAAAAGCTCCTGCACAAGCAGGCCTTTTTGGCGTTCGATCCGCAGGGAAGCGGTATACACGGCCAGATCTACCGCGTCGCCCAAGGCGATGCCGGCAAACGCCTGACCCGCTACAAAATCTCCCTGGTGCCGCAATTGCAGTACCTGCACCACCGCACCAACCAGCGCATCTATCAGCAGATGTCCGCGCCGAAAATCATTGCGCTGATCCTCGATGAACACGGCATCAAGGGCAACGCCTACAACTTCCAGCTCAGCCAGCCCTGCCCGGATCGCGACTACTGCGTGCAGTACGACGAAACCGACCTGCATTTCGTCCAACGCCTGTGCGAAGAGGAAGGCATTCACTACCACTTCCAGCACAGTTCCAAAGGCCATCTTTTGGTATTCGGCGATGATCAGACCGTATTCCCGAAACTCGGGCAGCCAACCGCGTACGTGCAAGGCAGCGGCATGGTCGCCGACGAGCCGGTAATCAAAGGCTTCAAGTTGCGCCTGGAAACCCGCACCGGTCGCGTCACCCGTCGCGACTACGACTTCGAAAAACCACGCCTGCAACTTGAAGCCGCCTACAAACCCGAGGCGCAAAGCGACGCGCCGGACCTCGAAGACTACGACTACCCCGGCCGCTTCATCGACCGCGCACGCGGCAAATTCCTCAGCCAACGCGCCCTCGAACGCCACCGCGCCGACTACCGCCAAGCCGAAGGCAAAAGCGATCAGACCACCCTGGTCAGCGGCCACTTCCTGGAAATGTCCGACCACCCGCGCACCGAGTGGAACGACCTCTGGCTGCTCACCGAAATCGTCCACGAAGGCAAGCAGCCGCAAGTCCTCGAAGAGTCGGTGACCAGCGACACCACCGACAACAAAGACGACTTCCACCAGGGCTACCGCAACCGCTTCCTCGCCACCCCGTGGGACGTGTTCTACCGCCCGGCGCTGCAACACCCGAAACCGCGTGTGCTCGGCAGCCAGACTGCGATGGTCACCGGGCCTAAAGGTGAAGAGATTCACTGCGACCAGTACGGCCGGATCAAGGTGCAATTCCACTGGGATCGCGAAGGGTTGGCCGATGATAAAACCAGCTGCTGGATGCGCGTCTCTTCGAGTTGGGCCGGCGATCGCTACGGCGCCATCGCCATCCCGCGTATCGGCATGGAAGTGTTGGTGACCTTCCTCGAAGGCGACCCCGACCAGCCGCTGGTGACCGGGTGCCTGTACCACAAGGAAAACCAGGTTCCGTACGAATTGCCGGCGAACAAGACTCGCACCGTGTTCAAAACCCTCAGCTCACCGGGTGGCGGCGGGTTTAATGAACTGCGGATTGAAGACAAGAAAGGGGCGGAACAGATCTTTATTCATGCCCAGCGGGATTGGGATGAAAACGTTGAGCATGACCAGAAGATAAGAGTCGGCAATGAGCGGCATGACACGGTGGAGAAGAACACCTACACCGAGCTGAAGGCGGAAGAGCACCGCACCACGATTGCGGATCGCAAGACTGAAGCGCGGATGGATGATCACCTGACGATTGGGCAGAACCAGCATGTGAAGCTGGGGACTGCGCAGCTGACCAGTGTTGGGAAAGAGATTCATCTGAAGGCTGGGGACAAGATTGTGATTGAGGCTGGGATGGAGCTCACGGTTAAGGCCGGGGGGAGTTTCATCAAGCTGGATGCGGGTGGGATTACGGTGGTTGGGCCGGTGGTGAAGATTAATGCCGGTGGGTCGGCGGGGAGTGGGACGGGGATTGGGATTAAGCCACCGGTGCTGCCAGGGGCGGCGGATAAGGATAAGGCGGGGAGTTTGATGGATCAGGCGTTGTTGAATGCGCCGCCTGAGAAGGTTAAACCAAAGGCTTTTTTTGTGTTTTCTGAGTGATTAATAATTCAACTCAAGGATCTGTTTATGAAATGTCAATTGCGCTTCACTCTCGCACTGGTTATATCAGCGTTCGGGCTTTTTTCAAGCAATGTGATTGCAGGCGGAGCTGATGTAAGTTCATGCCCGTCGAAGGATTTTTCAGCTTTTTTAGGTTCTTATTTGGAGAGCTCTTCTGTGCAGCAGGAGTTTACTCATACCCCCTTGAAAAAATTAATAACGGTAGACGCCGAACCTGAACCAGAGCAAAAAATAGTTTTTTTGGAAAAACAAAAGCTGAAGTTCCCTATAGTTCCTGGAAAAGAGAAACGAACTGCGGACGGTCTTGAAGTTGAAGTTCTAGAGGTGTCCAACGGTATTGCAAAAGTAAAAATTGAAAAGCCAGATACCGACTACCAGGTTTTCTATATATTTAAGTTGGAAGCGTGTTGGTTTTTGGATGAAGTTCAAGATTACTCGCTTTGATAGAAATTTAAAAAGGAAGTTATATGTCTTTCAATGAAGTGATGCTCCGTGTTCTGCCCCCGGTTGATGGCCACCAGCCTCATATAACAGGAGTCTATGGCGAGCAACGTGCGAGTGGCCCTCATGGAGGGACAGATTTTAATTATATTGGTGGCCAAAATGGCATCAATCTGCAGAATCCAAAAGTTTATGCGCCAATTGCAGGCACAGTCACATTTACTGGTGGGAACTATGGCACGATAAAAATAAAAGATGCGGACGGCAACAGTCATGAGATTTTGCATACAAGCAGTCACATGGTAAGTCAGGGAGCAACCGTTGCTGCAGGTGACGAGATCGGAACAATGGGGGGGAAGGGGCCGAATGGTGTGACCCAATATCCACGTCATGTTCACTATCAAATGAAGGGTCCCAATGGGAACCTCATTAGCCCTGAAGTGTGGTGGAGCCAACAGGAAGCAGCCGCAAGTCCTGCGGCCGCTCCGGCTTCTTCACCTAATGAGGGGCCTACACCACTGATGAACTTTCAATACCCATTCCGAAAGGCAGATGGTAAGCAGTTCACTGATGCAGAAGATGTTTACAAAGCGCTTGAGAGCGAAAAATCAGGGCATTACCTATTGGGTAGCAATAGATTCTGGCATGGCGGCATTCACATCAGCGATGCAAGTGCTCCGCAATGTGTATTGAATGAGCCGATACGCTGCATGGCGGATGGAGAAGTCGTTGCCTATCGCCTTAATGACGATTATTTGGAGTCGACCTTCGGTGATAACGAGAAAAAACTGAAGTACTCCAACTCGTTTTGCTTGGTGCGCCATGAATACAAATCGGCGCCAAATCCGGAAGAAGGTTCGAATAAAGGTAAGCAAAATACCCTGAACTTCTACAGTCTCTACATGCACTTGCTGCCTTATCAACGGTATCCGCTAACGCCTCAGGAAAAGCCGAAGCCAAAAATTACTATGAAAGTAGGTGACTTCAAGGCGTACGACGAAGCACCTTTATCAAGCCAGATCGCTTCGCCCGGAAAGCTTGCTAACGGTACGAAACTGGAGATCGTCGACCAGAAAGACGTTGGCAACCTTACTTACGCCAAAGGGAAAATCCTGTCCGGTAGCGTTAAAAATGGATCTCATAAAGTACGCAACGTAGGTCGTGAGGTCTGGTTCGCCTATATGAAAGACGGCGATCCTTACAGAAACTCGAAAGGTGATCGCATCTGGGTAGCAGATGCCATACCGGAGCGCACAAGACCAAATTACTGGCAAGGTAAAGTCAAAGCCCAAGCCACAAAGCGACTGCCTATTTTCCAGGCCCCGACAGATCCAACTAACGGAAAACCCGTTGGAGGGCCCGTGGCCGGAAATCTTGAGTTGGTTGCTAATAGCGTCATCGAGTTCGACAGTAAGACGGTCGTCAACCTAGTAGTCGGTAACGAGTTGCGGCGCATGGCTTCATGCACATTGGTATCCGGAGGCGTCTGGCAGCCCATCGGGAATGCGCCGGCGACATTCTGGACAATCGTGGAAAATGATCCGTCCAACCAGTTCGTGCGATGGGAGGTCACACCCATTGATTTCGACAGTGTCGTTTCAAACAGTACCGGTATCAAGGCTGGCGACCCGATAGGTTATTTGGGACTCACCGAGAACCTCACTGGCGAAGACGGTGGTGTGGCCAGTAAATATCAAGTGCATGTCGAAATTTTCACGGCCGAAGCTGACGTCAAAGAGTTCTTGAAGAACACAGCCGGATTGAAGGTCGGCAAGCAGTATCTGTATCTGCCAACAGGGACCGAGTTGAAGAAAAAGGCACCGGCGACTGGTAATACGCTGCTCAAGAAGGATCACTCGGTGGATTTGGGCAAGGCGCCGGTTATCAAGCAAGGCACCGACGACTACTACGAAGTCACTCTCACCGAAGACGATCAGGCGGTCAGCGGGGTGGTCAAAAAGGCAGATGCACAGATCATTACGCAACATGACTGGGAGAAACTGGGCTTTCAGATCGTTGAGGAGGCGAACGCCACTGCGGATGGCTTTCTCGATCCGGAGGATATGCCGCAGTTCTTCAAGGAACTCTTTGCAAAAATCGATAAGAACCATGACGGTGAAGTCGACCCAAGTGAGCTTGCTGATGCGTTGAAAAACACCGATACCCGGACGCATTGGTCAAAACTCATTGCCCATCACCCGACAGAGTGGAAAGAAAAAGCTGATTCTCCAAAATGGAGCAAGCTTGATAAATTGCTGGAAAACTCACCGAAAACGCTCAAGCATGAGAAAGAAAGAATCAGCAACTATGTGTTTTGGGGAGAGCTAATTGGAAAGGCCGCTATAAGCACCGACATTGTTTGGCATTTTCACTCCATTGCTTTCGTGGAAAACGTGTTGTCGGCTCTCTGTATTCCTCTCAGTAGGGCAAAGGAAATCGCACTATTGGTTTCTTCTGGGTACGAGGGGAAAAGCAAGCTTGACTATGAGGCTCTGGCAGGTAATTTCGACGGGCAAGGCATGTCTTTTGGCGTTATTCAATGGAACTTCGGCCAAGGCACACTGGGGCCGGTCTTGTTGGAAATGCGTGCAGCCGATCAAGCGAAATTCGATGGCTGCTTCGGCACGAACATGAATTTTCAGGCGTTGATCAATTCGTTGAACGCTGCAAATATTTCGGCACAAATGAGCTGGGCCTCGGGAGTTATTGCCAACAATAATTCGGGGTGGAAATCCGCGTTTAAAAAAATAGGAGAAGTCGAGGCTTTCCAGAAAATTCAGCTGAATCATGCAGCGAAATACAACGACAACGTTACCTCTTGCATCAAATTAATGCGAGAGCTGGCGCCGCAGCTAATGGTCAAGATTCAGTTGCGTACTTACTGTGCGCTGTACGATTTGTGCGTTCAACAAAACAATTTATCGAAGGCAGAGGAATTGATTCGGACAGAATTTCCGACAGCCAATATTACGACGCAAAAAGAGCTGTTGATTTTTGTATGCAAGAAACGCGCGGAAAAGGCCACTACGGCCTATCGGGCTGATGCTTTCAGCCGGCGTATGGGGATCATCCAAGGGAAGAAATACACTGCGACAATGAGTGGCAATACTTCCACGCGGGAAAATACTAACTACGGAATAATTGTTGAGGGCGACATTTGTGAACTTTAAAGGGCGTTGGTTGTTTGTATTTCTCCTGCTTGCCTCCTCCGCATGGGGTGAAAGTAAAAAGCTGACGTGTGACCCTGATACAAACATTTGTTCAGTCGCCGTCCCCGAGAATTTTTGCGGTTCTGAAGGTGTGCCAAAGTCAAAGTGGGACATCAGAAGCCAAAGCTATATCCTGAGCTGCGAGTGTGATTGTACCGCTCAGGAAAACAGTTTTTGGTTTATTGACAAAAATGGCAGCGTACAAACACTTGAAGCGAGTAAGGTTGTAAGCGGTCTGGACATTGCAAGAAACAAATCCGGAATTCCGGACGCCTTCGGGGTAGTACCTTACTGTCAACCAGTAAAAGTTGATGCTAATCAACTTATTTATCTGCAGAAAGTCCCAAGCGTTTCTGGGCAGCCACAACCGTACTGTTATTCAACTCTCAAATATGATGAGGCGCAAGTTTGCACTACTTCAGACTGCGTGCAGAAGCAGAAACTGGTTGCGAGTATCGCTGAGAGGTTAAAAGAAGAATCCCTCGCTGAGTTTAAAAATGCTACGTCCAGACTTTATAAAAGCAAGAGAGCTTTTGTTGATTTTCCGAAGCGGGAGTTTATTGAACGGTATGTTGGTGACTACGGCTATTCAAGCGCCAATCAGCAAACATTTAATGATATAGGTTATTTTTGGCAGCAAGCCGGATTCAATGGCGATGCCATTTGGCTGTTGACCAAGGTCCTTACTGAAAACCCCAAGCGTATTGTGGCGTATCTGAATATTGCAGACGCTTACTGGTCTGAGGGTGACAAGGCAGCAGCGGCAAAAAATTATAAGCGGTATGAAGAACTCATGACTGCGGACGGTAAGCAGCAAAAAATTCCTGAGCGAGTTAAGCAAAGAGTGGCTTTTTAGTAAAAAATTGGACCTAGTGTTGAGCGATTTATTTTTAGTGAAAGTAAATCGCTCAATTCACATGGAATAAGAAGTTGACCTGAAAATGACGGGTTTAATTATGATATAGACTTGGCTGTTGATAAGTAAGGTTGTTTCATTTTTCGCTGTTTTGTTATTATGTTTTTCTAAGGCTGCCAGTAAATGAAGGTTTTAAAGTTCAGCTTCGTTATTTTATTTTCGTTGCTGTCATCCATTGTCAAAGCAGAAGGCACGATGATTGCGACCGTGCTTCAGGCCGATTTTTCAAAAGATCCAGAAATACGGCTGCTTGTCAGGATTATAGATGTAAGTGGCGGGTCAGATTCGCCCTCTATGGCCGTTCGTAACCAATGCCTGGAGAGGGTGAAGTCGTCTGATCGTCCCGGACCGGACCCATGTTTCTCAATAGAGATAACTGAGAGTAAGAAACAGCGGGCCATTGTCCGACAAGCACTAATCAATGAACCTCAGCGCGCAATCGATCCTATGTATCTGGAGATTGTTTATCGCTCGGAAGTTAGTGCGAGCGATCCGACAAATCACCATGGGCGATCTGCGTTGCTGAGAATCGAAGAAAACGGCTTATACAATTGGAATAATGAGACAAAGCAGGCATTGGCGGACGTGGTATGGCCATCCTCGCCCGATGGAGTGCTTAATGTGGTACTTGCCGATGCAGATGCGCTGCTTAACTCCGTATATCGGGATCGTATAGCTCGCTTAAACGAAAGCGCACAGAAAGGGCTGAGAGATACCCAGAGAGCCTGGATGATATTTCGAGATGCGGAATGCCTAATGGACACGAAGTCGTATACAACAATATTCGGTGAGTTTCCTGATACATGTTTAATACGCGCGACGATAGAGCGAGCCCGCCAACTGGCTGTGGCGCCGGATAAGAATAAGCGTTGAGACATAAGTCTGAAAGCTAGCTCGTAGATTTATGGGGTTTTGATAAGTATCAAATGGTCGCTGTTTACCTTTTTGGCGTTATTTCCTTTCACCGCCCACAGCGAAGTCACCACCCAAATCATCTGCTTCGAACTCTCACAATCCAACCCAGTAAAGTTCGAATTCCGTACCTTCTACGACCACTCCAGCAAGTGGTCGGGTGGCTTCGTCAAGTACGCCAAGTCGAACGTCCCCATTACCCTTGTGTTGACAGATTCCCAGAGTGAAATACTCGACCCAGAGGCGCCTTGGCAGCACACCATGACCTGGTCAGAAGTCGGTATCCGATCCATGAACACCACATTCAAAGCCAACTGTTGATCCGCAATGCTGTGCTCCCGATTCTTTTCAGGAGCCAGCCGCTCATGATGCGACCCGACGCCAAAGTCGAAAAGGTGTATCCGCTCCATGAACCACACCTACCGCCAGACTACCGCCTCGTTTACCGTGGCATCTCTGGCGAGCAATTCCACGGCAACAACGCTTCGTAGTCGGCCACCGACTGCGCATGCGGCAGTCGTTCC
>NZ_VOBM01000047.1:0-52625 GCF_008370005.1 Pseudomonas sp. ANT_J28
GTAGAGGTACACTTTTTCGACTTTTGCATCGGGTCGCATCATGAGGTGCTGGCTCCAGAAAGAGTTGGGGAGCACAGCTTCGAGCATCAGATTTCGACTTGGAATGTGGGCTTCATGGAGCGCTTACACTTTTTCGACTTTTGCATCGGGTCGCATCATGAGGTGCTGGCTCCAGAAAGAGTTGGGGAGCACAGCTTCGAGCATCAGATTTCGACTTGGAATGTGGGCTTCATGGAGCGCTTACCCGATTCCCATCAGGAGATCACACCTATGATGCGTCCCGACGCCAAAGTCGAAAAAGTCGTATCCGATCCACGAAGTACACCTATCACCAGGTGCGCTTCCCGTTTACCGTGGCATTTCCGGTGAGCAGTTCCACGGCAACAACGCTTCGTAGTCGGCCACCGACTTTGCATGTGGCAGGCGCTCTAGTACGTGGCGCAGCCATGTATAGGGCTCTTGGCCGTTGATCTTGGCGGTCTCGACCAAACTGTAGATCTGGGCACTGGCCGTTGCACGTTACAAGCTTATTGGTCGGATCGTAATCGCACTCAAAATGAATTTTCTTGAATGTGCCTTGCCCATGTTGAAAGTCGACTCGGCCACTCGCATCAACAAATTTACCGATATCCATCAGAGTTTAAAATTATCACCTTTAATGGTGATAGTTGAATCATTGTAGTTGAGCCATTCAGTGATAGGTTCTGATTGTTCGCTATCCCATATATATGCATGTTCTGCCATGCCTTGAACAGATAGCTTGCACGATTTTATGTATTTGGACTTATTTAAATTTAGCAAAATCGTGAACTTCATACCTGTTCCGTGAATATTGGTGTTATCTAAATGTTTCTGGCAATTTCGCTTGGTTGTTCGTCGCTGACTTCAATTTACTACCTGATGAGTGGGTGAGCTAATCAGAACCACTTTTTCTCGACCATTAAGATTGAAATAACTTAGTATCTTGATTCTGATAAAGTCGCTGAGGCGAACCTCTAAATACTTGTGCGAAAGCGCTGCGAAAAAGATAGAAAAGCAGATTACAACCAAGGAAAAGCTTGGGTCCCGAATCTGAGCTCTAAAACTAGTCTCCCAAAGAACATCAAAAACAGGTTTTACAAAAAATGGATGGATCAAATATAAGGAGTAAGAGATGTTGCCAAGCCATATCAGCCACTCTGGAATCTTGAAGGAAACAGTTTTGCTTGAAATGGTGAACGCAAAAAACATCAGGATCAATGACCATCCCCATCCATTAATACCCATTCCCCAAGAAATCTTAGAAAGATTGACCCAAATAGCAAGGGAAACGCTCGCGGCGCAGAGGAATAGGGCGAAAGATTTGCTGTTGATTTTCAATGGTGAGAAATATATCAACCCAATTATGACGCCGGCTGCGAACTCCCAGATCAGCGGGGAGGTGACAAGCGCAAGGTATGATCTCCAGCCGTAATTAACATAGGCGTCCAGAGTAGGGGTAGCGCCGTTCAATAGTGGTAGCCCGATAAGCGTCAAGGTAATAAAGGAAAAGAAGACAGGCCACCGTAGTTTTCCGAAGATCATGCAGACAGCAAACAATGTGTAAAAGTATAGTTCGTAGTTCAATGACCAGCCCGGAAATAGAACACTTCCGCCAAGTAATGGGGCTAGCGATGAATCATTTTTTAATGGTATGAATAAAACTGATTTAAAAATGTCTGAGACGGAGTATGGAAAATGCGCCCCGAGAAAATTGTCAATGACCGTTACAGTGATCCAGAAGATAATAGTCAAGATCGCATAGGTGGGCCAGACTCTTGAAAGTCGTTTTATGAGAAAGGTAAGTGAATTGCGAAATGAAGGCTCTATTCCTTTTGTTGAGTAGGCCATGATGAATCCGCTGATGACGAAAAATAGAGGTACGCCAGCACCACCGCCAGAAAATAACCAATAATAAAAACTAGAATCGATTGGTATGTTTTGTTGTTGTAAAATATGCAGCATCACAACCATTAGAGCAGCTATGCCACGCATGGCTTGGATGAATTCCAGCTTGCCATCGTGATGTTTTTTGTTGTGATTAGAATTGACAGCAGTCATAACGAGTCGTCCGAGAAACGTTGATTTTAGTTAAGTTGTAGGCCTAAGACTCGAGTGTATCTGGCCAAAAGCCGCTATATTCGTTCTTTTTTTTAAAAATTGATAGAGTCAAAGGAGATTCGCCATTCCTGTGCTCCCGATTCCCATCAGGAATCACACCCAGATGCGTCCCGACGCCAAAGTCGAAAAAGTCTATCTCTACCCCAAGCCTGTCGACTTCCGAAAATCCATCTACGGCCTCGCTGCTTTGGTCGAGTTGGATATCAAAGTGACGGTGTTCGACCCTGTGCTTTTTGTTTTTCTGAATCGCCCCCGTAATCGGGTGAAAATCCTTTATTGGGAGCGCAACAGCGCAACGGCTTCTGCCTTTGGCTCAAGCGCCTCGAATCCGAACGATTCAAAGCGTCCCCTGACGAGACAGATGAAGCTATTGTCCTGACGGTTCAGGAACTGAACTAGTTACTCGACGGTTTTGATCTGTGGCGCAACCGTCCGCATCAGGTTTTGACGCTGCGATGTCGCTTGATTGGGTATAACCCGGGCCATGATTTCCGTGCCCGACAACCTCCCTGATGAGCCGGTTTTGCTCAAGTAAATGCTTGTGCAGATGTTCAATGAGCGTCAGGTGGACAAAGACCAGATTGTTGACCTGAAAGAACAGATCAAGCTATGGCGTCAACGTTTTTTCGGGCGCAAATCAGAACAAACCGTCGATCTGGAGACGCCGCAGCTCCCGCTCTTTAATGAACCCGAAAGCCTCGCGGTTCCGGTCTCCGATGAGTCTGACTGACGAAGAAGTCGTTGCCCCCACTCAACGCCGAGGCAAACGCAAACCACTGTCAGCCGATCTACCGCGTATTGAAGTCATCCATGAACTGCCCGAACATGAACTGACCTGCGCTTGCGGCTGTCGCAAACACACCATCGGTGAAGAGACCAGCGAACAGCTGGAAATTGTGCCGATGCAGATCGGTGTGATTAAAGTATGCGATCCATGAACCCCACCTACCACAAAGTGAGGCCTTGGTTTACCGTGGCGTTTCCGGTGAGCAGTTCCACGGCAACAACGCTTCGTAGTCTTCTAGCAATGAGGCATCTGGCAACCGCTCCAGTACGTGGCGCAGCCACGTATAGGGCTCTTGACCGTTGACCTTGGCGGTCTCGACCAAACTATAGATTTGCGCACTGGCAGTGGCCCCTTTGGGCGTATCGCTGAACAGCCAGGCTTTTCGTCCGATTACGAACGGCTTTATCGCGCGCTCCGCCGGATTGTTGTCGATCGGTAAAAAACCAGCTTCTACATAGCGCTCCAGCCGGCTCCAGTTGCTGGCCAGATAATTAACGGCCTTGCCCAGCACACTTTGCGGCGTGACCTGCGACTGGGTTTTATCCAGCCAGCTTTTCAACTGCCCCAGGATCGGCAGGCTCTTTTCCTGACGACCGATAAATCGCTGCTCGTCACTGACATCCTTGAGCTCACGCTCGATGCCATACAGCTTGTTAATCATCGCCAGCGCGATATCGGCTCGTCCGGTCTTGCCTTTGGGCTGCACCTTTTGTGCTTCCACGAACGTTCCACGCCCGGTTGCAACGCCAACGCGTTGTACCCGGCGTAATCGTCGGTCATGACATAACCACGGTAACTTTCCAGCAAGCGCAAAGGTACGTCCTGCGCACGGCTGGAGGTGTAATCGAACAGCACGACTTTTCGCTCTGGCGGGCCGCTGGCTTGCACCCACATCCAGGATTGGCTGGTCGGGTCTCGATCCGGTTCCTTGAGTACCTGGACGCGAGTTTCATCGCAGTGGATGACAGGGCTTTCCAGCAACCGGTCGCGCATCAGATTCAACAGCGGTTGCAGATGCTCGCCGCACTGGATGATCCAGCGGGCAAGCGTCTGACGAGGGATTTCTATGCCATGTCGACTCAGCACCGTTTCAAAACGATGCAGCGGCAAGCCATCGACATACTTGGTGGTCAGCAGCATCGCCAGGACGCTCGGACTGGCCATGCTCTTTTCGATCAGTTGCGCTGGTTTGTCAGCGGTGACCGGGGCTGTTTCACAACCGCGGCAACCGTAGACTTTTCGGATGTGTTTGATGACCCGGATTTGCATCGGCACGATGTCCAGCTGCTCGCTGGTTTCTTCACTGATCACATGCTTGCGGCAGCCGCAGGCACAGGTCAGTTCGTGTTCAGGCAGTTCGTGGATGACTTCGATGCGCGGCAGATCGGCCGACAGTGGCTTGCGCTTGCCACGACGTGGCGCTGGAGCAACAACTTCTTCGTCAGCGTCGCCGATTGAAGGCATCGGCTCGCTTTCCGGCTCATTGAACAGGGCCAGTTGCGGCGTGTTGGGCTCAACGGTCTGTTCTGATTTGCGGCCGAAGATACGGTCACGCAACAGCTTGATCTGTTCTTTCAGATCAACGATGTGGGTGGCGTAAGCTTCTTTGACTTCCTGCTCGCGCGAGCGTGCTTCGTAGGCCTCAAGCAGCATCTGTTTGAGAAGTACGGGGTCGTCTGGAAGGTTGTCGGGCAATGATCGCATGCCCTGGATTATACCGTCAGGCCACAAACCTTGGAGTCAAAACCTTGTGCGGGCGGTTGCGCCAGAGGTCAAAGCCATCCAGCAGCCAGTTCAGCTCCTGCACGGTCAGCACGATGACCTCGTCCAGCTCATCGGGTGAAGTTTTGAAACGCTCGGACTCCAGGCGCTTGAGCCAAAGGCAGAAGCCATTGCGCTCCCAGTACAACACTTTGACCCGGTTGCGGTGACGATTCAGAAAAACGAAGAGTACGGGGTCGAACACCGCAACTTTGATATCCAGTTAGACCAGGGCAGCCAAGCCGTCGATGGACTTTCGAAAGTCCACCGGTTTCGGGTAGAGGTACACTTTTTCAACGCTGGCGTTGGGACGCATCATGGTGATGGGCTCCTGAGGGAAATCGGGAGCACAGCGTCAGCTGTCAGCTATCGGCTTGGAATGTGGGGTTCGTGGAGCGGATACTGATTAAACACATCCGCAAGGTCTACGGCTGCCGCGGATGTGAAGCTGCGCAAATCACCGCCGACAAACTGGCCCAATTGATCGAAAAAAGCATGGCCAGCCCCAGCGTCTTGGCGATGCTACTGACCACCAAATACGTCGACGGTCTGCCGCTGTATCGATTCGAAAAAGTCCTTGGCCGACACGGCGTCGACATCCCACGCCAAACCCTGGCGCGTTGGGTGATCCAGTGCTGCGAACACTTTCAGCCGCTGCTGAATCTGATGCGCGACCGTTTGCTGGAAAGTGCGGTGATCCACTGTGATGAAACGCGGGCACAAGTGCTCAAGGAACCGGATCGAGACCCGACCAGCCAATCCTGGATGTGGGTCCAAGCCAGCGGCACGCCTGAGCGGCCAATTATCCTTTTTGACTACACAGCCGAGCGCAGGAGGTGCCATTGCGTTTGCTCGCCGATTATCGCGGCTACCTGATGACCGACGATTACGCCGGCTATAACGCCCTCGGCGCGCAGCTGGGTGTCAAGTGCCTAGGTTGCTGGGCGCATGCCCGGCGTAAGTTCGTTGATGCGCAAAAAGTGCAGCCCAAAGGCAAGACGGGCCGTGCCGATATCGCGCTGACCATGATTAACAAGCTGTATGGCATCGAGCGTGAACTCAAAGAGGTCACGGATGATCAGCGTTTTGTCGGTCGCCAGGAAAAGAGCTTACCAGTGCTCGCCCAACTGAAAGCTGGCTGGAGAAAACTCATCCCCAGGTCACATCGCAAAGTGCCTTGGGCAAGGCCGTGGGTTATTTGGCCAGCAACTGGAGCCGGCTGTAGCGTTACATTGAGGCCGGCTTTTTACCGATCGACTACAATGCCGCCGAAAGAGCAATCAAGCCGTTTGTTATCGGTCGCAAGGCATGGTTATTCAGTGATACGCCCAAGGGCGCCACCGCCAGTGCGCAGATCTACAGTTTGGTCGAGACGGCCAAGGCAAACGGCCAGGAGCCCTATACGGTGCTGGAGCGATTACCGCAGGCTGTGTTGGTTGAAGACTTTGAGGCGCTACTACCCTGGAATTGGAGGGCATCCTGAGTATCAATATTGATTATCTGAGTGTCGATGAGTTAGTGACGTTGAATCATCACATTATCCAACGGCTGAAGAGGCTGGAGTCGTTGGAAGCTCATAAATCGGTGATGCAGTTCCATCCAGGAGCACGGGGAAGCTTCGACTCACCTAGTGGTGAGCGCCTGTCCGGTACCGTCATGAAGTTCAACCGCAAGACCGTCACTGTGGTAACCGACAACGGCCAGCGCTGGAATATTTCGCCGCACTTGGTTTCACCGATCAAAAACGTACAGGCGGGAATGGTGGTGGATATCAGGCCACAAAAAATGAAGTAACTGTGCCACGAACCGCCAGCATGATTTGATTTCACCCCCATCTCACGCGCCGTCTGCCTGGATTGGTGGGTATGGATCAGTTACGCGGTACACTTTTCAACTTTGGCATCAGGACGCATCATGGCCGCTGGCTTCTGAAAGAGTTCGGGAGCACAGTATCAGGCATCAAATCTCGGCTTTGAATATGGGGTTCGTGGAGCGGTTACGAAATATTAGCTTGTTGGATGAACTGCTCAGTATTGTATTGGCTGGTAAAAAATGCATGGTGTCGTTCGGGCAAAGAGGTTGGTCGAAAATTTAAATTTATTTAAAATTATTGCCATGCATTGGGAGGAGAAGAGCTCAGAAGCTGGAGGCCGTTATTTAAACTGCTATCATTGATGATTTGCCAGCAATTTTGCTAAGCCGATGTTCATTGGGGTCTGATAAAATTGGTACTGCTCGATCAGTCTTTGGTTGTTAGCCCGGGAGTGACGAATGTCTCCAAGGCGCGGCGGCGCATAAATAACAGTAGGAGTTATTCCTGTGACCTGTCTCAAGTTGTCGATCATTTGATTTAGAGTGATAGATTCATTAGTGCCAACATTGATAGCACCGACTTGGATGTGGGGTGCTTCTAACGCCTGAACTAATATATTCACAAGATCTTCGACATAAACAAAATCACGAGTTTGTTCACCATCACCGAAAATCGTTATTGGTAGATTTTTTTGCAGCCTCTCGCTGAAAATACTAATTACGCCAGAGTACGGCGATGCTGGGTCCTGACGTGGGCCAAAGATATTAAAAAAGCGAAAAATTACAGGCTCTAAAGCATGTTGACGCCGATAGAAATCAAAATAGTACTCGCTCGCTAGCTTGTCCGAAGCATACGGAGTTAACGGTGCTTTTGGCGTTTGTTCGCAGATAGCTTTACCCTCCCCATTACTGCCGTATACTGCGGCGCTCGATGCAAATACCACGCGTTTAATTTTGGCTTGGTACATTGCTTCGCAAATGTTCAAAGAGCCAATAAAGTTGCTTTGGTGCGTACGAACAGGATCTTCAACAGAGGCTTGAACTGAAGCTACTGCTGCTAAATGAGCAACCGCCTTACACCCGCGCATTGCTTGTGTTAATGCCGCAGAGTCGGCGACATCACCTTCGATCAGTTCGACATGAGGATTGTCCAGGGGGAGGTTAATGCGCTTTCCGGTGGACAAGTTGTCGAATACTCGTACGCTGTATCCTTTTGCGACCAATGCGTCTGTGAGATGCGAGCCAATAAATCCGGCGCCGCCAGTAATTAGAATAGGGTCGTTAGCCATTGCGAAAACCTACGAAGTGATATGGAGCGTCATGATTATATTTCCAAGTCCATTTGCTTGGGGGCTTGGAGTGTTCGCGGTGCAGAGCGTTATTGGTGTAATTCAATGGACGAATTGTCCCACATCATAGTGACCTAATCGAGTCAAAGCATCGAAAGAGACCTGATCTACGACGAACAATGGGAATTTGCAGAAAGGTATCATTCGAGACGATCAGTCACGGCTCTATTTCACGTCGATTATTTCACATTCTGCAACAAACGCCTTTTTGACAGTCTCCACCCATCGCCTACTTTTGGAAGGCAGCTTCGGAAAAGCTGCTTTCTCAATCGATGTCATGGAGCTTCATTTATGCGTACTGGCTATTTCTACTCTCTGGTTTTTGCCCTGCTCACCAGCGCCTCTATTGCCGCCATTGCTGCGCCGACGGTCAAGCCCGAGGCTGGCAATGCACCCTTGGTGCTGGAGGTATCTCCCAAGGCACAGTCCGGCAAGGTCGATCTGAATCAGGCCGATGCGCCAACCCTTCAGCGCGAGTTGTCTGGTGTGGGCGAGGCCAAGGCCAAGGCGATTGTTGCTTATCGTGAGAGTAATGGGCCGTTTGCGTCCGTGGACGAGTTGCTCGAAGTGAAGGGAATCGGTAAAGCGATTCTGGATAAGAATCGCGAGAAACTTGAGGTGAACTAAGCTTATACGTCAGCGCCAGGGGCCGGTCATTGACCGGCCTTTTTTTTCATTTCTGACGAGATGAATTCATCAGAAGATCAAAAGATCGCAGCCTTCGGCAGCTCCTACAAAGGCGGACCTTCCGTCGACGCGAGAAAAATTACGGCTATCATATACGGCTAAGATTATGCCTATAATAAATCAATCATTCGCCAAAGCGTTCTGAGCCTCAGGCGCTTGTCTTTCCCTTAGGCATCTCCCAGGAGCACAGTCATGAACGCTGTCCAGTCCCAAGGTACGGCCCTCGTCACCGGTGCTTCTTCCGGTATCGGTGCGATTTACGCCGACCGGTTGGCGGCGCGTGGTTTTGATTTGTTATTGGTCGCTCGTGATCAAGAGCGGCTGGAAGCAGCGGCGAGCAAGTTGCGCGCCGAGCATGGCGTTCAGGTTGAGGTGCTGAAGGCGGATCTGACGCAAAAGAATGATGTGCTGAAACTTGAACAGCGTCTTCGCAGCGATTCGAGTATCAGCCTGTTGCTGAATAATGCCGGTGTCGCGTCCGAGGGGTTGTTGGCTAACTCAGACATGGATCAGTTGGAACGATTGATTCAATTAAATGTTACGACGGTCACGCGGTTGGCCTCGGCAGCGGCCGCCAGTTTTGCCAAGGCAGGTCGGGGGACGATCATCAATATTGCGTCGGTGGTGGCGTTGTTTCCCGAGCGCTTCAACGCGACTTACAGCGCCAGCAAGGCTTATGTGTTAAGTCTGACTCAGTCGTTGAACGCCGAATTGGAAGGCACCGGGGTCAAGGTGCAGGCCGTGTTGCCAGGCGTAACACGTACCGAAATCTGGGAGCGCTCCGGTATCGACGCGACCCAGATTCCGGCGGATATGGTGATGGAGGCCGGGGAGATGGTTGATGCGGCGTTGTCGGGTCTGGACCAGGGTGAGTTGATCACCATTCCTTCGTTGCCGGATGCGGCCGACTGGGATGCCTTCGTTGCGGCGCGTCATGTACTGGCGCCGAATCTTTCCAAAAGTAAGGCCGCCGCGCGTTACACGTGAGGCGTCATGAATCGGCTTGAGGTATTTGCGGTATGAGTGATCGTCGAGTAGTTGTAACGGGCATGGGTTTGGTTTCGCCATTGGGTTCTGGCGTCGAAGCCGTCTGGTCGCGTCTGTTGGCCGGGCGTTCCGGGTTGCGCAATTTGCCGGATGAGGTAGTTGCCGATTTGCCGGCCAAGGTCGGGGGCGCAGTGCCGACGGTGGCTGACGATCCCGAGGCGGGTTTTGACCCGGATCGGGCGACGGCGCCCAAAGAGCAGAAGAAGATGGACCGCTTCATTATGTTTGCCATGGAAGCGGCGCGTCAGGCGCTGGAGCAGGCTGGTTGGCAAGCGGCGGACGCCAATGCCCAGGAGCGTACGGCAACCATTATCGGTTCCGGCGTGGGTGGTTTCGGTGCGATAGCGGATGCGGTGCGCACCACGGACAGCCGTGGGCCGCGACGCTTGTCGCCGTTCACCATTCCTTCATTCCTGGTCAACCTCGCAGCGGGTCATGTGTCGATCCAGCACGGTTTCAAGGGCCCATTGGGTGCGCCGGTGACAGCTTGCGCGGCCGGGGTCCAGGCGATTGGTGATGCGGCGCGGCTGATTCGTTGTGGCGAGGCAGACATCGCGGTATGTGGCGGCGCGGAAGCGGCGATCGATCGCGTCAGTCTCGCCGGGTTTGCTGCTGCTCGCGCGTTGTCCAGCGGTTACAACGACACCCCGGAACGTGCCTCGCGGCCGTTCGACAGTGACCGCGATGGCTTCGTCATGGGGGAGGGCGCTGGACTTCTGGTGATTGAGTCCCTGGAGCATGCCTTAGCCCGCGGTGCCCAACCGCTGGCGGAATTGGTCGGTTACGGCACCAGTGCCGATGCCTATCACCTGACGGCGGGTCCCGAGGATGGCAGCGGTGCACGACGGGCGATGTCGTTGGCGTTGGCCCAGGCAGGCATTTCGCCGGCGCAGGTGCAACATCTCAACGCTCACGCAACCTCGACCCCGGTCGGGGACTTGGGAGAGTTGGCGGCCATCAAGGCATTGTTCGGCACGGATAACAAAATCGCCGTGACATCGACCAAATCGGCCACCGGGCATTTGCTCGGCGCAGCGGGCGGCATCGAGGCGATCTTCACGCTGTTGGCGATTCGCGATCAGGTCGTGCCGGCCACCCTCAATTTCGATACCCCGGACCCCGCCGCCCAAGGCGTGGACATCGTCCACGGTCAGGCGCGGCCGATGGCAATCGAATACGCGCTGTCCAACGGCTTCGGGTTTGGTGGGGTGAATGCCAGCGTGCTGTTCAAGCGTTGGGAGGGTTAGTCCCGGGACTGTTTGAGATAGGCGCGAGTCACGTCGAGAATCCGCTGCGCCAGCTCGGGATTCTCGACACTCCGTGACAGCAGTAAAGCTCCGACCAGCGTCGACATGATGACGACGCTGTCGTCGGCAGCGTTGTCGCCTTCAAGGGTGCCTTGCACTTGTGCGAGCCGTGCGTTGAGCACCACGTCAGTGGTCGGGCTTTGCTGCCCGCGCAGGCCGAGTTCCGATGACATGGTCGGCAACGGGCAACCTTCATCGGGTGAGGTCTGGTGCCATTCGGATAAATAGGCGTCGATGAACGCTTCCAGCGGGCGATCCTGCGCGAAGAGCTCGGCGCAAATGACATCGACCTGCTCGCCTGCGGCTTGCAAAGCCTTTTCCACCAGTTCGTCTTTGGACTTGAAATGCGAGTAGAAACCACCGTGAGTCAGGCCGAGCGCTTTCATCAGCGGTTGCAGACCTGTCGCGCCAATGCCATCGCGGCGAAAGCGCGCTGACGCTTCCTTGATGATGCGTTGGTGGGTCTGGGCTTTATGGTCCTGCGAGTAACGCATCGGGTATCTCCGCAACAATGCGCCATCTTAACCAATGAAAATGGGATGGTGATTGTACTTCTACTTCTAAAAAGCATGCAGATGCGTCCAACTCCGTCCTGCTGATTAGAATGAACTGGCACGAATAGTGATTACTCATTAACTGACGATTGTTGAACAATCACGAGGCGATGAGTATGAACAGCGGACTGTCCCTGGCCGACCACATCACACTTGAGTTGCGCGCCGACATCATTGGCGGTCGTTTGCTGCCCGGCATGGCGTTGGTGGAAAACGATCTGGTGTCTGCCTACAACGCATCCCGCAATACCATCCGTGAAGCGTTGCATCGCCTGGGGCAGGAAGGTCTGACTCGTTATGTGCGCAATAAGGGCGTGATGGTGCGCAGGCTGGGCGTCGAGGACGTGCGGGATCTGTTCAAGGTCAGGCGCACCCTGGAGTTGCAGGCCATCAGCGGGAGTCAGCCGCTGCGCGACTATCAATCCGACCGGATGCTCGAAGCCCTGGAAGCCACCGAACTTGCCCGGGAGCGCGAAGACTGGCGCGCCGTCGGCACCCACAGCCTGGCCTTTCATCAACACATCGTCGGATTGCTGCGCAGTCCACTGTTCGATGAGTTCTTCACCAACGTCGTCGCGCAATTGCGCCTGGTGTTCTGCACCGCTCCCGATGAATCACGTTTTCAGGCGCCCTGGCTGGCGCGCGACCGGCAGATTCATGAGTTGTTGGCCGAGGGCGACAAACGCGCGGCCGAGGACGCCATGAGCCTGTATCTCGACGATTCTGAACACCTCTTGTTGCAGATGCTTACCCGTTCTTCCCATCACTGATCGAGGATTCGTGCCATGTACAAAGACTATCCGGCGGCCTATCAAGTCAGCAAAGGTTCGGCCTTGCAGGTGGACAAAGCCTTCTATGAACGGATCCGCGACAAGAAGGACGGGCGCACGCTGATCGAGGCATTCGAGGTGCCGATCCGCACCGGTCGCGCCTGGCACGTGCCGGCCGGGCATGTGTTCCGGGTGACCACGCCCGTCGGGCCGCAAGTCGGGGATTTCAATGTCTGGAATGCCAACGATCCACGGGAGCGTTTGTGGGCGGCACGGACCCGGCAGTTACAGGGCGCACACGTCAGCACCCATGACCGGCTCTGGTCGAATCTGCCTTTTTTACGTCCGCTGGTGACCATCACCGATGACAGCCTGGCCGGTTACGGCATCGATGAACATGGCGGTCGCTTGCACGATTTGCTCGGCACCCGCTGCGACCCTTATGTGAACAAAATGCTCACCGGCGAAGACTTCCATCATCACTGCCACTCGAACCTCACCCGTGCGGTGCTGCCTCATGGGCTGACCGAGTTCGACGTGCATGACGTGCTGAACATTTTCCAGTGCACGGGCCTGAACCACGACGACATGTACTTCATGAAGGCCTGTCCGGCACAGAAGGGTGATTACCTGGAGTTTTTTGCCGAAATCGATCTGCTGTGTGCGCTCTCGACCTGCCCGGGTGGTGACCTGTCGCTGGCCATGTGGGGGCCGGATGCACAGGACCCGCTAAGCGTATGTCGCCCGCTCGGGGTGGAGATTTATCGGTTGGAGGATTCGTTGCTTGTGGGCTGGAGCCAGCCGGAACGAGCGGCCTATAAAGGACTGCATGGCCTGCACATTGCCAAGGCCGATTGGGAGAAGTAAAACGAAAAACCCTGTCATTCAATGAGAATGACAGGGTTTTGTTTTAGCGGTCCTGCGCATCCTTGGCATCCGCTTCCGCGTTGCGTTCAGCGACGCGTTTGCGTTGCTCCTCGGTCAGTTCGACCTTGTTGGCGGTGTCACGCAACATCATCAAACCGCCAACGATCGAGCCGATTGCAACGATCAGAATCAACCAGGCATACCAGGGCATAGGGCTCTCCTTGAGGGCAGGCCGATTGGCGGGTTTTGCCAACCGATCGTGCATACCACTTTGAGCGATTAATTTTCGCAGTGGTTCCATTCTATGCTTGTTCTGACAGCCGCACTTCGCCTGTTTACAGCCCGGTCAGCATCGCGTCCGCCGGTGCATCGGCACGCAGTTGCGCCGTCAGCGTGAAGTACACGAACCCCACCGCCATAAAGCCCAGGAAGATCAACCCGATCAACGTGTTGAACCAGGCCATCGCCACCAGGCAGACCACCGCCAGCACCAGCGCAATGAACGGCACCAGCGGATAGCACGGCGCGCGAAAGGTGCGCTCCAGATTCGGTTCGGTTTTGCGCAGTTTGAACAGGCTGAGCATGCTCATGATGTACATCACGATTGCCCCGAAGACCGCCATCGTGATCATCGCCGCCGTCAGCGTCATGCCGCCCAGGTTGATCAAACCATCGCTATAAATCGCGGTAATGCCGATCACGCCACCGGCGATGATTGCCCGGTGCGGGGTCTGAAAACGCGACAACTTGGCCAGGGACGCCGGCAGGTAACCGGCCCGGGCAAGGGCGAAGAACTGCCGCGAGTAGCCGAGGATGATTCCGTGGAAACTCGCCACCAGGCCGAACAGGCCGATCCACACCAGCATGTGCAACCAGCCTGAACTTTCGCCAACCACGGTTTTCATCGCTTGCGGCAGCGGGTCGTTGATGTTCGACAGGGTGCGCCAGTCACCGACGCCACCGGCAAAGAACATCACGCCCATCGCCAGCAAAACCAACGTCAGAATGCCGCTGATGTAGGCCTTCGGAATGGTGCGTTTCGGATCCTTGGCTTCTTCGGCGGCCATGGCCGCGCCTTCGATGGCCAGGAAGAACCAGATGGCAAACGGAATCGCTGCGAACATCCCGGCAATCGCCGGCGCGCCGAACACATCGGAACCGGCCCAGCCATTCAGTGCGAAATTGCTGAAGCTGAACGCCGGGGCGACCACGCCCATGAACACCAGCAGTTCGGCCACTGCGAGTACGCAGACCACCAATTCGAAGGTCGCCGCCAGTTTCACCCCGAGGATGTTCAGGCCCATGAACACGATGTAGGCACCGACCGCTGCGTGTTTCGGGTCGAGTGCGGGGAATTGCACGTTGAGGTAGGCACCGATGGCCAAGGCAATGGCTGGCGGGGCGAAGACAAATTCAATCAGTGTCGCCAGCCCCGCGATCAATCCGCCTTTCTCGCCAAAGGCGCGGCGGCTGTAGGCAAAGGGACCACCGGCGTGAGGAATCGCGGTGGTCAGCTCGGTGAAACTGAAGATGAAGCAGGTGTACATCGTGGCGACCATAAAGGACGTCACCAGAAAACCGAGTGTGCCCGCCACACCCCAGCCGTAACTCCAGCCGAAGTATTCACCGGAAATCACCAGCCCGACCGCAATGCCCCACAGATGCAGCGTGCCCAGCGTGGGTTTGAGTTGTGTGTTCATGCGTTGCCCCCTGAACGGTTTGGAAAGCTCGGGGGAGGGCGTTTGCAGCGGGCGTGCCAGTGTTGTGAAGGCGGTCGTAAAGCGTCAAAAGACGTCGTATCGAGGATGTTTGCACCTCGATGTGCGCAAATGGGTGCTCCAGTTGGAGGCGCTGGTAGCGGTTTTGCTGTCTTCGTGAGCAAGTCCTGTTTGTAGGTTTAACCTTGCTCGGCAAGACACTCGCGCAGCGCAATTTGCCAGTCAGGTTGACTGACGCTCCATTCACGTTGCAGGAGACTGCAATCAAGACATGAGTTGAGCGGTCGGGCCGCCGGTGTCGGGTAGTCGCTGGAGGGAATCGGCAGCAGGTTTGCGCAGGGCTTTCCTTGTTGCCGTAACGCTTCGCCAATGGCCTGGGCGAAACCGAACCAGGAGGTTTTCCCCTGTGCGGTCAGATGATATGTCCCCCAGGTAACGGCCTCACCTGCCTGCCAGCGTTCGATCAGGGCAAGGGTGCTATTGGCAATACTGCCTGCCCAGGTAGGTGCGCCGATCTGATCGGCGACAATGCGTACTTCCGGTCGCTCTTGCAGCAGGCGTTGCATCGTCAGCAGGAAATTGCGGCCATGGGCCGAATAGACCCAGCTGGTACGCAGGATAAGATGTTTGCCTTGCACATCAGTGATCGCCCGTTCACCGGCCAGTTTGCTCCTGCCGTAAACCCCGAGCGGGTTTGGCGTGTCGTCTTCGGTGTAAGGCCCGACCTTCATGCCGTCGAATACATAATCGGTGGAGTAGTGAATCAGCGGGATGCCAAGCTTCAGTGCTTCTTCGGCAAAGATGCCAGGGGCCACGGCGTTGATGGCAAAGGCTGTTTCCGGCTCGCTTTCCGCCAGATCGACCGCTGTGTGGGCCGCCGCGTTGATGATCAGATCCGGACGAACCTTTTGTACCTGTTGGCGAATCTGCTCGGGTTGTGCCAGATCGAGTTGATCGCGACCCAGCACGATCAACTCGCCGACATCCCCCAGACGACCCTGCAGTTCGCGTGAGACCTGACCATTCTGGCCGCTGATGAGAATTCTCATGGGAGCAGATCAGCCTCTTGCAGGCTTTTACCGATGATCACTACTCCGCACAGATCGGTTTCATTCACATCCATTGTTCATCCCCGGCGAGCTTGGCCAGGTACTGGCCATACCCGGTCTTGCCGAAGTAGCGGGCACGCTCCAGCAGCTGTTCGCGGTTGATCCAGTTCTTTTCGTAAGCGATCTCTTCGAGGCAGGCGACTTTCAAGCCTTGTCGATGTTCGATGGTCTGCACGTACTGAGAGGCATCGAGCAAGCTGTCGTGAGTGCCGGTGTCGAGCCAGGCGAAACCACGGCCGAAGCGCTCGACCTGCAGGTCTCCCCGTTTGAGATACGCATTGTTGACGTCGGTGATTTCCAGCTCGCCGCGAGGCGAAGGCTTTACCGCTTTGGCGATCCTGATTACATCGTTGTCGTAGAAATACAGGCCGGTGACGGCATAGCTGGATTTCGGTATTTTCGGCTTTTCTTCGATCGACAGGGCACGGCCCTGGCTGTCGAAATCAATCACACCGAAGCGCTCCGGGTCTTTGACCCAATAGCCGAACACGGTAGCGCCAGAAGTGCGTTTTGCAGCGTTCTGCAACTGCTCGCCAAAGTGTTGACCATGAAAAATGTTGTCGCCGAGGATCAGGCACACAGGATCATTGCCAATGAAGCTTTCGCCAATCAGAAAAGCCTGGGCCAGACCATCCGGTGACGGCTGCTCGGCATAGCTGAAATTCACCCCGAATTGACTGCCATCACCCAGGAGATTGCGGTACTGGGGCAGATCCTGGGGAGTAGAGATCACTAAAATGTCTTTGATGCCGGCCAGCATCAGGACCGAAATCGGGTAATAGATCATCGGTTTGTCGTAGACCGGCAACAGCTGTTTGGACACGCCGAGCGTGATCGGATGCAGGCGTGTGCCCGAGCCGCCTGCCAAAACGATACCTTTCATCATGAATGAAGCTCCTGGGGATTGATGGCACCAAGGCGTTCACCCTGGTAGCTGCCATCTTGAACACGACGGCACCACTCAAGGTTGTTCAAGTACCACTGAACGGTTTTGCGAAGGCCGGTTTCGAAGGTCTCTTCGGGTACCCAGCCCAGTTCGTGTTCGATCTTGCTGGCATCGATCGCGTAGCGCAGGTCATGGCCAGGACGATCCTGGACGAACGTGATCAGGTCGGCGTAGTGCGCGACACCCTCGGGCTTGCGCGGTGCCAGTTCTTCAAGCAGGGCGCAGAGGCCACGCACCACGTCGATATTTTTTTTTTCGTTGTGCCCGCCGATGTTGTAGGTCTCGCCGACGATACCGGTGGTCACCACTGTGAGCAGGGCCCGGGCGTGATCTTCGACGAATAGCCAGTCGCGGATTTGCAGACCATCGCCGTACACCGGCAGCGGCTTGCCGGCCAAGGCATTGAGAATGACCAGCGGAATCAATTTTTCGGGGAAGTGGAACGGCCCGTAATTGTTCGAGCAGTTGGTCAACAGCACTGGCAGGCCATAGGTGCGCTGCCACGCACGGACCAGGTGGTCGGACGCCGCTTTGCTGGCGGAGTACGGCGAACTCGGGGCGTAGGGCGTCGTTTCGGTAAACAGATCATCAGCGCCATGCAGGTCGCCATAGACCTCGTCAGTGGAGATGTGATGGAAGCGGAAGGCGCTTTTTTCCGGCTCGGCGAGGGTTTGCCAATAGGCGCGGGTGGCCTCCAGCAAACTGTAGGTGCCGACGATGTTGGTCTGGATGAAATCCGAAGGTCCGTCGATGGAACGGTCGACGTGGGATTCCGCTGCCAGGTGCATGATCGCCTGCGGCTGGAAACGTGTCAGCACCGCGCGGACGGTCGCCTGATCAACGACATCGGCTTGAACGAACTCGTAGCGAGTGTCGTTGGCAATGCCGGTCAGCGATTCGAGATTGCCGGCGTAGGTCAGCTTGTCCAGGTTGAGCACTTCATGCTCGGTATGCCGGATCAGCTCGCGAATCAAGGCAGAGCCGATGAAACCGGCTCCGCCGGTAATGAGGATACGCATGTTGGCCAGCCTTTTTCAGTAGTCGAAAACGCAAACGGTCATATCTTGTCGGCAGGGCCGGGGTGGTGCAATAGGTTGTTCATCCCACTTTTGTTTTGTGGAGTCTTGGACACCACCGTAACCCTAGCGTAAACCCACTCTTTACGCTTTCTTTATGCCCCGCCACACCCCTCGATCTCGCTCCTTTACAGCCTCCCTCCCGACAATGACCCCACACGCGGCAATACGCCGTAACACGGAGAACTTCCATGAGCGTTCTGGACGGGGTGTCACTGCTACTGGCAGTGGGGCTGTTCATTTATCTGTTGGTTGCGCTGTTGCGCGCGGACCGGAACTAGGAGCGGCTATGCACAGTTATGACTATTGGCTGATCCTCGCCTTCTTCGCCCTGGTGCTGATTCCGGCACCGTTTCTGGGGCGCTTCTACTACAAGGTGATGGAAGGTCAGCGCACCTGGCTTTCGCCGATTCTGGGGCCGGTGGAGCGCGGGTGTTATCGGGTGGCCGGCGTCGATCCGCAGGCCGAACAGAGCTGGCAGAAATACACCCTGGCCTTGCTCGCCTTCAACCTCGCTGGCTTTTTGCTGTTGTTCGCGATCCTGCTGTTTCAGGATTACTTGCCGCTGAACCCGCAAAACCTGCCGGGTCAGGAGTGGACGCAAGCGTTCAATACTGCCGTCAGCTTCATGACCAATACCAACTGGCAGTCCTACAGCGGCGAAGCGACCCTGAGCTACCTGAGTCAGATGGTCGGCCTCACCGTGCAGAACTTCGTCAGCGCCGCCACTGGTCTCGCCGTGTTGGTTGCCCTGTGTCGCGGTATTGGTCGCAAGTCGAGCAAAACCCTCGGCAACTTCTGGGTCGACATGACCCGCGCCACCCTCTATGGCTTGCTGCCGCTGTGCTTGCTGTTGGCGCTGTATCTGGTCTGGCAGGGCGTGCCGCAAACCTTCGCGCACTACGTAAATGCGGTGACGATGCAAGGCATCGATCAGGTGATCCCGCTGGGCCCGGCCGCCAGCCAGATTGCGATCAAGCAACTGGGCACCAACGGCGGCGGCTTCTTCGGCGTCAACTCGGCGCACCCGTTCGAGAACCCGACGGCGTGGAGCAACCTGTTCGAAGTCGGCTCGATTATTCTGATCCCGGTGGCGTTGGTGTTCACCTTCGGCCACTACGTGAAAGACCTGCGTCAGAGCCGCGCGATCATTGCCTGCATGCTGGCGCTGTTCCTGATCGGCGGCGCGACGTCGCTGTGGGCTGAATACCAGCCGAACCCGACCCTGAACAATGTCGCCGTCGAACAGACCGCGCCGCTGGAAGGCAAGGAAGCACGCTTCGGCACGACCGCCACGGTGCTGTGGTCGGTGACCACCACCGCGGCATCCAACGGTTCGGTCAACGGCATGCACGACAGCCTCAACCCGCTGAGCGGCATGGTTGCGCTGGTCAACATGATGGTCGGCGAAGTGATCTTCGGCGGCGTCGGTGCCGGGCTCTACGGCATGTTGCTGAACGTGTTGATCGCGGTGTTCCTCGCCGGCCTGATGATCGGCCGCACCCCGGAATACCTTGGTAAGAAACTGCAAGCGAAGGAAGTCCAATTGCTGGTGGTGACCTTGCTGGTGATGCCGGTCGGTGTGCTGGTGCTCGGCGCGATTGCCGCCAGCCTGCCAGGCCCGGTCGCGGCGGTGAGCAACCCCGGTCCTCACGGTTTCAGTCAGTTGCTTTATGCCTACACCTCGGCCAGTGCGAACAACGGTTCGGCGTTTGCTGGATTTGGGGCGAACACAGCGTTCCACAACCTGATGCTGGGCCTTGGCATGTTGATCGGTCGCTTCGGTTACATCCTTCCGGTACTGGCTCTGGCCGGCAGCCTGGCGATGAAGAAAACCGCACCGATCGGCCAGAACAGCTTCCCGACCCATGGCCCGCTGTTCGTGACCTTGCTGACCGTGACCATTTTGCTGGTGGGTGGTTTGACCTTCCTGCCGACATTGGCGCTGGGTCCTATTGCTGAACATTTGAGCCTGGGCTTCTAAGGAGTCAATGATGAATATGCCCGCAACTAAAGCCGCTGCCGTCAAGGTGCCGGAACAACCGAAAACCGCGATCTCGGCCCTCTGGCGCCCGGCGCTGGTGCAAGCCTTCGTCAAACTCGACCCACGACAATTGCAGCGTGCGCCGGTGATGCTGGTGGTCGAACTGACCGCGATCCTGACCACCGTGTTGTGCTTCATTCCCGACAGCAGCGTGCCGACTTTTGTCGCCGCGCAAATCGCCTTGTGGTTGTGGTTCACCGTGCTGTTCGCCAACTTCGCCGAAGCACTGGCCGAAGGTCGCGGCAAGGCTCGCGCCGACAGTCTCAAGGCCGGTAGCGAAGGTTTGAGTGCTCGGCGCAAAACCAGCACTGGCGCCTTTCAAGTGGTGCCGGCCACCAGCCTGCGCAAGGGCGATGTAGTCCGCGTTGAAGCGGGGGAAATGATCCCCGGTGACGGCGAGGTGATTGAAGGTATCGCGGCGGTTAACGAAGCGGCGATTACCGGTGAATCCGCGCCGGTGATTCGCGAATCCGGCGGCGACCGTTCGGCCGTCACCGGCAACACCCGACTGGTGTCCGACTGGCTGCTGGTGCGCATCACCGCCAACCCGGGCGAGTCGACACTCGATCGCATGATCGCTTTGGTCGAAGGCGCCAAACGCCAGAAAACCCCGAACGAAGTGGCGCTCGACATCCTGCTGATCGGCCTGACCCTGATCTTCCTGTTGGTGGTCGTCACCCTGCAACCGTTCGCCCACTTCGCCAACGGCAGCCTGCCGCTGGTGTTTCTGGTGGCGTTATTGGTCACGCTGATTCCGACCACCATTGGCGGTCTGTTATCGGCCATCGGTATCGCCGGGATGGACCGTCTGGTGCGCCTGAATGTGATCGCCAAATCCGGCCGTGCCGTGGAAGCAGCGGGGGACGTACACGTCCTGCTGCTGGACAAGACCGGCACCATCACTTTCGGTAATCGTCGCTGCACCGCGGTTTACGCAGCACCTGGCGTCACTGCCAAGGAGCTCGCCGAGGGTGCATTGTTCGCCTCGCTGGCCGATGACACGGCTGAAGGTAAATCCATCGTCGAGTACCTGCGCGGCACTCAGCCACAACCTGAGCCTGCCACCGAGTTGCTCACCGCCGTACCGTTCAGCGCCGAGACGCGTCTATCTGGTGTCGACTATCAGGGCCGTGTTTATCGCAAAGGCGCGGTGGATTCGTTATTGGCCTTCGTTGACCTGAAACGCGCTGACCTGGCCGCGCCGCTGTCCCGGGAAATCGACAAGATTGCCCAGAGCGGCGGCACCCCGTTGCTGGTCTGCGCCGACGGTAAATTACTCGGCGCGATCCACCTCAAAGACGTGGTCAAACCCGGCATCCGCGAGCGATTTGCCGAGCTGCGCAAACTGGGGATTCGCACCGTCATGGTGACCGGCGACAACCCGCTGACCGCCGCGGCGATTGCGGCCGAAGCGGGCGTCGATGATGTGCTGGCCGAAGCCACACCAGAGAAGAAATTGGCGCGCATTCGTCACGAGCAGAACGACGGTCGCCTGGTCGCCATGTGTGGCGACGGCGCCAACGACGCCCCGGCCCTGGCCCAGGCGGACGTAGGGATGGCGATGAACGACGGCACGCAAGCAGCGCGCGAGGCGGCGAACATGGTCGACCTCGACAGCGATCCGACCAAGCTGCTGGACGTGGTGCAGATCGGCAAGGAATTGCTGGTGACCCGTGGTGCGTTGACGACGTTTTCCATCGCCAACGACGTGGCCAAATACTTCGCGATTCTGCCGGCGCTGTTCGCCTCGATCTACCCGCAATTGGGCGTGCTGAACGTCATGCACCTGAGCAGTCCGCAGAGCGCGATTCTGTCGGCGATTGTGTTCAACGCCTTGATTATTGTGGTGCTGATTCCATTGGCATTGCGCGGCGTGCGGGTGCAGGCAGCGAGTGCGGCGGCGTTGCTGCGACGCAATCTGTTGATCTATGGATTGGGCGGGATTGTGGTGCCGTTTGTGGGGATCAAGGCAATTGACATGCTGTTGACGGCGTTGCATCTGGTTTGACCCTGGGGCGGTGTGCCAGGCACACCGCCTTCGCGAGCAAGCCCGCTCCCACAGGGGAATGCGTTTCAAATGTGGGAGCGGGCTTGCTCGCGAAGAGGACGACACGGTCCACCTGTTTGAACGCTGTATTTGTTTACTGAATTCGAGGATTCTGAAATGTCCACAATGATACGTCCGGCCCTGAGCCTGCTCGTCCTGATGACCCTGATCACCGGCGTCGCCTATCCACTGGTGGTCACCGGTGTCGCCCAGGTCGCATTCCCGGACCAGGCCAACGGCAGCCTCGTACACGACGCCGATGGCAAGGTCCGCGGTTCCTCACTGATCGCGCAGGATTTCGTCGGTGACGCCTGGTTCCATCCTCGGCCATCGGCCGGTGCATTTGCTACCGTGTCGAGCAGTGCCAGCAACCTTTCGCCGAGCAACCCGGCCCTGGCCACTCGGGTGATCGACGATGCCGACAAGCTGCTGGTGCCGGGCCAGGGTCCGGTGCCATTGGCAATGGTCACCACCTCCGGCAGCGGCCTCGATCCACACTTGCCACCGGCCGCGATTGCCTATCAACTGGCGCGTGTTGCGGCAGCGCGCAATTTGCCGGTGTCTACGCTTCAGCAGTTGATGGATGCGCATATCGAGCAGCCATTGGTGGGGCCGCCGGTGGTGAACGTGTTGGCGCTGAACATGGCGCTGGAAAGCCTGTAGAACGGTGGTGGCGCCATTCGCGAGCAAGCCCGCTCCCACACTGGATCTGCGTAACACTGAAGATCAAATGTGGAAGCGGGCTTGCTCGCGAAGGCGGCTGAACAATCACTACATCAACATCTGAAAAAAGAGAGCTTCAAGCATGAGTGACTCCGGCCGCGCCGACGCGCTGTTAGCAGACCTGCCCCGGGATGGCCGTGGCCGGCTCAAGGTTTTTCTCGGCGCCGCGCCTGGTGTCGGCAAAACCTACGCCATGCTCCAGGCCGCCCACACCCAACTGCGCCAGGGCGTGAAAGTGATTGCCGGCGTGGTCGAAACCCACGGTCGCGCCGAGACCGAAGCGCTGCTCGGCGGCTTGCCGCAGCAGCCGTTGGTGCGCTCGGAATACCGCGGTGTGATGCTCGAAGAAATGGACCTCGACGGTTTGCTCGCAGCCAAACCGAAACTGGTGCTGGTGGACGAACTGGCTCACAGCAACGCCCCCGGCAGTCGCCACACCAAACGTTGGCAAGACATTCAGGAACTGCTCGCCGCAGGCATTGACGTGTTCACCACAGTCAACGTCCAGCACCTGGAAAGTCTTAACGACAAAGTGCGTGGCATCACCGGCGTGCAGGTTCGCGAAACCCTGCCGGACTGGGTGCTGCAAGAAGCCTACGAACTGCTGCTGATCGACCTGCCGCCGCGCGAGCTGCTCGAGCGTTTACGCGATGGCAAGGTCTATGTGCCGGAGCAGGCGAGGGCGGCCATCGACGCTTTCTTCACCCAGACCAACCTCACGGCCCTGCGGGAACTGGCGATGCAAACCGCCGCCGCTCAGGTCGATGATGATTTGGCCCAGGGCTATCGCCAGCTCGGCCAAGCGGCGCCGGCGGTCCGCGGTCGCCTGTTGGTCGGCGTCGATGGCGATGCACAGGCCGAGCGTCTGGTGCGTCACGCCAGTCGTGTCGCTCAGCGTCGGCATTTGCCGTGGAGCCTGGTGCATGTGGACAACGGCAGTGTGCGTGACGAGCAGTCGCGGCTGCGTCTGCAAAGTGCCCAGCAACTGGCCGAACGCCTCGGCGGCGAAGTGGTGCTGCTGCGCGCCGGTGAGGTGGCGAAAACCCTGATCCAGCACGCCGCCGAACGCCGCGCGAGTCTGGTGTTGGTCGGTCAGTCCCGGCAGCGTTTGCGTCGACGGTTGTTCGGCGGCGGACTGGCGTCGCGTTTGCTGCGCGATGCGCGCGGGCTGGAAATCAACGTCCTCGACAGCGATCACGAACAGCATCAGCCGCGTCAGCGTTCGGCGCAGGCACTGGTGTGGTTCGACTACGCGCTGGCGCTGGTGGCGACGGTGCTCGCCAGTGCCTTGGCCTGGGCGGTGGCGAGTGTCTTGCCGCTACCGAATATTTCGCTGGTGTTCCTCGCCGCGGTGTTGCTGGTGGCGGTGCGCAGCAGCCTTGGCCCGGCGCTGGCCTGTGCGGCGCTGTCGTTTCTGACCTATGACTTTCTGTTCATTCCGCCGAATTTTTCCTTCCGCATCCAGCGCGAAGAAGACGTGCTGACCTTGCTGTTTTTCCTGCTGATGGCAGCGCTGACCGGTAACCTCGCGGCTCGGCAACGGCGGCAATTGCAGGCGCTGCGCGACACTCAGGAAGAGACCACCGAATTGCTCGACCTGTCACGCAAACTCACCGCTGCCACCGACCGCCAGGCGGTGGTCAGCGCAGCGGCCCAGCACCTCGATGGCTGGAGTGATCTGCAACTCTGCCTGCTCAATCGCGACGGCCAGGGCGGATGGAAAGTCGAAACCGGTGGCCCGCTGGAGTTTTCCGAGGCCGAGCGCGCTGCCGCCGATTGGGCCTGGCAACACGATCAACCGGCCGGCGCGGGCACCGGCACGCTGCCGTTCGGGCGTTGGTGGTGGTGGCCGTTGTCGGTGGAAGACGGGCCGCTGGCGCTGCTCGGCGTGTGTGCCAAAGAGGGCCAGACCTTGAGCGGTCAGCGTCGGCGTTTGTTGACCGCGCTGAGCCAGCCGCTGGCCCAGGCGCTGGCGCGTGCGCAATTGGCCGAAGACCTGGAAGCCGCCCGGTTGCACGGCGAAACCGAGCAACTGCGCAGTGCCTTGCTGGCCTCGGTGTCCCATGATTTGCGCACGCCGCTGACCTCCATGCGCGGCAGCATCGACAGCCTGTTGGCCCTCGGTGAGGCCATCCCGCTGGAGGATCGCCGCGAACTGCTTGAAGGCACGCGCGATGAAGCCGAGCGCCTCGATCGCTACATTCAGAACCTGCTGGACATGACCCGTCTCGGACACGGCGCGCTGAAGCTGGCGCGGGACTGGGTGTCGCCGGCCGACATCGTCGGCAGTTCGCTCAATCGTCTGCGCGCCGTGCTGGCGCCGTTGCAGGTGACCACCGAAGTGCCGCCGCAGTTGCCGCTGCTTTACGTCCACGCGGCGCTGATCGAACAGGCGCTGGTCAACGTGCTGGAAAACGCCGCGCGGTTTTCACCGGCTCATGGCCGCCTGCAACTGCGCGCCGGGGCCGATGACAGCGAGCTGTTCTTTTCGGTGAGCGATGAAGGGCCGGGGATTCCGCAGGAAGAGCGGGCAAAGATTTTCGACATGTTCTACACCGCCGCGCGCGGTGATCGTGGCGGGCAGGGGACCGGTCTGGGGCTGGCGATCTGTCAGGGCATGGTCGGTGCCCATGGCGGGCGAATCAGCGTTGCCGATGGCATCGAGGGGCGCGGCACCTGCATCACCTTGCACCTGCCGTTACAGGCCCAGCCGGCCTTTGAAAATTAAGAGCCGAAAGTGAAGCCTGATCGCGCTTGCGCTACTCTATTGCCACTTCTTTGTGTTGATGTGAATTCATGAGCCAGACCGCGACCATTTTGGTCATCGACGACGAACCACAGATCCGTAAATTCCTGCGCATCAGCCTGGTTTCCCAGGGCTACAAAGTGCTGGAGGCCGGCACTGGCACCGAAGGCCTGGCCCAGGCTGCACTGAATAAACCGGACCTGCTGGTACTCGACCTCGGCCTGCCGGACATGGACGGCCAGCAAGTGCTGCGCGAGTTTCGCGAGTGGTCGATAGTGCCGGTGCTGGTGCTCTCGGTGCGCGCCAGTGAAGGGCAGAAAGTCGAGGCGCTCGATGGCGGCGCCAACGACTACGTGACCAAACCGTTTGGTATTCAGGAATTTCTGGCCCGGGTTCGTGCGTTGTTGCGTCAGGCGCCGGCGGGAGAAGCTCAACCCGCGGCGTTGACGTTCGGCCCGTTGACCGTCGACCTGGCTTATCGCCGGGTATTACTCGACGGCACCGAAGTCGCGCTGACCCGCAAGGAATACGCGGTACTGGCGCAACTGGCGCGTCATCCGGGGCGGGTCATCACCCAGCAGCAACTGCTCAAGGACATCTGGGGACCGACCCATACCGAGGACACTCATTATTTGCGGATTGTGGTCGGGCACCTGCGCCAGAAACTGGCGGATGATCCGACTCAGCCGCGGTTTATCGTCACCGAGGCGGGGGTCGGGTATCGGTTGTTGAGTGAGGGCAGCCTTTAGTTCTGAGTTGTCTGATCTGGCGTCTTCGCGAGCAAGCCCGCTCCCACATTGGAATGGGATCAAATGTGGGAGCGGGCTTGCTCGCGAAGGGGCCTTATCATTCACTCGAGAAGTTCAGGAATCCCGCTCATTCTCATACCGATCCAGCGTATCCCGCGCAATCTCCCGCCCTAGCGCGATCAGTTCCGGCGCTTTGTAAAACTCGAAAAACCGGCACACCCGCTTTGGCACATTGATCAAAATATCCGGCGGATAACCGGCGATCTTGTACTGCGCCAATGAAGTTTGCATCACCTCGAAACTCTGGTTGATCAGGTCCAGCAAAGACGCCGGCCCGACGTTGTCGATGATGAACGAGCCGGTGGCGGACTTCGGCGCGCCTTCGCGTTCAGGGGCGGCGGCCGGTTGCTGGGCTTCGGGTGCGGCGGATTCGATCCACGGGTTGATCTCGGCCGCTTCTGCCATCAACGCTTCCTTTTCCAGCAGCAGCAATTGTTCCGCCTGTTTGCGGCGGAAGGGCAATTTTGAACCGAGCGAGTTGATCAGGCTGTCGAAACGCGTCTTGAACGCCGCCGGGCGCTGGATCACCGGCAGTTGATAGTGGCGCTGGTTGGTGGAGTTGAGGTTGACCGCGATGATCAGGTCGCAATGACTCGACACCACCGGCACGATCGGTAAAGGGTTGAGGATGCCGCCGTCCACCAGCATGCGGTTGCCCTGCATCACCGGGGTGAACAGGCTGGGAATCGCCGCCGAGGCGCGCATGGCCTGGTGCAGGCAGCCTTCCTGAAACCAGATTTCCTGCTGATTGGTCAGGTCGGTGGCTACCGCCGTGTAAGGGATGCGCAAGTCTTCAATATTGATCTCGCCGACGATCTTGCGGATCTGCCCGAAAACCTTTTCCCCGCGAATCGCGCCCAGACGAAAACTGACATCCACCAGCCGCAGGACGTCGAGGTAATCCAGGCTTTCGATCCAGTTGCGATATTCGTCGAGTTTGCCGGCGGCATAGATCCCGCCGACCACTGCCCCCATGGAACATCCGGCGATGCAGGCGATGTCGTAGCCACGCCGTTCGATCTCTTCAATGACCCCGATATGGGCGTAGCCCCGGGCCCCACCTGAGCCCAGCACCAGCGCGACACGCTTTTTCATGAATCGCCCTCGTCTGACAAGGTTCAACAATGCACCCATCGAGGGGCGCGCTTCAATCGCTAAGGTCGTTCAGCGAGGCGAGGGCGTCGTTTTTTCGACACTCTTTGGCGGCAGATGGGTATTCTCGCGAGCGCTAGAGTTTCCGCGGCGGGACCAAGGCACTTTTCACGCGCCAGACCGTCTTAACTGCACGACTGTTTACCTATCTTTGAGGTGTGAATAATGAAAGCCTGGATCTGTGTGCCCTTGATTGCCCTTGCACTCGCCGGTTGCGCCGGCAAAACCGCTTACCGTGACAGCTGCGGTAGCGGGATCGATGCCGCGTGGCGTGAACTGGATTTGGCCAAGGCTGAAGGTTTTGCCGGAACCGTCAGCTACTCCAAAGCCCTGTCGCTGCTGACCGGCGCCAAGACCCAGCAGCAATTCGAAGCGTTCGAAGGTTGCGCCAATAAGGCCGAGAAGGCGCGTTTCTATATTCGTGAGTCGCGCGCCGGCCGTTGAGGCATGATGTAGGCATTTGGGGCAATTCGACTCAGGGAGCAAGCGATGTCTGCCTTGGTTGATCGGTTGGTGGCTCATGTCCTGGGCCTGGAAGTCCGTTTGCTGGCCTGTCAGGCACGCTTGAGTGCGCGCACCGACCCTGAAGCGCTGCACGATCTGCGTACCACGGTTCGCCGGTTACGCAGTCTGCTGCGGCCATTGCGCGGCTTGCCCGGGGTCGAACAGCTGGAAGCGGCGGCGTCCCGGGTTGGCGACCTGACCACGCCGTTGCGCGATCGCGAGGTGCTGGCGGCGTACCTGCTCGAGCATGATCAACCCGAGGCTGCCCATCGGCGCATGGCGCAAATGGCCGAGGCTTACCCGGCGGTCGCGACGAGTCCTGAAGTGGCGCAGTTGCTGATGATCCTCGACGCCTTCCCGCGTTTTCTGCGGGCCTCCCAACGTCAGGGATTGCTCAAGGGCTTGCGTCAACGCATCGAAAAACGTTTGGCCAAACAATGGAAAAAACTCGATCAGGCCCTGCACGATCCGGCGCACGATCGCCACCGTTTGCGCCTGCTGATCAAGCGCGTGCGCTATGGCATCGAAGCCTATCCCGAACTGGATCGACTGCCGAAAGCGGCGATGCCGCGCTTGAAGTCCGCGCAAGGTGCCTTGGGCGATTGGCACGATTGCTTGCAATGGCTGGCCATAGCTGAGCAGGAAACCGATTTGCAGCCCTGCGTCGCGGCCTGGAAAACTGCCATGGCCAAGGCCGAAGGCCGCGCCGACCGCGTCCTCGACAAACTCAGCGCCGCCTGTTTCAAATCCTGAAACCACCACAAATCGGGCCTGATCACCTTAGGGGGGCCACACTGAGCCAATGTGGGAGCGGGCTTGCTCGCGAAAGCGGTCTGTCAGTCACATCTGTTTTGGATGTGCCGCCGTCTTCGCGAGCAAGCCCGCTCCCACATTTGATCACTGTTGAATTTTGAATCGATGTCCGGCACACGGCCTATCTGTCAGCTTCTTTGGCCGGAATAAGCGCTGTGCCATCCTCGCGGGCTGGTTAAGATCCCTTCATCCTTTTCCCGCTCTGAGGTTTCCATGCGCTTTTCCGATCTGCTCGACGCTGTCCGCAGCCAGCCGCTGGAGCTGTCTATTCCGGCCGAATGGGCTCAGGGGCGTGCCAGTTTCGGTGGCCTGGTGGCCGCCTTGCAGTACGAAGCCATGCGCGCAAAAGTCCCGGAGGATCGTCCGGTGCGCTCGCTGGCGATCACCTTTGTCGGCCCGGTCGAGCCTGAAGTGCCGGTCAGTTTTGAAGTCGATGTGTTACGCGAAGGCAAAGCGGTCAGCCAGGTGCTGGGTCGGGCGATGCAGAAGGGCCAGGTGGTGACGTTGGTCCAAGGCAGCTTCGGCGCCTCGCGACCGTCGGAAGTGGCGGTGATCGCCGAACCGGCGCCCGAGATGAAGCACTGGGACGACTGCCAGGAATTGCCTTACATCAAAGGCGTGACTCCGGAATTCATGCGCCATCTGGCGATGCGCTGGAGCGTCGGCGGTCTGCCGTTCACCGGCAACACATCCCGCGAGATGGGCGGCTGGGTGCGCTTGCGCGGGGACGTGAAGGAAGAGGCGGTCAGCGAGGCGCATATCCTGGCGCTGGTCGATGCTTGGCCACCGGCGCTGTTGCCTCACCTGAAAAAACCGGCGATGGGCAGCACGCTGACCTGGACCATCGAGTTCGTCCAGCCGTTGCTTGAACTGAGCACGCTGGACTGGTGCAAATACCTCGTCGAGATCGAGCATGCCGCTGACGGCTACGGTCATGCGGCCGCGAAATTGTGGAGCGCAGACGGTCAGTTGATTGCCATGAGCCGGCAGACGGTGACGATTTTCGCCTGATCAGTGACGACGGTGGCGCTCACGCCAGGCGCGCCACCAGCCGCCGCTCAGGAAGAACCGTGGGAAGGTCAGAAACTGCTCGACCAGCAAGCGTGACACGGCATCTTTGCGATCGCTGAACGGCTCGGAGGCTTGCGCCTCCAGGCGGTGACCGTGGCGTTGCAGGCCGAGGGCGGCGAACAGGCCGATGACGCCAATCGCGACATTCGCGAAACTCAGACTGAACACTCCCGAAACAATCAGCAGAAACGCCACGATGAACAGCGGCACGGCAATCAGGTGCAGCACCAGGTTGGTCGGGTGCTGGTGATTGTTCGGGTACGCTCGCCATTGCCAGGCGGGGAGGTTGGGGTGACGTTTGCCCATGATGGTAATCCTTGGTTCGTTGAGGCTCTTGAACAAAGAATAGGTCGGGCTAAACCAGTCGGCGAATCAAGGCTGGCTATCGGAGTGATAGGTATCATGTTCGGAATTGATGTTAATTGAGCTGACGCCTTCGCGAGCAAGCCCGCTCCCACAGGTAATGCGCAAATATTGAAATGGCGCTAACCCTGTGGGAGCGGGCTTGCTCGCGAAGGGGTCCTTACAGCTTCAGCTGCCCTATAGCCTTGCTCAATTCCCCGGCCAACGCCGCCAGATCATTGCTGGTAGTCGCCGAATCCACGGTCTGCTGCACGGTGTTCTCGGTCACATCCCGAATGCTCACCACCGCCCGATTCATCTCTTCGGCGACGTGGCTCTGCTGCTCGGCCGCCACCGCGATCTGCGTATTGCTTTCGCGCATCTGCGCCACGGCGCTGGTGATTTCTGCCAACGCTGCGCCGGCCTCCTGAGCCTGCTGCACGCAATCGTCGGCCTTGAACGAGCTTTCCTGCATGAAGTCCACCGCGTCCCGAGTCCCGGCCTGCAACGCGGAAACCATGATCGTGATCTCGTCAGTGGAGGTCTGGACACGTTTGGCCAGGTTACGCACTTCATCGGCGACCACCGCAAAACCGCGACCCATTTCACCGGCACGGGCCGCTTCAATCGCTGCGTTCAGCGCCAGCAGATTGGTCTGCTCGGCGATGCTGTGAATCACACTGACCACGCCATTGATCTTCTGACTGTCCTCGGCCAGACGCTGAATCATCTCGGCAGTCTGTTGCACCCCGCTGGACAAGCCGGCAATCGAATTCTGCACCCGACTGACCACTTCCTGCCCGCTGCCGGCCAGGGTGTCGGCGGTTTGCGAGAGGTCGCGGGTGGCGCCGGCGTGCTGGGCAATGTGATAGACCGTGGCGGTCATTTCGTTGATCGCCGTGGCGGCCTGATCGGTTTCGCTTTGCTGGCCGAGCATGCCGTGACGTACCTCGTTCATGCTCGACGCCAGCCGCGCCGCGCCGACATCCAGTTGCCGTGCGGTGCTGGCGACGGTGTTGACCACCCGCTGGTAACCGGCCTGCATGGCGTTGAAGGCATTGGCCATCTGCCCGACTTCGTCAGTGCAGGCCAGCGGCACACGGGCCGACAGGTCACCGGTTTTCTCGACGTGGAGCATCACGTCCTTCAGAGTATTGAGCTGGCTGAGCAGGAAGCGGATCAACAATTGCGAAGCGCCGAGCATCGCCAGCATCAGGATTGCCACCGCCACGGCATAGTTGGGAAAACGCTCACCAAATACCTGGGTCAGGCTCGGACCATGGGCAATCACCGCGACCTGGTTGCCATCGGTGCGCGTAAACACTTCAGCGCCCATCAACGGGTTGTTGCCGAACAGCGGCATGGCATTGATTCCGACCCAGCCGTTGGTATCGGCCAGTCCCGGTACCGGCTGCCCGTTCAGCAGCGGTGCCTGCCCGCGACTGAAAGTCAGCACGTTATCGGCTTTGGGGAGCGGTTGACCGGCAGGCCAGGCGTTGAGCAGTCGCGCCTGGGCTTGTGCCGATGCCTGATAGGCATGGCTGCGGGCCTGTTGTTCGAGCTGTACGGCGTACAACACCAGCAGCAAGGTCGTGATGAAGGCGACGGCGTTGACCGCCCAGAATTTGTATTTCAGCGAGATATTGCTAAGCCAGGCACCCATGGAGGTCTTCTCTGATAGCGGAAACAGTTTTGGCAAGGTGCCAGTATTATGCCGCTACTCAGGAGGCTGGATTTTGATGTGGGTCAACAATCCCGGCCATGCTCGCGCACAGGAATTGCGGGGCGTAATGCGCTATTCTTCGCGCCTTCAAAATTCCCTCGCTACAGGATTCCGCCCCATGAAAGCCGCACTCGTCGAACTCATCAGCAAAATCAGCTCCGGGTGCATGAGCGATGACGAAATCCAGAAAGTCGCTGACGAAGCCGCCCAGGCCTACGCCGATCCCGAGGCTTTTCTGACGGCCAATCCGGATATCAACTACGACGACACGTTCCCGATTCCGCTGGGCGAGTGGGTCGTCGTCGGCAGTCTTCCGGAGACCGTGCTGTTCCAGGCCGACACCTACATGGACCTGTTCGCCCAGATCGTTTCCTCGTTCGGCCCCGGCGTTGATTTCAATATTAAACCCAAGCAACTGGCCAAGACTGAAGCCCTGACCGCGCTCAATCGCATTCAGGTGCAAATGAGCAGCATGAACAAGGAAAACGGCGGTTACACGCTGATGAACTTCAGTCAGTTGCTCGATGACGAACTGCAAGTGGTGCTGGTCTACGGCAACGACGTGCCGCGGGTGCTCGAGTTGTGCGCCAAAGTCGGCATCACTGCCGCACCCTCGCTGGAAGCCCTCAAGATTGCCGTCCACGTTTAAAAAACGGAACCCTCGCAAGGCCCGGCTATCCTAAGAGTGCAAACAACTCTTAGGGAGCGACACCATGGGTTCCACGTTCAACGGTCTGATTGGCCTGATTATTCTTGCCCTGGACATCTGGGCAATCATCAACGTGCTGAAAAGTGGCGCCGATACCGGGATGAAAATCTTCTGGGTGCTGTTGATCCTCCTGTTGCCAGTGCTGGGCCTGATCATCTGGGCCATTGCCGGGCCACGGGGCAATGTAAGGATCTGACAGACCGCTGGACGGTTCGATCTGTCATGTTCCGCAACGTAGAATGCGCGCCTTTCCCGGGGCAATCGAGCTGATCGATTGGCCATCATGGGCGGGTAACCGTCCGTTGCCACCCGCATTCATCGGAGCACTTCCCATGAGCAACACCCCAACCAGCGAGTACCTGGAAACCCTCTACGAAGGCTACGGCCAGCGTTTTCGCATGGAAAAACTGCTGCACGAAGTGCGCACCGAACACCAGCACCTGGTGATTTTCGAAAACCCGCGCATGGGCCGCGTCATGGCGCTGGACGGCGTGATCCAGACCACCGAAGCCGACGAATTCATCTACCACGAGATGTTGACCCACGTGCCGATCCTGGCGCATGGCACCGCCAAACGCGTGCTGATCATCGGTGGCGGCGACGGCGGCATGCTGCGGGAAGTGGCCAAGCACCGCAGCATCGAGCACATCACCATGGTCGAGATCGACGGCACCGTGGTCGACATGTGCAAGGAATTCCTGCCGAACCACTCCAAGGGGGCGTTCGCTGATCCACGCCTGAACCTGGTGATCGACGACGGCATGCGTTTCGTCGCCACCACCACCGAAAAATTCGACGTGATCATTTCCGACTCCACCGACCCGATCGGTCCGGGTGAAGTATTGTTCTCGGAAAACTTCTACCAGGCCTGCCGTCGCTGCCTGAACGAAGGCGGCATTCTGGTGACCCAGAACGGCACGCCGTTCATGCAAATCGAAGAAGTCAAAACCACCGCCGGACGCCTGCGCAGCCTGTTCCCGGACTGGCATTTCTATCAGGCGGCCGTGCCGACCTACATCGGCGGCGCCATGACCTTCGCCTGGGGCGCGACCAATACCGCGTATCGCAAGTTGTCCCGGGAAACCCTGCAGCAGCGCTTCGCCGGCAGCGGCATCATCACCCGCTACTACAACCCGGAAATCCACATCGGGGCCTTTGCTTTACCGCAATACGTCCTGCAGGCTGTGAACAAGCCTAGCAACGACTGATATCGAGCAAGCCAGAAAGGGCTCTCTCAGGTTGTGTGAAAACACACCGCAGACGGCCCTTTTTTCATGCTTCACTTATAGAAGGTCCGGTTGAACGATTGGCCGGGGAAGAATGTCGAGATACATGTAAGCCCATCCATGGGTTTTATCGAGGAGGCACCAGATGCAAAAGTGGAAAGTCACTTTCGTTGATGATCACGGTGAACAAGTTGACGAGGTGTTCGAGAGCGATGAATGCCCGAACAACGAACAAGCCGCGAAGCTCATTCGCGCCCGGTGTCTGCCTGTGGCTGCCGAACTGGACCTCAACGATCTGGAAGGGCGCACCGATGATCCGACTGTCAAAAGTCTGAAGACCCAGTACAGCATTGAAATCCTCAGCATCACGCCAATCTGAACATCTCCTGTCACATTCCTAACCAGGCCTTGGCAGCGGCTCTATCTTGAGGCTACTCTGCAATCGAGATCAGCGAACGGATCGCTAAGGTCTGGTCTTGTCAGCTACATGCTTGCTTCCCACCGGCAACGTTGTTGCCGCATCGCTCGCCCCATTCGGTTGCGAGTGCCGGGAATACGGAAAGTCTATCCATCAGTCTGAGGGGGACGTTTCATGAGCACAGCCTATCAAGAAGACATCAGCACCAGCGTCTTGCGCCGCATGAAAGAAGGCGGCTTCGACTTTTCACGATTCCATCCCATCGAGTTCTACGCCATTTTTCCGGACGAGGAGCGGGCGCGCAGGGCGGCAGGGCATTACTGTGGTGAATCCTTGAATGCACAAATCAGCGTGCGCGACGACGGCGCGTGGTACCTGGAACTGAGCAAAGTGATGTACGCCACCTATGACGGCATCGGCGACTTTGAGCAGGATTTCGAGGCGGTGGTCGAGCCTTTGGGCGGCATCATCGAAGGATGGGGCGTCAAGCAGGAGGTACGAGGGCGACTCGCATAACTTATGAACAGTGACAATACTCAGCAACGGCTGACCTCAGGGTTGGCCGTTTTCGTTTTCGTGGGGCAGAAAATGCACTTGGCAAAACCCTGAAACAAGAATCCGGCGCAAAAAAAACCGCCTGAGCAGGCGGCTAAAGGGAAGTTCGTCAAGATTTTCAGCGAATGCGCGGATTATCCGCATCGCCCCCCGGGCAGTGAAATCAACTCTGACTATGCTGGTGATAGGCGACAACATTGCGTCGCAATGAAGCGGGGGCGATCAGGTGGGGGCATTTACCGCACAGGATTGGTGCGGTGCGTGCGGTGCGATTATCCAACTGATTGATATCAAAGCGTTTATGCCGATGGCACGGGCTTTGCGAAGCCCAGATGTCCGGGTGACAAGGAGTACGGCATGATCCGCACCTATTTTGATGAGATGTACGATGCCGGCGGCCAGGTCCGCCCGCATTATCGGGAGTTTGCCCGTTGGCTGGCCGAAACGCCTGACGAGCTTTTGGCACAACGGCGACGCGAGGCCGATCTGTTATTTCATCGCGCCGGGATTACATTCACGCTCTATGGTGATGAGCAAGGGACAGAGCGCCTGATTCCCTTCGACACCATCCCCCGCAGCATCCCCGCCAGTGAATGGCGAGTCGTCGAGCGCGGCTGCATTCAGCGGGTCAAGGCGTTGAACATGTTCCTCGCCGACCTCTATCACGAGCAGCGCATTATCAAGGCCGGCATCATCCCGGCCGAGCAGGTGCTGGCCAACGAGCAATACCAGTTGGCGATGCAAGGGCTGGATTTGCACCGCGATATCTATTCCCACATCTCCGGTGTCGATCTTGTGCGCGATGGCGACGGCACGTACTACGTGCTCGAAGATAACCTTCGTACACCGAGCGGCGTCAGCTACATGCTGGAAGACCGCAAGATGATGATGCGGTTGTTCCCCGAGTTGTTCGCGGCCCAGCGCATTGCCCCTATCGACCACTATCCGAACCTGTTGCTCGACACCCTGAAAAGCTCCAGCCCGATTGATAACCCGAGCGTGGTGGTACTGACGCCGGGCCGTTTCAACAGCGCGTTCTTTGAACATGCGTTTCTGGCGCGGGAAATGGGCGTTGAGCTGGTGGAAGGCGCGGACCTGTTCGTGCGGGATGACAAGGTGTTCATGCGCACCACGGACGGGCCGAAAGCCGTCGACGTGATCTACCGTCGCCTCGACGATGCGTTTCTCGATCCGCTGGCGTTCAACCCGGACTCGATGCTTGGCGTTCCAGGACTGCTGTCGTCCTATCGTTCCGGCAACGTCGTGTTGGCGAATGCCATCGGCACCGGGGTCGCGGACGACAAGTCGGTGTATCCATTCGTCACGGACATGATCCGTTTCTACCTGGATGAAGAGCCGATCCTGAAGAATGTGCCGACGTGGCAGTGTCGTAATCCCTCCGAATTGTCCCACGTACTGGCCAATCTTCCGGAACTGGTGGTCAAGGAAACCCAGGGCTCCGGCGGTTACGGAATGCTGGTCGGGCCGGCGGCGACGGCGGCGGAAATCGAGTCTTTCCGCGCGCGGATCAAAGCCAAGCCCCATGCGTACATCGCGCAACCGACGTTGTCCCTGTCGACCTGTCCGACCTTTGTCGAAAACGGCATCGCTCCACGCCACATCGACCTGCGTCCGTTTGTATTGTCTGGCCGCGAAACCCGGGTTGTGCCCGGCGGTTTGACCCGTGTTGCCCTGCGCGAAGGCTCCCTGGTGGTGAATTCATCCCAGGGCGGTGGAACCAAGGACACCTGGGTGGTCGAGGATTGAAGGAAGCCTGCCATGTTAAGTAGAACTGCCTCGGATTTGTATTGGATGTCGCGTTACCTGGAGCGGGCGGAAAACCTCGCACGGATGCTCGACATCAGTTATTCGCTGTCGCTGATGCCGCAGGATGGCCGAGGTGACGGCCTGCATGAACTCGCCATGCCGTTGCTGATCACCGGCACCCTGGACGATTACCTGGAACGCCACGGCGAATTGCACGCTGAACGGCTGCTGCATTTCTTCGCCCTGGACGCGGCCAACCCGGCGAGCATCTACAGCTGCCTCGGCGCCGCGCGGGCCAGTGCCCATGCGGTGCGTGGGCGAATCACCGCCGACATGTGGGAAAACATCAATGCCACCTGGCTGGAAATTCGCGGGATAGCTGATCAAGGCTTGAGTCGCTACGGCATGAGCCGATTCTGCGAGTGGATCAAGGAACGTTCCCACCTGTTCCGCGGCGCATCCTATGGCACGATCATGCGCAACGATGCATTTCGCTTCATTCGTCTGGGCACGTTTATCGAAAGGGCCGACAACACGTTGCGCCTGCTCGACGCCCGCTACGAAATGGCTGGCGATCAGGCAGAGGCGGTCAGCGATGGCACCGCTCACGCGTATTACCAGTGGAGTGCTTTGCTGCGGGCGTTGTCCTCGTTCGAGGCCTACACCGAGATCTACCGCGATGCGCCCGGCGCCCGGCATGTGGCTGAGTTGCTTCTACTGCGTGCTGACGTGCCACGCTCATTGCGAGCCTGCACTGAAGAAATCGACCAGATCCTTGCCCAGCTGCCGGGAGCCAACGGCCGTCCTGCGCAACGCCTGGCAGCGGAAATGGACGCACGCCTGCGCTACACCGGCATCACCGAAATTCTCGACGAAGGCCTGCACGCCTGGCTGACCGAGTTCATCCCGCTGGTGCGCCAGTTGGGTAACGCCATACACAGTTCCTACCTGGAGGCTGCATGAGACTTTCCATTAGCCACGAGACCACCTATCACTACGAAGATCAGGTGCGGGCGAGCATCCAGTACCTGCGACTGACACCCCACGACAGCGAGCGCCAGCACGTGCTCAGCTGGCAGCTCGACTTGCCGCGCCCGGTGCGCGCGCAACTCGATCCGTTCGGCAACATCCTGCACGTGCTGACCCTGGACGAGCCTCACGAGGCGATCATCATCGGCGCCCGGGGCCAGGTGGACATCGACGAATTGCGTGAGGCGGAGCATGAAAGCCAGTCGGCGCTGCCGTTCTTGCGCTTCACGCGCCTGACCGAAGCCGACGAAGCCCTGCGGGCGTTCGCCGAGAAGGAGTGCAAGCAACGCCGGGATCGCACGGCGCTGATCGACTTAATGCATGGCCTGAACCAGCACATGACCTACACGCCGGGCTCCACCGAAGTGGACACCAGCGCCGCCCAGGCCTTCGCCGGGCGTTCGGGCGTCTGTCAGGACCACACCCATGCGTTTCTCGCCTGCGTTCGCAGCCTGGGCATTCCGTCTCGTTATGTGTCGGGCTATTTGTACAGCGAGAACAGCGAACACCTGGCCAGTCACGCCTGGGCGGAAGCCTGGCTCGATGACGCCTGGTACAGCTTCGACGTGACCAATGAATTGGCGCGGCCTGAGCGTCATCTGAAACTGGCGGTGGGCCTGGATTACCTGGATGCCTGCCCGGTGCGTGGCATGCGGCGTGGCGGTGGGTGCGAGCAGATGCATGCGAAAGTGTTTGTTTCGCCAACACCATTACCGGTTATTTCTGTGCAACAGCAATAATCGGGGATACCGCTTCGCGAGCAAGCCCGCTCCCACATTGGATCTTTATTGATCACAGAATTTGCGTTTGGCGCAGATCAAATGTGGGAGCGGGCTTGCTCGCGAAGAGGCCAGTCCAGGCAACAAAAGGCTAGGGTTTAACTTTTCGCCCAGCCATGTGCTTCAAATACCCCACCAACCTCTCCAGATCCCCGTCCGGCAACACCGTCGCTGAGAACCCGGGCATCTTCGCCTGTGGCCACTGGCGCAAGCTCTGCGGATCACGAATGTAGCGCTTGAGGAAATCCGCGCCGAAGTACTCGGTCGGGTTAAACGGAATATTCAGGTCTGGCCCAAACTGCGCATCCCCGGCGCCGTTCAATCGATGACACGCCAGGCAATTCTTCTGAAACAGCGAAAAACCCTTGTTCACCGGATCGTCAGCCTTCAACGCCGGATCGGGCAGCAGGGCAGGGAAGCGCTCGGCCACCGGTGCCAAGCGCTTGATGCTCGCCACTTGAAAGGGCCATTGCTCGGGGCTGATATCGCTCGCCTGAGGATCGGTCCAGACCAGATAGAACGGCCCGGCGCCGGGTTTGCCTTCCGACAGCGCTGGCCACGGCTTGGCGGGTTCTTCAATCGCCAACCATGCGCGCGCACCCTGGGTATTGAGCAACGGGGCGGCTGACAGTTCTGCGGCAAAACCATCCAGGGCTACCGCCTGTAAATGGTCTTCAGGTTTGATGCCCGTCAACAACGCAGCCAACGGAACAGCGCGATAGCTCATGTCCCGTTTGTAGGAAACGTCATTGCTAATGGTGAGGGTCTGAACCTGAGGATGCTTCAGCAATTCCTCGGTTTGCCAGGTGCGACTGCTCGCGCCGAGCTCAAGGTTCAGCTGTGCGGCAGACAGAGGCGTGCTGAGGAGCAGGGCCCCGAACAAAATGAGCGTTTTCAAGTGATCGCCGTCCATGTCGTGGAAGTGCCGCAAAGGTTGGCACACCCACGCTGGCCCGGGTAGCGAGCCAGTCACATTTTTAGAGGGCGATATAAAACCTGGCGCCGTATTTTTTATTGACCGACTAGCCGATCACCTTGGTCAGGTTCGGCAAAATCAACAACAGCGTAGTGGCGAAAAGAATGAGCCCGGCTTGACGTACTTTCGATTGTTTGAACATGGCTTGACCGCCTTTATTGTTATTTCCTGATGCCTGCCTGCATTTCTCCATGACGGCAGAGCGTTGCACTTCCTGTTTGACGAGCGCCTCGGCAAAACCCGACGACAACTTCGTACAAGTTCACCTTAGAGCCCGCGTCACGCTTGGTTTAGATCCATTTCGTATGGACTTCATATAAATTGCTTTTAAAAAGACATGAGGCCTATTGCCAGCTTCATGGGCGCCCGTTTGCTAGACAGCTTGGTGTCCTGAATCGGTTAATCCGGTGTCTGCCTACCGTCCGTCTGAGCGTGACCGTCAACGTCTGTGAGCACTGCGGTCATTGAATCCAGGGCTGCTCGGCCTAAGGTGGGAACTCTGAATTTACTCCCCTGCCCAGGTTCGAGAACGTCATGACCCAAGCTTTTATTTTCGACGCGTTACGCACGCCCCGCGGCAAAGGCAAGGCCAATGGCGCCTTGCACAGCGTCAAACCGGTGAACCTGGTAGCCGGGCTGCTCACGGCGCTGCAACAGCGCACATCCCTCGATACCAGTCAGGTTGACGATGTGGTACTTGGCTGCGTGACGCCCATCGGCGACCAGGGTTCCGACATCGCCAAAACCGCGACCCAGGTGGCGGATTGGGACGTCAGCGTGGCGGGTTTGCAGATCAACCGCTTCTGCGCCTCGGGGTTGGAGGCGGTGAACCTCGGCGCGATGAAAGTGCGTTCCGGCTTCGAAGACCTGGTGGTGGTCGGCGGCGTCGAGTCCATGTCCCGCGTGCCGATGGGCAGCGATGGCGGTGCCTGGGCGCAGGACCCGGAAACCAGTTTTCACAGCCATTTCGCCCCTCAAGGCGTGGGCGCTGACCTGATCGCCACGTTGGAAGGCTTCAGCCGTCAAGACGTCGATGCCTATGCGCTGCACTCCCAGCAAAAGGCTGCGCGGGCAAGGGTCGACGGTTCGTTCAACAAATCGCTGGTGCCGGTGCAGGACCAGAACGGCATCATCTTGCTCGATCACGATGAATTCATCCGCGCCGGATCGACCATGGAAGGCTTGGGCCAGCTCAAGCCGAGCTTCGAGATGATCGGGCAAATGGGCTTCGATGCCACCGCGCTTCGGGTCTACAGCCATGTTGAGCGGATCAACCACGTGCACACGGCGGGTAACAGTTCCGGGATCGTCGATGGCGCGGCGCTGATGCTGATCGGCTCCGAGGCCAAGGGCCGGGCGCTGGGTTTGCAACCGCGGGCGCGGATCGTCGCCACGGCGGTCACCAGTACCGACCCGACCATCATGCTCACCGGCCCCGCACCGGCCACCCGCAAGGCTCTGGCCAAGGCCGGGCTGCGGGTTGAAGACATCGACTTGTTCGAGGTCAACGAAGCTTTCGCCTCGGTGGTGCTGAAATTCATCAAGGACATGGCGATCGACCCGGACAAGGTCAACGTTAACGGCGGCTCCATCGCCATGGGTCACCCGCTGGGTGCCACTGGCTGCGCGATCCTCGGCACGTTGCTTGATGAACTGGAAACCCGGCGCCTGCGCTATGGCCTCGCGACGCTGTGTGTCGGCGGCGGCATGGGCATTGCCACCATCATCGAACGCCTCTGAGCCCCGACCGACTTCAAGGGAAGCACTTTCATCATGACTGACGCCATTCGTTACGAAAAAGGTCAGGACCAGATCGTCGTCCTGACCATCGACATGCCGGGCCAGAGCGCCAACACCATGAACGCGGACTACCGCGAAGCCATGGCCGCGTGTGTCTCCAGACTCGTTGCCGACAAAGAAACCATCGCCGGCGTGATCATCACCTCGGCCAAGAAAACCTTTTTCGCCGGCGGCGACCTCAATGAACTGATCAAGGTCGGCAAGCCTGAAGCCAAAGTCTTCTATGACAGGGTGCTGACGCTCAAAGGGCAGCTGCGAACCCTGGAAACCCTTGGCAAACCGGTGGTCGCCGCGATCAACGGCGCCGCGTTGGGCGGCGGTTGGGAAATCTGCCTGGCGTGCCATCACCGGGTTGCGCTGGACGATTCTTCGGTGCAACTCGGCTTGCCGGAAGTGACCCTCGGTCTGCTGCCGGGCGGCGGCGGGGTGGTGCGCATGGTGCGGATGCTCGGTATTGAAAAAGCCTTGCCGTACCTGCTCGAGGGCAAGAAAGTCCGGCCGCAGCAGGCGTTGCGGGCAGGTTTGATTGATGAGTTGGCGGCGGATCGTGATGAACTGCTGGCCAAGGCTCGCGCCTGGATTATTGCCAATCCTTCGTTTGTGCAGCGCTGGGACGTGAAGGGTTACCAGATTCCGGGGGGCACGCCGTCGAACCCGAACGTCGCGCAGATGCTGGCCATCGCGCCGTCGATCCTGCGCAGCAAAACCCAGGGCTGCCTGCCCGCGCCAGAGAAAATCCTCTGCGCCGCGGTGGAAGGTGCTCAGGTGGATTTTGACACCGCGCACTTGATCGAAACCCGCTACTTCACCGAATTGACCACCGGCCAGGTGTCGAAAAACCTGATTGGCACGTTCTGGTTCCAACTCAACGAAATCAATGCCGGCAGCTCGCGGCCCCAGAGCTTTTCGCCCTACGTGACGCGTCGCGTGGGCGTGCTGGGCGCAGGCATGATGGGCGCCGGAATCGCCTTTGTCAGCGCGTCAGCCGGCATCGACGTGGTGCTCAAGGACATCAATCTTGCGGCCGCACAGAAGGGCAAGGCTCATTCGGCGGCGCTGCTGGACAAGAAGGTTGCTCGTGGCCAATTGAATGCCGATCAGCGCGACGCAACGCTGGCGCGCATTCACCCCACTGAAAGCGATGCCGATCTGGCCGGTTGTGACCTGATCATTGAAGCGGTGTTTGAAGATCGCGATCTGAAAGCCAACGTCTCTTCGGCGGCGCAAAAAGTCGTTGGCCCGGATGCGTTGATTGCTTCCAACACGTCGACCTTGCCAATCAGCAGCCTCGCCACCGCCGTGCCGGATCAGACGAAGTTCATCGGTCTGCATTTCTTCAGCCCCGTGGAGAAAATGCCCTTGGTGGAAATCATCAAAGGCGCCCACACCAGCAACGAAACCCTGGCTCGCGGGTTCGATTTCGTCCTGCAAATCAAGAAAACCCCAATTGTGGTCAATGACAGCCGTGGCTTCTTCACCTCGCGGGTGTTCGGCACGTTCACCAACGAAGGCATCGCCATGCTGGGCGAAGGCGTGAGCGCACCGATGATCGAGACCGAAGCGCGCAAGGCCGGGATGCCGGTCGGACCTTTGGCGATCTCCGACGAAGTTTCCCTCAGCCTGATGAGCCATATCCGCCAGCAGACCGCCAAAGACCTGCAAGCAGAAGGGAAACCGCTGATTGAGCACCCGGCGTTCGCCGTGATTGACTTGCTGCTCAACGAATACAAGCGTCCGGGCAAGGCTGCGGGTGGTGGTTTCTACGATTATCCGGCCCGTGGGCAAAAGCATCTGTGGCCAGAGCTGAAAAGCCGTTTCGAGAAGGCTGATGGGCAAATTTCGCCGAAGGATGTGCGTGATCGGCTGCTGTTCGTGCAAGCCATCGAAACCGTGCGCTGTATGGAGGAGGGGGTGTTGACCTCGACAGCGGACGCCAACGTCGGCTCGATCTTCGGGATCGGTTTCGCCGCCTGGACCGGCGGCGCGCTGCAGTTCATCAACCAGTACGGCGTGAAATATTTCGTCGCCCGCGCCAAGTACCTGGCGGGGCAGTATGGCGAGCGATTCGCACCCCCTGCGCTATTGCTGGAGAAAGCGGCTAAAGGGGAGGCGTTCTAGGGGACGGATGACGCATTCCGGGGCTTGCCTTGCCACTGTGTTTCAAGGCAGGCTCAGGGGTGTGCATTATTCCCATCAAGTGTCAGGTATTTTTTATGTCGTTACGCATCTGCATTCTGGAAACCGACATCCTGCGTCCGGAACTGGTCGATCAATATCAGGGGTATGGGCAGATGTTCCAGCGTCTGTTTTCGCAGCAACCCATCGCTGCCGAGTTCACCGTGTACAACGTGATGCAGGGCGAATATCCCGGCGATGAGCTGACCTTCGACGCCTATCTGGTCACTGGCAGCAAGGCCGATTCATTCGGCACCGACCCGTGGATTGAAACCCTCAGGGCTTACCTGCTGACCCGCTACGAGCGCGGCGACAAACTGCTGGGCGTGTGCTTCGGCCATCAGCTGTTAGCGCTGCTGCTGGGTGGCAAGAGTGAACGCGCGACCCAAGGCTGGGGCGTCGGCACCCACAATTACAAACTCGCCGCCAAGGCGCCGTGGATGAGCCCGGTGAGGGAAGAACTGACCTTGTTGATCAGCCACCAGGATCAGGTCACCGCGCTCCCGGAAAACGCTACGGTCATCGCTTCCAGCGATTTCTGCCCGTTTGCCGCGTACCACATCAACGATCAGGTGCTGTGCTTCCAGGGGCATCCGGAGTTCATTCACGATTACTCACGCGCGTTGTTGGATATTCGTCAGGAAGCGCTGGGCGAGCAGATTTATTCGAAAGGTATGGCGAGCCTTGAGCACGACCATCACGGCACTACCGTTGCGGAGTGGATGATGCGGTTTGTGGCGCACAAGCCAGAATCTGGGGCGGTTTAAAAGATAAAAGCTTCGCGAGCAAGCCCGCTCCCACAGTGGATCTCCGGTGTTGCAGAGATCATTGTGGGAGCGGGCTTGCTCGCGAATCTCACAGACACCGCGGTAATGGCTACAACCACCCAGACTTCTTGAAACTCGCCCACAAACCGACGCAACCAACCGCAATAAACCCCAACACCCCGAAATACCCGTAATGCCACGACAACTCCGGCATGTTCTGGAAGTTCATCCCGTAAATCCCCGCCACCGCCGTCGGGAACGCCAGAATCGCCGCCCACGCCGCAAACTTGCGCTGCACCACGCTTTGGCGTGACGCCTCCAGCAACACCCCAACTTCAATGGTTTGGCTGGCAATGTCCGCCAGGGTCGTCAGGTCTTCCATCTGCCGCGTGACGTGGATCTGCACATCGCGGAAGTACGGGCGCATGTTCTTGTCGATGAACGGAAAGCTCAGCTTCTGCAATTCCTCACCGATCTCCACCATCGGCGCAGCAAACCGGCGCAAGCGCAGTACATCGCGGCGCAGGCTGTGGAGTTTTTGAATGTCGCGCTCGTTCAGGGAGCTACACATGACGTTGCGTTCCAGCTCATCGATCTCGGCATGGATCGCTTCGCCCATGGGCTGGTAGTTTTCAATTACGAAATCGAGGATGGCATAGAGTACGAAATCTTCCCCGTGCTCCAGCAACAGCGGACGCGCCTCACAGCGCTGTCGGACATGGGCGTAGGACGCTGAATGACCATTGCGTGCGGTAATGATGTAGCCGTTGCCGGCAAAGATATGAGTCTCGATGAACTGCAGTTTGCCTTCATTCCGGATTGGCGAATACGTGACGATGAACAGCGCGTCGCCGAAGGTTTCCAGTTTCGGCCGACTGTGTTTTTCCAGGGCGTCTTCGATGGCCAGTTCGTGCAGGTTGAACTGGCGTTGCAAATTGAACAGCTCCTGGGCGTTCGGCTCTTCGAGGCCGATCCAGACAAAGTGGTCAGGCTTTGCAGCCCAGGCGGCGCCTTCGTCGAGGGTGATATTGGTGACTTTCTTACCAGCGCTGTAAACCGCAGCAGCAACAACTCTACCCATGATAGTGATTCACTTCTTATTGGCAGCTTTCAATTAGCAAAGATGGCAGTGGCAGGCAGTGTCCAGCTTAGCCCTGTCTGCTGCTTGAGAGTCAGTGAAATCTGTTGAGTTCGTAGGCAAAAGCTCGCAGGCAAAAGAAAACCCGCACGAGGCGGGTTTCTTTTACGCAGATTGCAGTTGCCGATCCAGCGACGCGATGCACTCGCGCATCTGCTCGCGGCATTGGGCAATCAGCAGCGGCATGTCATCCAGGCTCAATCCAGCCGTAGGAATCGCCGGTAGCGAGCGGATCAGAATCTTCCCACTGCGCCAACGGTTCAATCGCATGTGTTTAACGTAACTGCTGACACACACCGGAACAATCGGCACCCCGGCGGCAATGGCCATTTGAAAGGCGCCTTTCTTGAACGGCAGCAACTCTTCACCCAGGTTGCGCGTGCCTTCCGGGAAGACCCAGATCGAAGTGTCTTCATTCTGTAGCGTGTGGGTAGTGGTCAGCATCGACTGGCGCGCTTTTTGCGCATTGCTGCGATCGATCAGCACATTACCCGCCAACCAGAACAACTGACCAAACAGCGGCACCCACTTCAGACTCTTCTTGCCGATACACACGGTGCGGCGGGGCACCACGTTGCCGAACACAAACAGATCATAGTTGGACTGGTGGTTGGCGATGATCACGCAGCTGTCGGGTTTATCCATCAGCGGTCCGACGTCGGCCTTCACCCGCAGACGCAAAATGCACATCGCCGGCCATGCATAAAGACGCGCACAGAATCGGCTGTTGTCCGGATTGAACGGTCGGCACAGGCCGAGCATCACTCCAAGTACACCGGCCAGGATAAAGTGCAGGCCCATCAATAACATACGAAACACAAACAGCATTTACAGGCCCCACCGGGATAAAAGGTGGCGCAGTGTACGGATGTGCACTGTTTTCGGCAATTACCACTATAGAGGTGGGAGATGGACGATGTTTGAGCGCATGTTTCCGACTTATGGGTCAGATGCGATCTAGAGCGGTTGTAGGCTTTTCAACGGAGCGCATAATAAAAAGCCCGACACGACGGTCGGGCTTTTCGGTGCTCCACGTTTGGGTTTAAACCAAAAAATCCTGATCCTGGATGATCGCGTTGTCCAGCCTCTCCAGCAGCGCCTTGCGCACTTTGAGCTTGGTGTTCTTGTGAGCGGTCATGTTGATCTTCTTCAACTGACGAGCCGCCGCCAGCGCCGCGCCTTGCAGCTCTTCGGCCGACACCACCATGTCGAGGAAACCGGCATCTACGGCACTTTGCGGATTAAACATCTCAGCGTTGATCACAGAGCGGTGGAACGCCGACTTGCGCAGACGATCACGGGCCAGTTCGATACCGGCGTGGTGCATGGTCATGCCGATCTGCACCTCGTTCAAACCAATGCTGAACGGGCCGTCGACACCAATTCGGTAATCCACCGACAACAGCAGGAACGCGCCCTTGGCCACCGCATGCCCAGGGCATGCCACGATCACCGGGAACGGGTGCGCCAACAGACGACGAGCCAGGGTCGAACCGGCAGTCACCAGCGCCACGGCTTCTTTAGGACTGGAGGTCATCACCTTCAAGTCATAACCGCCCGACAAAATCCCGGGTGTACCGGTAATGATCACCACCGCACGATCAGTCACCGCCTGATCCAGCGCGGCGTTAAACGCAGCAATCACGTCCGGAGAGATGGCATTGACCTTGCCATTGCTCAAGGTCAGGGTCGCGATACCGTCTTCGAGATGGTAGGAAATCAACTCACTCATGACGCTATTCCTTTCAATAAAGTAGGGCAGACGTTACCCACCGTCGTAGGCCAGGTAAAGCGCCGTGACTGACCGCCCAGTCACCCTTTCCCGCCCGGCAAGCGTCGCCCGCCACGCCAGCCGCACATTCCCCTCTATATAGAAGCGGGCGCGAAGCCGGAGATTGGCGGGTTTGCCATGGCCCGGAAACCGCCAGAGCGACTAAATCGCTAACCGCATGAAAATTCTGCAAAAAAAGTTTGCCATCAGAAAAGCTTTCGACTACATTAGCGCGCCTCGACAGACAGAACATGTTTGACGAGATACGGTGAAGTGTCCGAGTGGCTTAAGGAGCACGCCTGGAAAGTGTGTATACAAGAAATTGTATCGAGAGTTCGAATCTCTCCTTCACCGCCAAATTCGATGTAACCAAAACCCCTGATTTCGAGAGAAGTCAGGGGTTTTGTGGTTTCTGGCGTCTGGATTTTGTGGATGGCAACGTTATTGACCCAAGCCCATCGGCGAAGACGCTTCCGAAATTCATGTAGGACGGCTGATAGGCATGTGGGAAGTAATGCTGGGAAGCCAGGTAGTTGGGTGCTTTCATAGGTTTCAGCACCTGACACGAGCCGTTTCGTGAGGGGTATTCGCTTTGCGCCTTTAGGGGGCAAAATGAATCAACGGGCAAGGCACATGACGCGGCCCATTATCTGGACGCACGCACGTTATGCAGGAACTGGAAAAGGTCCACGTGGAGATCGTCAAGCTGATGGCTGAGCAGCGCAAGCTGAACGCCGAGGCCGGAAAGATGACCCGTGAAACTTTTTGGTATCCGGTGGCTGTAGCGACAGGGTTGATTGGCACGGTGGCCACTGTCACAACTGTGTTGGTCAAGCTGCTCTAACCTGTTGGACAGCCCTAAGCCCCTCGAATGGAATCGACACTATGTCTCACCCTCGCGCCGCTTCCCGCCGCATAGCTATTTCCCTCTCCGCCGTGTTGATGAGTACCGCCTCCTTATTCGCCACCGCATCTACGACTAAGACTTTCCCCGATGCCATAGCCAGCGACCCCGCAAAACTAGGCTGGATGGTCGGCTCACCACCACCTGCAGATCGCACCGTGCGCTTCGAAGACGGCAGCTATTTCCAGTTCCCGGCGATGCGCTGGAGTGTTTCGAACTTCCGTCAACTGATGCCAACGATCAACGTTTCGCGGGGGCTCGGGGCGCCGGTTCCATTGGTATCTGCGCTGCGCAAAGACATCGATGCGATCAGCTTCGTCCCGCTGGGCGCGAAGGCTCCGAGACCTGGGAGCAATCCCTCGCGGCCACCTACACCGACGGGATTGTGGTGATGCATCGCGGGAAAGTTGTCTACGAGCGTTACTTTGGCGTGCTGAAGCCTGAAGGCCAGCACGCGGCAATGTCGGTGACCAAGTCTGTGGTCGGCACATTAGGGGCGATGTTGGTGGCAGAAGGGCGAATCGATGCGAACAAGCACGTCGCCGAATACGTCCCCGAACTGGCGGCTTCGGCGTTTGGCGGCGCTACGGTGCGTCAGGTCCTCGATATGACGACCGGCCTCAAATACAGCGAGGACTACACCGACCCGAACGCCGAGGTCTGGGCTCATGCAAAAGCTGGCAGCCCTCTGCCCAAGCCAAGGGACTACAGCGGTCCGCGAAGTTACTACGAGTTTTTGCAGACGGTTCAACCGCAAGGCGAACACGGTAGCGCGTTCGGCTACAAGACCGTCAATACCGATGTACTGGGTTGGATCATCGCTCGAGCGACCGGTCGCAACGTCGCACAGTTGTTGTCGGAGCGGATCTGGAGCCGTTTGGGGGCTGAGCAGGACGCCTATTTCACGGTGGACTCCATTGGCACCCCGTTTGCTGGCGGCGGCTTGAACACCGGTTTGCGTGACCTGGCACGATTTGGCGAGATGTTGCGTAATGACGGTCAGTTCAACGGTCAGCAAATCGTGCCCAAAGCGGTGGTTGACGACCTCCGTCGCGGCGGCGACAAGCAGGCATTCGCCCAGGCGGGTTACGATTTGTTGAAGGGTTGGAGCTACCGTTCAATGTGGTGGGTGACCAACAAAGAGGGCGGAGACTTCATGGCGCGCGGGGTCCATGGGCAACGCATCTATGTCGACCCGAAAGCCGAGATGGTGATTGTTCGCTACGCCTCCCATCCGGTCGCCAGTAACTCGGCTAATGATCCGGTCACCTTGCCGGCGTTTGATGCGTTGGCTCAACACCTGTCCAGGTTGCCTTGAGTAATTACCCCGGGCCATGAAGAAGGAAATTTAATGATCACCACCACAACCCACACCATCGAAGGCCGACAAATCACCGCCTATCTGGACATCGTCAGTGCCGAGTCGGTGCAGGGTGTCAACGTTATCCGAGATATGTTCGCCGGAATGCGGGATTTTTTCGGTGGGCGCTCTCAGACATTGGAGCGGGCGTTGAAGGAAGCACGGATTCAGGCAACCGACGAGTTGAAGGAGCGGGCGCGGGCACTTCAGGCTGATGCGGTGGTGGGGCTTGATTATGAGATCAGCATGCCGGCCGGGAAGGGCGGGATGGTGGTGGTGTTCGTGACCGGGACGGCGGTCAAGTTGAGGTGAGTGAGTCACGAGGCCGTTCGTCGGGGACGCAATAATCCGAACTACAAGTCCAGTAATGACTGACTAGTCTCAAAAGCGTTGAAGGTCGATATTTTTCAGGCAAATAGGGCTTGCCGGTGTCGACCCTTTTTTGAGAGGGGAAAGGTATGGCTGATTCGTATATCGAAGACGACGGATCTGAGTTTTCGATCAACAATTGCGTGCAGTGTGGTCAAGCGGAGTATATGCCGGGCTTTGGTGAAAACCGGGTCCAGGTCGCCAAATTGAAATCCAAGTTGCCCCGGACCGAAAAGGCGAATTTCTTGCCCAAGAGGATGCCGCCTTCCAGGAAGTAACCGTCAACCGGACAGCCCCCGCCATTGAGCGGGGTTTTCATTTTCACAAGGTCGGCTGTAGGGATTTGGACTACAGATACACGGCCCGCGGTTAGCGATTTCTTTCACAAACTTTTCACACCCACCTACGTAGGCTCAACTCATCCGTTAGAAAGCAGTATCTGGCCCGTTCCCCAGCGGGCTTTTTTTTGCCTGTCATAAAACCTTTTCTAAAAACGCTGTCCAACCGTCGCCTATTGCGAGGTTGTACCCGTGCGTGTCTGGACTTTGTCTCCTCAAAAGCATTCAATCTCGCCCCTTTCGTTACCCCTTTTTTTGAGGTTCTTGTCATGCGTTTAACACTGCCTGCTTTGGTTCTGGGGCTTTTGGTTGCTCAAGGTGCGATGGCTGCGGGTGATGGCACTGCCGCCATCGGTGGTGGTTTGGGTGGCGCGCTGGGTAATGTGGTCGGCCAGAGCATGGGTGGCAGCACCGGTGCAGCGATTGGTGCGGGTGTAGCGGGCGCGGCCGGCAGTGCTGTTGCCGCACGCAAAGGCAGCCGCACTAAAGCCGCCATTGGTGGTGGTATCGGCGCGGCCGGCGGTTCGGTGATCGGCAACAGCCTGGGCGGCAGGACCGGTTCCACCATCGGTGCAGGCTTGGGCGGCGCATTGGGCGGCGGCGTGGGCAGCAATCTGGCCAAAGGTCACAAGCGTCACTGATCCTGATTGATCAGCTCAAAAAGCCCGGCTTGATGCCGGGCTTTTTGTATCTGGATATTTCTTCTTCACGCTCTTCGAATTTACAGTTGTCCAACGATCAGCGCTGGCGTGATGAAAAAGCTAGACTCACGCCATCCGTAACGCGTTCTCTTACCCCCGATACGGAATTTAGAGGTTCATATCATGCGTTTGACATTGTCCACGTTGGTTCTGGGACTTTTGGTCGCTCAAGGTGCAATGGCAGCCGGTGACGGCACCGCTGCAGTTGGCGGTGGTATTGGCGGTGCGCTAGGTAACGTGGTCGGCCGGCAAATGGGCGGCAGCACGGGTGCCGCGATTGGCGCCGGTGTAGGCGGCGCGGCAGGTAGCGCGGTCGGCGCGAACAAAGGCAGTCGCACAGAAGCGGCTATTGGTGGTGGTCTGGGGTCGGCCGGTGGCTCGGTGATCGGCAATAGTCTCGGCGGTTCTACCGGTTCGACCATTGGCGCAGGCCTGGGCGGCGCGGCAGGTGGGGCGGTAGGCAACAACCTGGGCAGCGACAGCGGCAGTTCGCACTCCGGTGGCGGCCACAATCAAAAGCATAAAAACAAGCACAGGAACAAACATCACTGATTCGTCATTGAGTCACAGCAAAAACCCGGCCCAACGCCGGGTTTTTCGTTTCTGGTAGTAGGATTCCGGAACGTTTGGTCGTCCGCCGCCTCGAACTTCATAGATCCCCGAATGTGATGAGGCATGCCATGACTCCTGAAACCGAAGGCAAGGAAGAAAAAGGCCCGAGCGGGCTTCCGTTCATTAACGATCCAGGAAACGAAGACCCTGGCTCGTTGATGGATGACGCAACGGTGCCGCTCAATGATTCCGATGATGCGGGCGACGTCGGAAATATCGAGTTCGAAGACGAGGAAGAGGACGAAGACGAAGATTGACCCTGCTGTGCGACGGACTCGACCGATCGTCTCTCTGATCGAACGCAATTCAGGGCGCAATCCTCGAAATGTCAGGGCCTGCTTTTCAGGCCCATCGAGAGGTGCTTTATGAACGCTGATCCGAAAGACGCCGACATCGACGATACCCCTGAATATCCATTGCCTTCACCGACCGATTCCCTGAGTCGTGATCAACGTCCGCCTGATGATGCTGGTGTGGAGCAAGTGCCGAGCGACGATGTGAAGCGCTCTGATGTGGAAGCAGACCTGGAGGATCCTGACAATGCCGGGGATGGTAGTTCGGGGGGCCGAGCTTAGGTAGATGTATATGAGTCGATGCGTAGTCGTTAATGCGATACCCATGCCCAGCTAATTGCTGGGCTTTTGGAGAGCGTTAATTTTTACGTGCCTGGCACCCCATGCTAGTACGCTAGCCGACCAAATTAAGGGGGCGGGGAATAAACCAATTTATTCTGCCAACGAGGTGATCCAGTGATTGTAAAAATCCCTTTGTTGTTGAATATCATGTGTGATGTCGTTTTCTTCGAAGTCAAAAATGTTGACCACATCTTCATTTTCAGCCGGTTTCCCCATCTGAAGTTCATACGCCACTACGCCGCCAGACATTTGGGATGACATACGTGAAGGATAAACATTGAGTTTGGCGCCTTTGCATAGAAACTTTACTTCTGGAAAATCTGCTCGCAACAGTCCAAGACATGCGTAAAGATCATGGCCTGTGTATGTTCTTCTTAAGCCGTTTTCCATTATGAAAGTTAAGGTTCGCTTTTGCCGGTCGCATTCGATAGTGGCTTTTTTAGTGACTCCGTGGGTGTTGATAGATATTTCTATTATTTTCATGATTACTTCCTGCGCGGGTTAGGGGTTGAGTAGCCCTTATAGCTACCATCGGCGTTGACGGGGGTAACGCCGAGGATGTCGTGGTGTAGTGGTCAACTAATTCCGGACACCTCGATAGGTGATTTTGACGCCATCGCCCGTTCGTAAACGGTCGGTGGCAGATATCCCAGTTTCGAGTGCAGCCGTTCGTTGTTGTAAAACCCAACGATG
>NZ_VOBM01000048.1:0-49161 GCF_008370005.1 Pseudomonas sp. ANT_J28
CGCGACTAGAGGAAAGAACCATGAATTAAGGACAGGAAAGGCCTGTTTTTCGACCGACTCATGATTTTTTGAACCTCAAGCAGAGAGGGCATGAAAAATCGGTGGGTACTTCAGACCTTCCCTAGCGGGACGTGTAACGAATTAAGTCACGGATGTTTACCTACAGCGCAGATCCTTATACGATGAAGTCCGCATATACTGCTCTCCATCAGGTCCGGGTAAGCTATGGTTATTATGCACAACAAAGCGGCTTAACAAATTGTGCTTTATAGTCACGCAAAATTTTGCGCAGACAAATAAGCGAAAGCTGCGTACAGGCTGAATTACATGTAATATCAATGGGCGCCCGAACAATGAACAACACTAGTTTCCTGGCTGACAGCTCTAAAAACTTCAGCATAGTTATAGTCAATTACAAAACACCAGAAATCACCAAGATATGCTTAGACTTATTGCACCAGCATGTGGGCAGCCTTAGCGTCCCAATATGGGTAGTTGACAACTATTCCGCCGATGAAAGCACTGAGTATTTACGAACTCTTGACTGGATCAATTTAATCGAGCGCTCTGTTTCCGAACCAGAACCTGGGCATATCGCGCACGGCAAAGCACTTGACCTGGTTTTGGAGCGAGTTGAAACTGATTATTTATTTTTGATGCACACCGACACATTTGTTTTCGATAAAAATGTTTTTCCGATGATGCTGAATAAATGCTTGAAAAACCAAAAAACCGTAGCCGTCGGTTGTGTTGAGCAAATAAATCGCGGCACAACCAGAACACTTTGGCGCTTTAGCTCACGACTATTCCAACACCATTTCAGACGTATGAAAATCTCCATCGGATTACGCTCCAGAGAACCAAGACCGTACAAAGAAGTCTACTTGAAGAGTTTTTGCACATTGTGGAACTGCAAACTTATCAAACAGCACAACATGCATTTTTCGATGGATGATCGTGTGCCAGGCTACACACTCCAAGACCGCATGACCGAACTTGGCTATGTCGTTGAAATGTTATCACCGCGTAAAATCTTCAGTTATCTGGATCACATCCAGGCCGGCACTGTCGCAGCGGCTGGCGGCTATGAAAAGACTCATAGACGAACCAAAATGTACAATAATATCCTTAAGCGCCTGAAGAAAGACGACAGCAAAAGTTAAGCTACGAAGAGACGCAACGAGCAGGGCTGCTGGACTCTGCTTTAAGTCACCGACAAGTATTTATATTAAGTTATTGGAGCGGTAATGGCACCCATCACTCAAGCACTACCTATGACCCTCTCTCCGGAGCTTGATTTCGACCAGAACGCCGCCAGCGCCTTGGGTTCCTCATTGGCTAGTCGCTATATCCAGGCTACGCCATTTCCGCACATTGTCATCGATAATTTCTTGGATGAAGAGCTGATTGCGAGTATCTGCTCGCACTTCCCAATCGAGCCAACCAACAACGAAATGCTCTACGAGCGCGGCTATAAAGGTCAACAAAAACGTCAAATCAGTCCCAACGAATGCACCCCCTACTTAAAGACTGTTTTCAACGCCTTTAACTCAGCCCCCATGTTGCAGTTTCTTGAAAAGCTCACAGGTATTGAAGGCTTGATACCCGACCCCTACTTTGCTGGTGGCGGCTTGCATGAAACAAAAAGTGGTGGTTTCCTGGGGGTACACTCGGATTTCAGACTCAACAAAAAGCTTAATGTTGAGCGTAGGTTAAATATCATAATTTATCTAAATGAAGACTGGCGAGAGGAATACGGCGGCAACCTTGAACTCTGGGATGTCGACATGAAGACCTGTCTTAAAAAAGTCCTGCCCATTTACAACCGATGTGTCATTTTCAATACCGACAAAGACAGCAATCATGGACATCCAGAGCCTTTAACAACTCCAGAGCACATCACGCGCAGGTCTATAGCGCTTTATTACTACACCGCAGGGACCATGGTGATCGATCCCGCACAAAGAAATAAAACCCACTACAAGCCAAGGCCCAAAGATCGTTTAAGCCTGAAGTACTACCTGGGCAAACTAATCAAGAAAAAGAACTAGACTACGAAAGCAGCCATTGCGCAACGACAAGGCATTTCCTCCCTCGACACGCTTATGGGACGATAAAGTTTCGCCATCTTCAAGGAAGATCATGGACATTCGATTGACGGAAGCCAAAGACTGGATGTTTTTGAAGCAAGTCCGTCTTGCTGCGCTTCTGGACACGCCGACAGTGTTTGGTGTGAGTTACCAAACGGCCGCTCATTACAGTGACGAGCAGTGGAAAGAACGCGCCTCGTCAGCGGCCGGACCGGAATTCTGGTTGGCCATCAAGGACGATAAACCGGTGGGAATGATCGGTGCCGGGGTCAGTCAAGCGAATCGCTATAACCTGATCGGAATGTGGGTTGAACCCGCTGCACGTGGTTCTGGTGTGGCAGCTCAGCTTGTTGAGGCGGTGAAATCTCGCGCGATCGGAAAAGGGCATGATCGCGTTTTTCTGGATGTCTCCCCGGACAATGCAAGAGCCTCGAGCTTCTATCTAAAGCAGGGTTTCTCTTTCATCGATGAATGGGAACCTTTGGTCAGTCATCCGCATATCACGGTTCAGACCATGCTTTGGACTGTACGGAACTGACCAACAGGCGGATCGGGGCCGTCAGTACCGACCCCAATGGCCTCTCAGCACGCCCACGTTTGCCCGAGTGTCACCAGATCGGCCTTTTGCAGATCCTGTGCGCTCATCACAATACGGAATTTGCAGCTGGCGTTGAAGTTGAGAAAAAAGGGCTCCGCCAATGCGGGGATGTCGGAGGGGTCTTGTACGTCGACCACAAAAATCCCACCACGCTTGCCATCTTGCTCGGTAAAGTACGCTGCCTCCGGTTTGATGCTGTTCAGGATGCGCTCAATAACCTCACCCACCTTCCCCGCTTTGACAAGGGAGCTGAAGGGTTCATTAGGGCACTCGACCATCAGTAACATCCTCATCATTCAATCCTCTGTTCAACTTGCAACCTTGTAGTGTCTTCAAGAATAGCGAAGCGTGAGCTAACCCTCGTGCCGGGTTACGGGCGGTCATGAAACATGGCGATTTCGGGCTGCTAAAAGCGCTAACCCAAGGATCATCCTGGCAGGATCGACTTCAGGCTTGTCGCACTAACAATTGGGCCAAAAGCGGTCAATTTCACTCCATTTCGTTTACCCTCACAAAGTGCCACGCAGCAATCAGCTTGCTGCCTGGCGTATCTACACTTTTGCTTTAATGCACCGGAGAATTTTCATGCTCAACCGTATCCTGGCATTGGCTGTCGGCTTGACGCTGTCTTTTGGCACCCTGTTGGTGCAGGCCGCCGACACCCTGAAAGTCAGCGCGATTCCCGATGAAGCCCCGACCGAACTGCTGCGCAAGTTCAAGCCGCTGGGCACCTACCTGGAACAGCAATTGGGCATGAAGGTCGAGTTCGTTCCCGTGAGCGACTATCCGGCCGTGGTCGAGGCGCTGGCCACTGACCGAATCGATATGGCCTGGCTGGGCGGCTTCACGTTCGTGCAGGCACGCCTGAAAACCGGCAATGCCATTCCGCTGGTACAGCGCGAACAGGACGCCCAGTTCACCAGCAAATTCATCACCGCCGACCCGGCCGTCAAATCCCTCGCCGATCTCAAGGGCAAGACCTTCGCCTTCGGTTCAGTGTCCTCCACGTCGGGCAGTCTCATGCCGCGCTATTTCATGCTGAAGGACGGCATCAAACCGGAAACGTACTTTAGTCGCGTGGGCTACTCCGGTGCCCATGACGCCACTGTCGCCTGGGTCCAGGCCGGCAAGGTGGACGCCGGGGTACTGAACGCCAGCGTTTGGGAAAAACTGGTCGCCGCCGGCAAGGTCGACACCACCAAGGTCAGAGTGTTTGCGACCACCCCGGCCTACTACGACTACAACTGGACGGTACGCGGGACCCTCGACCCGGCGTTGGCGGCCAAGATAAAGGCCGCCTTTCTGGCGCTCGATCCGGCGAACCCGAAGGACAAGGAGATTCTGGATCTGCAGGCCGCCAGCCGATTCATCGAAACCCAACCTGAGAACTACAAGGGCATCGAGGAAGCCGCGCGCGCCGCCGAACTGCTCAAATGACGTTGCATCTGACCCAGGTCAGCCTTACCCACGTTAACGGCGTCCATGCGTTGCGTGGTGTGGACCTGCACATCGGCGCCAGCGAACAGGTCGCCATCATCGGTCCGTCCGGCGCGGGCAAGTCGAGCCTGCTCAACCTGCTGGCCACCGCCCTGCGACCGGACGACGGCGAGCTGCAGGTGCTCGGCGAGCGTGCCTGGCAGCTGTCTGCCCGTCAGCGTCAGCGTCTGCGCGCGCGCATCGGCCTGATCCATCAAGCGCCCCCGCTGCCACCGCGCCAACGCGTGGTCACTGCGGTTCTGGCTGGAAAGCTGGGTCAGTGGGGTCTGGGCAAAAGTCTGCTGAACTTGCTGCATCCGGTGGATATTCCGGGCGCACGCGCGGCATTGGCCAGGCTCGACCTCAGCGACAAGTTGTTCACGCAATGTCAGCAACTGTCCGGTGGACAGCTACAGCGCGTGGGCATTGCCCGCGTGTTGTATCAAGCGCCCGAGGTGTTGCTGGCCGATGAGCCGGTTTCGGCCATGGACCCGGTGTTGGCCGAGCACACGCTGTCGGTGCTCTGTCGCCATGCCCGGCAGCACAACGTCACCCTGGTCGCCAGCCTGCATGCGGTGGAGCTGGCCCTGGCGCACTTTTCGCGCATCATCGGCTTGCGTGATGGACAAGTCCTGTTCGACCTTGCGGCCAGCGACGTCGACCGCGAGTTGCTCGACAAGCTCTACGCCAACGAACAACTGCAATCTCCACCGATTACTCCAGCGCCCTTGAGTGTGCAGATCCCCCGATGCTGACCCGTGATACCCGAGATCCGGCCACCCGGCCCCGCCTGCTGCTCACCTTGCTGGCCCTTGCCCTGCTGTGGCCAGGCATCCGCTTCAGCGAGCTGGACCTCAGTGTGCTGGTGGCGAGTGACAGTCAGAGCGAGATGGGCCGGTTTGTCTCAGCCTTCTGGCCACCGGCCCATGGCGAGGAATTCATTGAGCTGTTATTGCAGGCCACCCTGCAGACCCTGGCCATCGCCACGGCGGGCATGGCCCTGGCGTTGTTGTTGGCCGTCCCCGCCAGCCTGCTGGCCAGTCGGGCTCTGTCGCTGTCTGCCGCCTCCCGTGCCGGCCACCCAGGCTATTGGGGCCAACTGCTGCGTTGGCCGGTACGCGGCTTACTGATCTTCCTGCGCAGCGTGCCGGAAATCGTCTGGGCGCTTTTGTTCGTGCGCGCCGTCGGACTGGGCCCGACGGCCGGGGTGCTGGCCATTGCCATTACCTACAGCGGGATGTTGGGCAAGGTCTACGCGGAAATTTTCGAGTCGGTCGATCAGCGCCCGGCCCACGCGCTATTGCAGGCTGGCAGCGGTCGGCTCGCAGCCTTTTTCTACGGAATCCTGCCCAATGTCGCTGCGGAGCTGCTGTCGTACACGGTGTACCGCTGGGAATGCGCCATCCGCGCCTCGGTAGTGATGGGCTTCGTCGGTGCCGGCGGTCTGGGCCAGCAAATGGATTTGTCGCTACGCATGTTCGCCGGCGGTGAAGTGGCCAGCTTGTTACTGACATTTCTCGTCCTGGTACTGCTCGCCGATCATCTCAGCCGCCTGCTGCGCTGGAGGCTGGCATGAATCGCCTGATCAACCTGGTGCTGCTCCTGTGTATCGGCGCAGCGGTGATCGCCTCGTTCATCTTCCTGGGCATCGACCTCGGCGAACTGGGTGGCAGCGGTAACCTGAAGCAGATGGGCGCTTATGCGCAGCGTTTTCTCAGCCCGGACCTGAGCGCGGGCCATCTGCAAGCCATCGGCCACGGCGCTCTGGAAACCATCGCCATGTCCGCCCTTGGCACCCTGCTCGCGGCGGTAGTGGGTCTGCTGTTGGCATTGCCCGCGGCCGGGCGCTTCGGCTGGCCTTTGCAGAGCGCTTCGCGTCTTGTGCTCAACGCCTTGCGCGCGGTTCCGGAACTGGTGTGGGCTGCGCTGATGGTCCTGGCCGCCGGGCTCGGCCCCAATGCCGGCACCCTGGCCTTGGCCTTGCACACCACCGGCGTGCTCGGCCGGCTGTTCGCCGAAGCGCTGGAAAACACCCCGCCAGAACCGGCCGAAGCCATCCGCTTGCAGGGCGGCAATGCCGTATGGGCGTTCTGTTACGGATCACTGCCCAACCTGTTGCCACAGTTACTGGCCTACATCTTGTACCGCTGGGAAAACAATATCCGCATGGCCAGTGTGCTCGGCTTCGTCGGCGCCGGTGGTTTGGGGCAAATGCTCTATGTCAGCCTCAGCCTGTTCCAGGAGGCTCAAGCCAGCACCGTGATACTGGCCATGCTGTTGCTGGTTTTTGCCGTCGATACTTTGAGCAGCTGGAGCCGTCACCGCTGGGTCAAGGCCTGACTCATATTTATCGTCGCCTGATGAAGTCATTTCGCGGTGGCAGTCTTGAACTTGGTCCAGGTGCGCATGCGCGCCCGCATATCGGACTGGGGGATGTCCTTGCCCGGAATCAGCCGTGCGTAAGTGACCTCATCGAGGTAAATATCCGGGTTGTTGCGCGTGGTCGCATCGACGCTCGGACGTGCGTTGGCATTGGAGGTGGGGTAGCCGAGCGACAGGCACAGGTTGCCGTTCACCAGGTCGGTGACCGGCTGCGACTGGAACTTGCGGATGTACGGGCGAAGTTTCAGCAACAGTTCACCCTTCGCGGCTTTGAAGCCGCCGCCCGGCTGGGCAGTTTCCACAAGGCGGCCGCAGAGTTGCACCTCACCCAATCGGCGATCAGTCAGCAGATCCGTAGCCTTGAGGCATACCTTGAACAACCCTTGTTCTTTCGCAGTGGACGCAGCGTCAGCCTGACCGATGCCGGTCACGACCTGCTCAGCACCACCCAAGCGTTGCTGCAACAACTGGCCGTCGGCATTCGCCGCCTTGGGCAGTACCAGAAACCCAACCAACTGGTCCTCAACACCACCCCGGCACTCGCCCGTCACTGGCTGCTGCCACGCTTGGGGGATTTTCGCCGCGAGCATCCGGATGTTGATCTGTGGATTTTCAGTACCGATGAACTCCCGGACATGACCACCCAGACCATCGACCTCGCAGTGCGCGATGACATCAGTTCCCAAGCCGAGTGCAGCTTCAAGGTGCTGCACGCCGACCGCCTCTATCCGGCGTGTCACCCGAACCTGTTGGCGCTGCCACGCGAACAGCGCACAACCCTTCACGGCGAGCGGGAAATGGATTGGAGTCACTGGGCGGTGGAGGCTGGCATCGATGTCGGCCAGAAAGATCAGGGGCTGAATTTCTCCGACCCCGGCCTGCTGCTGGACGCCGCGTGCGCGGGGCTCGGTATCGCCCTGGTCAGCCAGTTATTGAGTCGGCAGGCGCGCGCCCAAGGATTGTTGCAACCCTTGGTGGAGCAAACCATTCGCGGTCCGAACTGGGCCATGCTGATCCACCGTGACAGTGAGAACAATGCGCTGGCGCGAAGCTTCAGTCAGTGGCTGCTGGGTAACCTGGAAGCGGCAGACCCGATGACTGAGTGAAGCCCTCACCCCACGGTTCGCGCAGCGCGTACTTTCGCGTATCGCGAGAGTCCGATCTTGATGCCAACCAGGATGGGGGCGGCGACTACCATCGTTGCGCGTCTCCAACCTGAAGGACTGGCTGCCCATCCAACGGCCCAAGGATCTTGTGGCTATCGGAGACTCCATTTTTGTTCGCGTAGATACCGAGCAACTAGCAGCCGTCGCTCATAGTCGGTAGGTTGCCTCCACCCAAGCACCACCCATTGGCGGTTTGGCAGGACCCGCCAGAGTTCACCATCAAGTGAGGTTCAAATGGACAGCACACCGGGGCTGGAAATCGAGGAGGCCGCCTATAACGAATTCTTCGGCCTTTGGAACCAGGGAATGTTCGAGAAGCAGCGCCTGGGTCAAGCCTTCTATAACTATTTCCGCCTGCATCGCCTCACCGACCAAGCGTCCTTGTTTGGCCTCTATGAGGCTGACGGGGAGAAAGCGTTGGTCACGATTTCACGCCTGTTTCAGATCAAGTAGCCTCTCTTTCTTGGATTACTCAGAGTCAGCACGGCTCCGGCGAGAAGGCCCGCGCCTGCTGAGCGCTTTGGAGGTGCCTGCATTTGTTCGGTGTTCTTTGACCATAAGTTCCAGGCGATGAACAGGATAAAGGCAACGCCGAGCCATTTCACCGCGATGAAGACCGACTCGAACTGCTGGGTCAGTGCGGCAAGTCCGAAGGTGGCGACCAGCAGCCCAGGCAAACTGATCTACAGGCCGCGTTGATGTCGATGTGCGTGGCTAATCCAGGATGAACAGGTCCCCTTCCACATCCGTATCGCCGTGTTTACGACTCTCCGCCGCAGAGTCGTAGACGATCAGCAGAGCCTCCCCAAGCTGCTCGCCCGATTGGAACAGACACATGCCCTCAGCGTGATCGTTGCCTTGCCCGAAAGGCACCTCCAGCACCTTCTCCAATTGATCGGTGAAGACCACGCGTTCCTCGTCGGACGCGAAACCGCCGCGCCAGCGGAAGACCGTTACCGGACCGTCCTGCTCCATGGTGGGGCCCGCCAGGATCAGCAGATCGTCACCGCGGGTGCACAGGTCACGCAAGCCCAGGCCATTGAGCGCGAAGAAGTGCTTACGGTAGCGGCGCCCATCCGGACCGATCTTCTTCAGCACCAGCGTGTCAGACGAGGCGTCATTCAACTCGGGTTCGATCTCCAACAACACGGCCCAGCCGCGTAGAACCGGTCCACGCAGCCCCAGCAGAAGGCGCGAGCCGATCGCCACCAACCCTTCGATATCGAAGCCGTTGTCCTTACCCGGGATACGCAGGAAGTCGCGTAGCTGAGGATCTTCAGCAATCGCCGCGGTCAGGTCGTTACCGACTTCGTTGCCCTGCAACCGCGCCGCCGTACGTCCATCGGCATCCACTTTCCTGGCGAGTACATAGCTGTCGTTCTGCACCACAGGGATGCGGGCCAGCAGAAAGCGATTGCCGTCCGCCTCTACCGTCGACAGGCGCTTGATATTCTTCTGTGCAGAAGTGCCGGCCTCGGCCTTCTTGCGCTTCAGGCTATGGGAGCCCACCACCCAGAGGTAACCACTGTCATGGACATAGGCCAAGCCCTCGATATCGATCTCGGCGTCTTGTTTCGGTAGGGGCAAATCCAGATATTCCAGGAGTGGAAATGATTGGTGCTCGTCGCACCTTACGCCGCCGCCGGGCGTAGCATTCTGGATTTTCAGGCGTTCCAGGCTCGTGGTTTCGTCGTTCGCCACCCAGAGTGTGTCGTCAATCTGCTGAGCGACCGAAAGGCCATCGCGCAACGACGCAAACGCCGGATCAAAGCTCAACAGCGCAAAATTGCTTCGGTCGCTCATGAGCGGTCTCCTGTCTTTATGACGCGGCGCGCCGGTTATTCAGAACCAGATTCTGCGCGTGTTCTTCGTCCAGTGCATGCACTCGTCCTGGCCGACCGGTCCACCGCTGATGGTTTGGTTCCTTCGCTGCCGCAAGCCAACCCACAATAGTTCCGTCAACTTCCAAAATAGCCGACTAACGGTAACGCCCGTGGGCACAAAGCCTGCAATAACTCCATCGACGAACATTTGACGTCAATCTACCGCCATACGAATTTCCTAATCAGCAGACCCAACTGACACAGCTCAATAGCGCAGGTTCGAGCGCAACTGTGGCCGCAACATTCTCCGCATACAGGATTCTTGACATGATCGACCTCGCCACCTGGAATTTAAGCATCCCTGAAGGCAGCCCACCGGCCACCATAGAAACGCCTCGACTGGCGCAAGGGTTCAAGGACCAGTATTTCAGTTCTGAAGCCGCTACCCTTTCCTTCTGGGCACCTGTGACCGGTTCCAGGACGGCCAACGCTATTTACCCGCGTAGCGAGTTGCGGGAAACCTATAGCGATGGAACGCTGCGCAACTGGCAGTATTCAGCGGCGGATAACACCCTGCGCGCGAGTCTGGCCGTCAATCAGGTTCCGAGCACCGGCAAGATCGTGATTGGCCAGATTCACAACAAGGACAGCAACAGCCCCATGGTGAAGCTGGAGTACCAGTACAAAACGTCGACTTCGACGGGAAACATTGTCGCCAAGGTGCGCATGCGTCCCGACGATGAAGAAGGCCAGGTCATTACCATTGCGACGGGTGTGCCGCTCAACCGCGACTTTTCCTACCAGATCCACCTCAGCCCGAAGGGCGCGCTGGGCATCAGCGCAGCAGGATACAACTGGAGAACCACCATCGACCCGAGCTGGAAGACCAAACCACTGTATTTCAAAGCCGGTGCGTATGTGCAGGACAACACCGGCTATCCCAGCGAGGGTGGAAAAGTGACGTTCAGGATACTGGAGATCCATCACAAAATTTAGTCGCTTCATTGGGTCACTACCGTCGGCACGCCGATCCGAAGGGTGAAGACTTTAGTGGATTTCCTCGTCGATCGGCTACCAAGTGGCTAGCTGTCAGTGAACTCAACCGCGCAGGCCGCAGATGCCCTCGAAGCCTTTCAAAACCATTGCGTGCGCATCCAGTGGGATACGCTGCTATCGCAGGCGGGTGTCGAAGGTGGCGGCACGCATCCTTACATGGTGCCATCACGTTCACTATCGCAAAAAAGGCGAGCGGGACAAGGAATGCATCAGATTGGTGGCGGAGGCTTCCCAGAGAAGAGTTATCCTGAATTATGAACGCTCTTTCCTGCGCCCGGTGCTGGATTGAGTTAACTAACCTTAAGGGGGCCGGTCGATTGCGCAGCTTCGGCATCCAGTCCAGTCGTCTCAGGCATTCCGCATAGCCGTGCAAGCTCCACACATTGTCCAGATGCCAGGACGCACGGCTGAGGGTGTTGTCCAGTCCCAGATCGGCTCGATAGGCCTGCAGCGCTTCTTCTACCCTGCCCTGCTCCAAAAGCAACGCGCCCAACGCATGTCTGACCGGTTGCATCCAGCCCCATGGCTCGTCGTAAGGCAGGTTGTCGTCCAGTGACAGCGCCTGGCGCAAGTGGGCGAAGGCGTCGTCGTAATTGCCTTTACGGTACTCGATTTCCCCGCTCAGCATGCCTGCGGCAACCGCCAGAATGTCGGTGCATTTATTGTTGAACAGGTAGCGTGTGTCCGGCACTCGGGTCCAGGCTTCGAGGAGTAGTCGCTGTTCGGCTTCTGCGGCGGCGATATACCCGGTGGCCGCATGCGCCACGCCTCTGGCGTAATGCAGCATCGCCGTGGTCACGCAGTACAGCGCCTGGTCGTTCGGCAGCGGGGTGGCGAGGATGTCCTGCCATTTGCCGAAGCGTATCTGCACGTGGACCTTCATCGACACGAAGCCCTCCAGCCAGTCGGCCATGGGCGGTTGCTCCACGCGCAGCAGTTCTTCCCTGATGGTTGACATCAGTTGATCGGCGGCTTCCAGGGCCGGTTGGTATTGCCCGAGGAACATCGCCGAATAGAGTTTGAAGTGGTAGTTGTGGCATCGATACAAGGTGTAGAAGTTGAGCGGCCCTTCCTGTTCCAGGTATTTGCTGTCGGCCAGAATCGCCCGGCTATTGGTGACCATGGCCCCACGGTAGTCACCGCAGAGCACGTCGATGTGCGACGGCATATGGCGCAAATATCCCGCATCCGGCACCAGGTCACGCAGGACATCGCCGGCTCACAACGCCCGCTCCGGGTAGGGCGACATTTCCAGGGTGTGGACGTACATGTGCAGCACGCCGGGGTGCGGCGCATCGCCGTGCTGCGCCATCCGCCGTAGCGCCCGTTCCAGCACGTCTACCGTTTCAAGCGTGTCGGCGCCCGGCGCCGGTTTACCGGTTTTCAGATCCCACAATTGCCAGGGTGTGCGGTCGATCAACGCTTCGGCAAACAGCGCAACGACATCGGGATCTTCGGGAAAGGCTTTGTAGACATCGCGCATGGACGCCGCATAGGCATCGTTCCAGGCGAAGAGTTGGTCGAGGCTGGAGGCCTGATCGGCCTGGTAGCGTTGCTCCAGCGCCCGGATCAGCGCCTGTTCCACCGGTGTTGCGCCGTCGATATGTCCCAGCGCGGTTTGCGTCGCCAGTCGGGCCTGGGCCACGGCCTCTTTCAACTCCTGTTCGATGAAGGCATCCCAACGCTGGTTGTAGTTGGGGCCCGAAGCGTAGGCGATGCCCCAGTAGGCCATCGCGCAATCGCGGTCGTGTTCGATCGCCTTTTGGAAACAGCGTATGGATTCGTCGTGGTTGTAGCCGTAGCACCATACCAAGCCACGATCGAACCAGCGCTGGGCCTGGGACGAGTGGGTCGTCACCGGGCGGCTGTAGGTGCCCAAATCGTAATAGTCGTGCATCGATTTATCCTCTCGACCAGAGCAGGGAACCTCGCAGGAAATCCTTGCGGACGTGGAGAGCCTCGACAGTTCAAGAGGTCCAGCATACCCCTGCGGTTCTGGCTGAGCGGCAGAGCCGACGACAGGAGGATCATTGCCGGCGTCGATAGTCACCATCAACTCAATGAAGTTCTCATAAAAAATCCGCGGCGTAACATCAGCGCCATACCCAACAACTACACCCCGGAGCACACCATCATGAAACGCCAAATCCTCCTCAGCATCGCTTTCTCGGTTTTTGCAGTTAACGCTTTCGCCGCTACCTCTGCTCACCCGGTTGTCGCTGAAGGCGGCTCGGATCGTCTGATTGAAAGTCGTGTGGCTGAGGGTGGTTCGGATCGTCTGATCGAAAACCGTGTGGCTGAAGGTGGTTCGGATCGTCTGATCGAAAACCGCGTGGCAGAAGGTGGTTCGGATCGTCTGATCGAAAACCGCGCCGCATAAATGAATAGCTTTACCGAAGCACTCAACGAAAAGCCCGGCCTGACAAGCCGGGCTTTTTCGTGCACAAAATAAATCGATCCCTGCTTAATGCCTCCGCCGCACCTGTGATACTTAACACCTGATTGTAAGTCCCGTACCCGATGAGGTTTGCCGATGCCCCGTTCCCCACATTTACCGCAATTGCTGATCTGCGCCGTCCTCGGTTTACTCGCCAGCAGCGCACAGGCCAGCGCGCCCTCCCCGGCGCCGGATAGCTTGCAACCGCTGCTGGTAACGTTGAACGAACGTCTGAGCATTGCTGATCTTGTGGCGCTGACCAAGTGGGACAGTGGCAAATCGATCCAGGACAGTGCCCGGGAAGCGCAAGTCGTCGCCAACGCCAGGAAGCTGGCCGTTGACCGCACACTGGACCCCGACGAGTTCGCTGAATTGATCGCCGCCCAGATTGAAGCCAACAAGCTGGTGCAGTACGGGCTGGTGGCTCAATGGCGAGCGGCTGGCAAGGCGCCGGACACGCCGCGGCCAGACCTCGCCAATCAAATCCGGCCACAGCTCGATGTGCTGCAAAACCGCCTGTTGCAGCAATACGCTGACTTCGCGCCCTATCGCAATGACCCGGAATGCGAGAACTGGCTGGCCACGGCACGATCCGGCCTGATCAAGGACAGTCTGCATGGTCAGGCACTGATACGCGCCACCGGGGAACTGTGTCGCTGAGCGATCGTGAAACACTGCATGTGCAACACTGAAGCGTTTGCCAACCAACAAAAATACAGGAGTTGAAAATGTCTGAACTGAAACTGCATCCCAAAGCCGCTGAATCCCTGAACCAGTGGCACGACATGATCAGCAAGGGTGACTTGAGCGCCTTGCCCGGTTTGTTGGACCCTCAGGCGATATTCCGCTCCCCGATGGCTCACACGCCTTACCCGGGTGCAGCCGTGGTATCGATGATTCTCAACACGGTCATCGAGGTATTTGAGGATTTTGTCTACCACCGGGAACTGTCCACCGCAGATGGGCTGAACGTCGTCCTGGAGTTCAGCGCCAACGTCGACGGGAAAGCGTTAAAGGGCATCGACATGATCCGGTTCAACGAACAAGGAAAAATCGTTGAGTTTGAGGTGATGGTCCGTCCCTTGAGTGGCCTGCAAGCCTTGGGCGAGCAAATGGGACAACGCCTTGGCGCTTACCTTGCGGCCAGCAAAGGCTGAAGACGTTGCATCGCCTTGGGCGATGCCTCTGCTCCCGGCTTGGTGTTAAATAGAGCGCGTAAAGCAGCGCAACGAGAACACCGATGAATACCCATTTTGAGATTAGTGATGTCCCTGAGCCCAACATTCAGCGTGATGGAAACATTCATCGCGTCGCCCGTCAGCAGACGGTGGTAACAGCATGATCGAGGTCACCGAAGTTTCCATTGCCGAACTGCGTGCTGCGCTCGAATCTGGCCAAACCACTGCGGTTGAGCTGGTCCAGGCCTATCTCGCCAGGATCGATGCCTACGACGGACCTGACACGCCCACCGCCCTCAACGCGGTGGTGGTTCGAAACCCCGAGGCACTGAACGAAGCGCAGGCGTCCGATGCCCGTCGGGCCAAGGGCGAGACGCTGGGTCCGCTCGATGGCATTCCCTATACGGCCAAGGACAGTTACCTGGTGAAAGGGCTCACTGCCGCCTCCGGCAGTCCCGCCTTCGCGAACCTGATTGCTTATCGCGATGCATTCACGATCGAACGGCTTCGCGCTGCTGGCGCGATCTGCCTGGGCAAGACCAATATGCCGCCGATGGCAAACGGCGGCATGCAGCGCGGGGTCTACGGTCGTGCGGAAAGCCCCTACAACGCTGACTATGTCACCGCCCCCTTCGCCTCGGGTTCATCGAACGGCGCCGGTACGGCAACCGCCGCCAGTTTCGCGGCATTCGGTCTCGCGGAAGAAACTTGGTCGAGCGGACGCGGCCCTGCATCGAACAATGGTTTGTGTGCCTACACGCCTTCGCGCGGGGTGATCTCGGTGCGCGGCAACTGGCCGTTGACGCCGACGATGGACGTTGTCGTGCCGTTTGCCAGAACCATGGCCGACCTGCTCGAGGTGCTCGACGTGGTGGTGGCGGATGATCCCGACACCCGTGGCGATCTGTGGCGGATGCAACCCTGGGTGCCGATTCCGAGTGTCGCTTCGGTGCGTCCCGCTTCCTATGCCGAGTTGGCCGTGAAGTCCGATGCACTGGCAGCAAAGCGTTTCGGCGTGCCCCGTATGTACATCAACGCGGATCCGGATGCGGGCACGAGCGATGCGCCTGGCATCGGTGGTCCGACGGGACAGCGAATCATCACCCGTCCTTCCGTGATCGGGCTCTGGGAAGAGGCACGCAAAGCACTAGAAGCCGCTGGCGCCGAAGTCATCGAAGTCGATTTCCCGCTGGTCTCTAATTGCGAGGGCGATCGCCCGGGTGCGCCGACCGTATTTACGCGGGGCCTGGTGTCCAAAGAATTCCTGCATCATGAGTTGTGGGACCTGTCGGCCTGGGCGTTCGATGATTTTCTGCGGGCCAATGGCGATCCCAAGTTGAACCGCTTGGCCGATGTCGACGGACCGCTGATTTTCCCCCACGACCCGGGCACGCTCCCCAACCGGGAGGACGACCTTGCCGCAGGCATGGACGAGTACGTGAAGATGGCCGAGCGCGGCATCACACCGTGGGACCAGATCACCACCGTTCCTGACGGACTGCGCGGACTTGAACAAACGCGTCGAATCGATCTTGAGGACTGGATGGATCGGCTGGGGCTCGATGCGGTGCTATTCCCGACGGTCGCCGACGTGGGTCCGGCGAATGCCGATGTCGATCCGAAGTCTGCGGATATCGCGTGGAGCAACGGCATCTGGGTCGCCAACGGCAACCTCGCCATCCGGCACCTGGGCGTTCCCACGGTCACTGTGCCGATGGGCGTCATGCCGGACATTGGCATGCCCGTGGGGCTGACATTTGCCGGTCGTGCTTATGACGATTCGACGCTGCTGCGCCTGGCTTCGGCGTTCGAATCGATCGGGTCAAAACGACTGATCCCGCCTCGAACCCCACCCTTGCCGGTTGGCCAACAATAGAACCGGCGGGATTGGAGCTTTACACGCTCCCATCCCGACCACTGGTTTAACGTCGCCCCGGCATTCAGCGCCAACGTCGGCGGAAGAGTGTCAAAGGGAGTTTTTCTGCGAGACGCGACGGCCATTCCATGGCACGCCTGGCGGGGATCTTGCGGGCGATGTCCACAAAGGGCATGACGATCAGGCTATAGAGCGTCAGGTAACGGTCGTGATCCTTTTTGCCGGTGCCGAACTGAATAGGCTCGGGCGTCGAGTGCGTGACGTAGAGCGTACCGAACATCCAATCCCAGAGTGACAGGTTGATACCAAAATTCTTGTTGAAGTGTCGGGGCGCGTCACTGTGATGAATCTGGTGCTGTGCCGGGCTGTTCAGCACATGCTCGACCATGGGCCCGAATGAAAGCCAGACATGGCTGTGACGCAGATTGGCCGCCAATGCATTAAGGATCAAGACCATATAGGTCACGCCGAACAAGGTGTACCGGCTGATCTCCCCGCCACAGGCGTACCAAAAGACACCGGCAAAGGCGCCGAGGCAGACGGTGTCAGTCAGTTTTTCGACGATTTTTTCCACAAAGTGAATCCGGCTTGCCGTCGCCGGCACCAGGACGGGCGCGGAATGATGGACTTTGTGGAACGCCCATAGATGCCGGGAATGAAAGGCGCGATGGGCCCAGTAATGGATAAAGTCTTGCACCAGAAACACGCCCAGCCCGTAGAGCAAGGAAAGTGAGAGGTTCTCCCCCACCTGCACGCGCGCGCCCCAAAGATTGTTGAAAAACGAAATGTAGTCACCGGAGCGCAGGACGTACGGGTCAACCAGGCCAACAATGGGCAGCACCAGCGCGACCTTCAGGATGGCCCGCACGAAGTAGTACCGGTAATCCAGCAACGCCGAGGGATGAAAATGAACCCGGTGCCCGCCGATGAACTGCCAGAAAGAACGTGCGTCGGTCAGTCCACGATATTTTCTGAATCGGTACAGGCTATAGGCGATGCTGTAGGACAAGCAGAGAAACACGACGCTGAAGCGGCCGTTCAGATCGAAAATGCCAAGAAACTCGTCTGCAACAGGCTCGATCACCCACTTGATCAGGTAGTCATACAGAAGCGCGAAAACATCCATTAACGGCTCCCCTCCGTCAAAAGGGGGGGATTGTAATTCAGATCGTAACCACCGGGTGTTCCGAGCCGAGCGAATGCCTTTCGAACGTCATAAAACCCTATTGCGGCTGAAACGTCTGAAGGTACGCCAAGAGGTTTTCGATCTTTTCCGGATCGCTGAGCCCCCAGAAAATCATGCGGGTGCCAGGTACCACTTTTTTTGGAGCTTCGAGGTACGCGGTCAGCGTTTCGCGGGTCCAGACAATGCCGGCTGATTTCATCGCATCGGAATATTGATAATCTGTGGTGCTGCCCGAAGGGCGTCCAAAAATACCATTGAGCTGCGGCCCGAATGAACCGCGCGCCGACTCCCCGACCTGATGGCAGCCGCCGCATATCCGCTTGAACAGTGTCGCACCCGCTTCAGCATCGCCGGCCGCTTGAGCTTGCATGCTGAGTAATCCTGCATTGAGCACCAGGGCGAAGGTGAGTACGGCGACTTTCTTCATGTAGGGTTCCAGATCAGTAGGTGTTCACAGCACAAGCTCGCGGAGATTTCACCATGATCGTCTATCCTGTGCACCCCGAATCTACGCTTGCCACGACTTCACCGGAGACATCAGTGCCGCCCCTGACCGCCCGCGAGGTTTACCAGCAATTGCGCGACGCCGCGCTGGAAGTTCGGCTTCTGAAGCGCCTCGACGAACAACCCGAACCAGGCCAGTTACAAGTCGATATCGAGGGCTGGCGTCTGACCCTCGACTTCGACGGCAATCACTTGCGCCACTGCCAACGCTGCCAAAGCCCGGACGGTCGCGAAGGCGTGCTCGACAGTTGGCAACGTTACGGCACGGACCCGGTCAGCTTGCTCAGCACCTGGGAGCTGGCGCAGATCGAGCGTTTGCTGACTGAACTCAAAAACGCGGTTTGACCGCCTTCCACTCCGGCTTGTAACGCTGCATCTGTTTCACGTCATCGCGCTGACGAATGCCGCAAGTCAAGTACTGGTCATGCAGCTTGCCCAATTGATCGTGATCCAGTTCCAGGCCCAATCCGGGTGCGCGGGTGATCTTCACGCAGCCTTCGACGATGGGTATTTTGCCGCCCTTGATCACTTCTTCATCCGGTTCCTGCCACGGGTAATGCGTGTCGCAGGCGTAATCCAGATTGGGTACCGCTGCGGCGACATGGGCCATCGCCATCAGGCTGATGCCCAAGTGCGAGTTGGAATGCATCGACACGCCAAGGCCAAAGGTGTCGCACATTTTCGCCAGCGCCTGGGTGTCGCGCAGGCCGCCCCAGTAGTGGTGGTCGGCGAGGACGATCTGCACGCTGTTCAAAGCAATACTGCGGCGGAACTCATCGAAGTCGGTGACCACCATGTTGGTCGCCAGCGGCAGACCGGTGCGCTTGTGCAGTTCGGACATGCCGTCGAGACCCGGCGTCGGGTCTTCGTAATATTGCAGGTCATCGCCCAACAGTTCGGCCATACGGATCGAAGTTTCCAGCGACCAGTTGCCGTTCGGGTCAATGCGCAACGGGTAACCGGGGAAAGCCTTTTTCAGCGCCGTGATGCACGACACTTCGTGCTCCGGTGGCAGCGTGCCGGCCTTGAGCTTGATGCTCTTGAAACCGTTGGCCTCGATCATGCGCCGGGCCTGGGCGACGATTTGCTCTTCGTTCAGGGCTTCGCCCCAACTGTCGGGTTTGTAGGGTGAGTCGACATGCTGGGCGTACTTGAAGAACAAGTAGGCGCTGAACGGAATCTCGTCGCGAATCGCCCCGCCCAGCAAATCCACCAACGGCACGTTCAACGAGTGTGCCTGCAAATCCAGGAACGCCACTTCGAACGCCGAATACGCATTGCTCACCGCTTTGCTGGCGTGGGAGCCCGGCGCCAGTTCCGCACCGGCAATGCTCGCCGGTTTGTTCGCCGCCACCGTGGCCTGCACGATGCGGCGCAGTTGATTGAGGTTGAATGGGTCGAGGCCGATCAACTGGTCTTGCAGTTGCTGCTGGATCAACAGCGCCGGGGCGTCGCCGTAACTTTCACCCAGGCCAATGTAGCCGTTGTCGCTTTCAATCTCGATGATTGAGCGCAGCGCAAAAGGTTCATGGATACCACTGGCGTTGAGCAGCGGCGGATCACGAAAGGCGATTGGGGTGACGGTGACTCGTTTGATTTTCAAGAAGCGGCTCCCTTTGGATCAGGTTTCAAAGCTGGGTGACTTATAGATTTTTGTGGTGCCGCGTCGGCGGCAGGTTTGCCGGTCAGCAAGTGGCGTGCATCGCCCCGAGGTGCCGTGCGGGCGAAAAAGATCACCACCGCCGCGACCAGTGACGTGGCCGCCAAACCGTAAAGGCCGCCTTCGATGGAGCCGGTTTTTTGCTCCAGGAAACCGAACGCCGTCGGGGCGACGAAACCGCCGAGGTTGCCGATGGAGTTGATCAAGGCGATCACCGCGGCGGCGATGCGAGCGTCCAGATAGCCTTGCGGAATCGGCCAGAACAATGCCGAGGCGGCCTTGAAACCAATGGCGGCAAAACAGATGGCGACGAAGGCGAAGATCGGCCCACCGGTGGTGGACATGAACATGCCGAACGCGGCGATCACCAGGGTCAAGGCCACCCAGGCTTGCTGGTGTTTCCATTTGCTGGCCATGGCGGCGAAGGCATACATCGCGATGATCGAAATGATCCACGGAATCGAGTTGAACAGGCCCACCTGGAAGTCGCCGAGGTTGTCCATTTTCTTGATCATGCTCGGCAGCCAGAACGTGACGCCGTAGATGGTCAGGGCGATGGAAAAGTAGATGAAGCAGAACAGCGCGATCTGCTTGTCGGCCAGCAGCTTGAACATCGACGGCTTGACGGTCTGTGTGGCTTCGCGGGCCTGTTGTTCCAGCACGATGGCATCAACCAGTGCGTCCTTTTCTTCGGCGCTCAGCCATTTCGCCTCGCGCGGATGGGATTGCAGCCAGAACCACACAAATCCACAGAGCACGATCGAGGCAAAGCCTTCAATCAAGAACATGATGTTGACCCGGTCGATGTAGTTGACGATGAACATCACCACGAACAGCGGCAGTACATGGCGTTTGACCTTGGCCGCTGCGCGGGCGAGCACATTCGGGTCCGGCGGACTCTGGAGGGTATTCAAGGGGCGACTCCCGTTCATTGTTTTTTTAGGGACGAGCCGATCATGGACGTGCACATTGATCCCGTCTAATCTAACCTGGCATTCGATTGATACCTGGATTAGATCAATGTTCGAACTGACTCAACTGCGCTGTTTCACCACGGTGGCGACCGAACTGAATTTCCGCCGGGCCGCCGAACGGTTGAACATGACTCAACCGCCCCTCAGCCGACAGATTCAACTGCTGGAACATCACCTGGGTGTCGAGCTGTTCACCCGCACCACCCGCAGCGTCGCCCTGACCGCCGCCGGCCGCGCCTTCTTCATAGAAGCGCAGAACCTGCTGGAGCGCGCCCAGCAAGCCGCCGTCACCGCCCGCCGTTTTGCCGAGGGCGACATCGGCTCGGTCAACATCAGTTTCGTCGGCAGCGCGGTGTATGAATTCCTGCCCAAGGTCATCGCTGAAACACGACTCAAACAGCCGCATGTGAAAATCGACCTGACGGAGATGAACACCTACCAGCAGCATGAAGCCCTGCGTGCCCGTCGTATCGACTTGGGCATTGTTCGCGCGCCTTTGCTGGAGCCGGGGTACGCCACCGAATGCCTGGTGCGTGAACCGTTTGTATTGGCGGTGCCGAGCAGTCATCGGCTGGCGAGCGCAGAAACCGTGTCGGTCAAAGACCTCGATGCGCAGCCTTTCCTGATGTACTCCCACGCCGCCTACCCGCCGTTCAACGAACTGCTGACCGGCATGCTCCGCTCTGCCCGCGTCGCCCCGGAATACGTGCAATGGCTCGGTTCATCATTGACCATCCTGGCCTTGGTCAACGCCGGAATGGGCCTGGCCCTGGTGCCTCGCTGCGCCACCAGCGTGGTGTTCAAGAACGTGGTGTTTCGCGATATCGATTTGGGCGAAGGTGTGCAGAGCGAGCTGCATTTGATCTGGCGCGAGAACAATGACAACCCGGCGTTTGCGATGCTGCTGGAAGGCATTCGAAGGGCTGTGCGGGAGGGATGGGGCGTTTGAGTCTGTCGTTGCCTGGCGTTTCTTTGGGATCATCGACCACTTTGCCTCTGACGACGAACCCGGCCCTTGCGCAGTGGTCCAACCAACTGATGGCATCGCGACTGATCAAAGCCCTTGGGCCTGGTTCATTCAAAAGCGACGCTTTGCATACACACACATCAGGGTGCGTCGGATAACGTTCAGTAAGTTCGGATCCTGTCTGACGCAGGCGCTGACTGCTGCTCCCATCCCCTGCTCCCTTACCGGAGTACGAAAATGACTCAGTCAATGCGCTTCTTCCTATCGATCTTCCTCGCGACAGCATCATTGGCATCAGCGAGCCTCCTGAACACTGCAGGTGCGGCAACCGCCGAGGACCTGAATGCCGACTCCAAGCAAGCGTTGCAAACGCTTTACAAGTCCACACCCTTTGCCAAAACCATTTCGCAGAATGCCAAAGCGGTGCTGGTCTTCCCGAAAATCATCAAGGCCGGCCTTGTGTTTGGTGGCAGCTATGGCGAAGGCGTGCTGATGAAGGGCTCAAAAGTGGATAGTTATTACAACTCCGTAACGGGGTCATGGGGGCTGCAGGCCGGCGCCCAATCGTACGGTTATGCGGTGTTCCTGATGACTGACAAAGCCGTGAATTATGTTCGTGAGACCAAGGGCTGGGAAGTCGGCGTGGGGCCAACCGTGGTCGTGGTTGACGAAGGGGTCGCGAAGAATCTGTCGAGTTCGACACTCAAGGACGATGCCTACGCGTTCATATTCGACCAGCAAGGGTTAATGGCCGGGGTCAGCATCGAGGGAACGAAGATTTCCCTGATCAAGCGCTGAAAGCCTGCCCTTCAACTGGTCTGTCTTTTGAAGCTTGCCGCGTGGGTGCCCCCTCTACCAAGGCGTCTTGTGTACCAGGCAAGACGCCCCTTTGGGACAGGATGCACGGCGAAATTCCTGGATTGTTGAGCGCTATCACCGTCCTCGCCAAGAGGGGGCCTAATGAATCTTCTAACCAGATGTAAGGGCGCATGCATTGCTCTGGTGCTATGCGTGGTTGTGCTCCTGACATTTGTGATTGGCTCCAGGGTTTTGCCGAGGATAGTGCCGGACATGGCTGGCGCGCCCTCTGCGCCAGTGCAACTCGACGGAATACACGGACTTCTGTCAGCCGAGCGCAGCAAAGCCATTCTCGACCGACTCAAGTCCACCGATTCGTGGCTGGTGTTCCATGCCGGACGCGCCTACTACAGAGAGCTGCTGGAGGCCAAGGTCAAGCTGTACGAACGCCGTGATGCGCTACTCCACGTCAAGACTGCCGTCATCGATGGCGTGTGGTCGAGTGTCGGCTCTACCAACCTCGACTGGCGCAGCTTCCTGCACAACGATGAAGTCAACGTCGTTGTGCTGGGCACCGGATTTGGCAAAAAGATGCAGGCGGCATTCATGGCTGACCTGGCCAAGTCAAACGAAATCAAGCTGGAAAAGTGGCAGCGCCGCTCGCTCGCTTTGAGAGCCAAGGAGCAGATGGGGCGACTCTGGGAATCCTGGCTATAAGTCGAGTCGCGCGGTTGCAAATGAGCAACGGAGTTAGGTGTGTTGCGCAATGGAATTGCGAGTAAAGGTGCAGTACCTTGTGTTTGTAACGCCCACGTTTCGCAATCCATTCAAGTTGAGAGGTGGAATTCATGAACAACATCATCTACATCGTCGGGGTAGTTGTGATTGTCGTGGTTATCCTGTCGTTTCTCGGGTTTACATAGAATCGAAGACCGTCTCGTATTGACAAGGCTGTACCCCGCATCGCGAGGCACAGCCTGGTCGCGCTTGACGGCGTACGTGCAGCCAACCCAGCGGTAAAAAATCAACTCTGTGAGTAAGGGTATGCAGCGTCCTGCCGATAACGACAAAGCGTCGCGCTCGATTGTCGGCGTTTTATGGACCGCAAAGCATTTAGCAGGGACTTTACATGCGTCACCTCAGACACCTTACTTCGCCTCTGAATCAGCAAAAGATTGCTGGCGTCACGTTCCATTTCGATTCGTCTGATCAGAACGAACTGGTGACGGTGCTTCAGCGTTTTTTTGCCGAGCCGGATCAACATGCCTTGCTGGATATTCCCGAGGAAACCCGCAGCGTGTTCCTGCTCGAAGGTGAGCGCAAATGGGTGTTGAAACACAACCGCCTGACCCACTGGAAAAAGCAGCTGCAGAATTTCCTGGGCCTCAAGCGTGTGTTCGGGCTGCATGACCTGACCAACGAATTCATCAATCTGTCCGTTGTGTCCGCCAAGTCGGAGTCATCGCCCAGAGTGGCTGCATTCGGCCACGTTGGACGTTTTCCGTTTCTCAAGGAAGAGTATTTGCTGGTCAGTTTCTTCGACAATCATTGCAGCGTCGATGAACGACTGATCGCCCAACCCGATCAGGCGCAAACGCTGCTGTTTGACATTTTCCAACTGTTTGGACAGACGCTGGTCGAGGGGTTTGTGCACATGGACCCACACCCCAAGAACATCCTGATTGGCCCCGATGGCAGGCTGCGACTGATCGATTTCGAATGCTGCGCGCATTCGGTGCTGGATCACGACTTCAGCCTGGGTTTTCTGCTGGGTTACTTCTATCGCTACTGGTTCAACACGTTCATATCGGTTGAACACTACAACGCGTGCTGTGAACGCTACCTGAAGCATCAGCACCCGCAATTGAACCGTGAGGTTTTCCAGGCGGTGTATGAGCGCTTTCGAGACCGCGGTGTTTCCCGTAGCACGCGTTACCGCATCCTCACCTGCCCCAAGGCCCAAGCTGCATTCCTGCACGAGTTGATGTAACCGGCAGCGGTTGGTTCAGCCTTGTTTCAAATCCAGGCAGTAGGTGTAGTAACCCGTATCGCGCACATAGCCCAGCGATTCATACAACCGTTGCGCGCCGACATTGTCCGTAGCCGTTTCCAGCAGCATGCCTTTGGCACCGGTCAACAATGCAAAGGCTCGCGCGGTGTTCATCAGCAACGTGCCGACCCCTTGCCCTCGGGCGGCGGGTGTTGTGAAGAGGTCGCCAAGCAGCCAGGTGCGGTGCGCGTCGATGGAGGAGAACGTCGGGAACAACTGGACGAAACCCAGCGCCTCGCCGCCGGGGGCCTGGGCGAAGAAGATCGCGGATTCGTCCCGGGCAATGCGCTCGGCGATGAACTCGCGAGACTGCGGCAGGTTCGACGGCTGGCCGTAGAAGCCTCGATAGGCGTCGAAGAGGCTGGCGATTTTATCGAGGTGGGATGCGTCGGCGCGCTGGGCCTGGATGTCCATGTTGATCGTCTCCTTGCGGATTGATTTGATGAGCGGGAAAAGGGAAATGTAGATCAAAAGATCGCAGCCTGCGGCAGCTCACAGGTGCAGGCTGCGATCTTTTGGGGTTCACCCAATCCTTAAGGCCTTTCAGCTCCGCTCAGAGCCACCGCCGGCATTGATGTCCTGGCCAGGCCGTAATAAAGAATCCCCGGGACGACCAGACCAACGATCCAGGAAATATCGACACCGCCGAGCTGCGCCACCATCGGCCCTGAGTAGAAGTGCGTATCGACGAAGGGCAACTGGATCAATACACCGATGATATACACGCTGATCCCGCGCATGTTCCAGCGACCATAACGGCCCGCCGGATCGGACAATGCCGGGATGTCATAGCGCTCTTTGTTGATGAAGTAGTAATCCACCAGATTGATCGCGCTCCACGGTGTGAAGAAGGTCAGCAAAAACAGGATGAAGTACTTGAAGGTGTTGAGAAACGAGTACTGCCCCAGCAGTGCGAGCGTGGTGGACGCCGCGACGATCAACAACACAAACACCATCCGCTGCCGGGCGGAAATCTCGAAACGACTGCGGAAACCACTGATGATGGTGGCCACGCACATGAAACTGCCATAAGCGTTGAGCGTGGACACCGTGACCTTGCCGAACACCACGCTCAAGTACAGCAGGGACGCCATCACACCGGTGCTGCCCAACCCGACGATGGTCGCCACCTCGTGACCACGGAAGTTCGCACCGGCCAACGCCGCGGCGAACACCCCCAGCACCATGGACGCCAGGGCGCCCAACACCGTGCCAAGCCCGACGGCAGCGAACGTCTTCCACGACGAAGTCTTGCTCGGCAGGTAGCGTGAGTAGTCAGCCACATAAGGGCCAAAAGCGATCTGCCAGGACGCGGACAACGACACCGCCAGCAGGAAAGTACTCCAGCCGAAGTGACGGTTTTCCAGCAACAGGCCGATATCGTTGAGGGTCATCAACCGGGTAAACAGATAGACGAAGGCGATGATGCCCAGCACGCTGGCCACCCGGCCGACCAGGTGGATGACCCGGTAACCGAAGATCGTCAGAAACGCGATGCACGAGGCAAAAATCAGGATGCCGGCGCTGTCGCTGACATGGATCAATTGGGCAATCGCCTGCCCCGACAGCACTGCGCCGGTGGCGCTGAAACCGAGGTACATCAGGCACACCAGCACAATCGGGATGGCCGCCCCATAGACCCCGAACTGCACGCGACTGGAGATCATCTGCGGCAGCCCGAGCTTCGGCCCTTGCGCCGCGTGCAGGGCAACCACTGCACCGCCGAGTACCTGGCCGATCAGCAAGCCGATGAGTGACCAGAACACATCGCCACCCAGCACCACGGCCAGGGCGCCGGTGACGATCGCCGTGATTTGCAGGTTGGCGCCGAGCCACAGGGTGAACTGGCTGTAGAGGCTGCCATGCCGCTCGGCCTCGGGGATGTAATCGATCGAACGTGTCTCGATCAGGGGACTTCGCTGCTGACTATCGCTGACCTTGGTCATTACGCTGTTTTCCTTTGAGGCGCTTGTTTTTATGGTGTGGGCTCGAACGCTTAGAACGCCTTGCTGGCACTGGCAACCACAGTGGCGGTACACAAATCACCATAGCCGTACCAGCTCGTGCATTCGCTTTTCGACAGGTCGGTATCAATGTAGCTAAGGCCCCAGGTCACGCCCACGAAGTCACGGGTCAACTTGGCTTCCCACTCGCTGTAGGTCTCACGGCTTTCGCCGCTGGCGGACCAGAAAGCCGGGTCTTTGACATCGTTGCGACCCACGCGCAGGTCCAGGCCGATTTCGGCCGGCAATTCGATTTTGTAGCTGAGGTAGGTGTAAAGGGTGTCCTGGTCCTCGCCAAAGAAGTTCGGCGTATCGTTTGAGTAGTAAGCGCCGAGCTTCACGCCATAAACGTCAAGGACGGCGTAGACCTCACTCAGATTGAATTGGCCCTCTTTTGGGTAGTCGTACTTGATGTACCCCAGATCGAGGCTGATGGCCTCGGTCGCCTGCCAGTAGTAGCCCGCGTAATACTCGAGTTCCTGCCGCGTCTTGAACTCGCCGCCGAAGTCGACATTCGAGGTCCAGGCGCCCACGTACAGGCCGCTGCTGTGCATCAGCGTGGCGCCGGCCTGAGCCGCCGGATCACCCAGGGTTTGCGAAATGCCACGGGTGCGGTAGTCGCTGAAAACTCCCAGGGTCATGTCCAGGCTGAAGTCATCGTTGAGTGTCAGTGCCTGGGTGGTCAGGGGTGCCAATACAAGCGTGGCAAGGGTCAATACTGAGCGTGCGTTCATACAAGTCTCTTATTTTTATGGAGGTGCGGGTTATTTCAGCCATGGCGATGCCGAGCCCCTCGTCATACGAGGAGCCAGGCGTCTTTTGCGTGGTGCGGGTGAAGGGAGGGTCAGGACGCGGGCGCGTACACCTCTTTGCCGGCGAAGAAGGTCTTCAGGACCTTGGTGTCGAACAGTTCGTCATCGCTGACCTTGAAAACATCGCGGTCGAGAATGATCAGATCGGCCTGTTTGCCGGGTGTCAGCGAACCAATCTGCTGCTCCAGGCGCAGGGCCTTGGCGGCATTGAGCGTATAGGCGTAGAACATGGTCTGGCGATCGATGCTTTCCTTGGCATTCAACACGCCCAATGGCCCTTTGCGCGTACTGGCCTGAGCGATGGCGTTCCATGGATTGGGGCTGGATACCGGCCAGTCACTGCCACCGGCGATGACCGCACCGGCGTTATGCAGGGACCTGGCGGGATACTGATAACCGTAGGCAAACGCGCTGATATAGGGTTTGACGAGCTCGACGGTGTAACTCTCGCCGGTGGCCCACAGCAATTGCATGGAAGCGATCACGCCAAGCTGCTTGAAGCGCGGAAACTCTTTCGGGTTGACCAGTTGCAGGTGGCTGATGCTGTGAGCCACCGGTGTCGGGTTGAGTTTGCGCGCGTAGGCGAAACCATTGAGTGATTCACGCACCGCACGGTCGCCGACCGCATGCATGTGCACAATCCAGTCGCGCTTCTCCGCCGCCACGACCAACTCACCGAAGTGCGCGGGGTCAATCAGCAGTTGACCGTTTTTATGGCTGTTCTTGAAGGGAACGATGACCGCTGCCGTCTGCCCCGGAAACTCCAGAACGCCGTCAGCGAATACCTTGATGCCAGGAAAACTCAGGTTAGGCACACCCTCGAATTTCTTCATTACCTTGGCCAGTACTTCCAGGTCGGCCGGTCGGCTTTTGGGGTTGGTCAACAGCAGCGCAGCGACGTGGGCATTGAGCTCGCCCTTCTCTGCCAGTTCGCGGTAAAGCGGCAGCACGCCGTAACTCTGCTCGGTTGCCTTGAAATCGAACAGCGAATCGCCACTGCCGGCATTCGCCGCCGCGTCCATCCAGGCGGTGACGCCGTATTGATTGTTGACCTTCACCGCCTCGCGGGCGGCTTTCAACATGATCTCGTCGCTGGGCGCGGGGATCTGGCTGCGTACCTGGTCCCAGCGAGACTCGGCAAAATAACCATTGGGGGTGAAAGCCGCGTCGTGCCCCACATAGCTGCGATCCTGTTCCGACAGGCCTTTTACCAGTGTCGCGTCGATTTTCAGACGCTTGAGCATGGCGTTGTTGGCCCAGCCGGTGTGCCCGTCGATCCCGCTGAGGACCACCGGTTGATCCACCCAGCGTCCCTGATTGAAGCGCTGGCCCAGCTCACGGCTCTTGTCCCAATACGCCGAACTGACCCCGGCGATGCTGATCACGTCACCGGCACGTGCAATGCCCGCCTGATCCTGTTCGATCATCCACTGTTCAAGCTCCGGCAACGGCTTGACTTCATCCAGCAGGTTGGCCCCCATGCTGTCGAAGGCCGCAACCACCGGGTGACTGTGGGTATCAATCATTCCTGGCATCAGCACCTTGCCCGCCAGATCGATCCGTTGTGTGCGGGTGTCGGCCAGGGCGTTGATCTCGGCATTACTGCCCACTTTGAGAATCTTGCCGTCTTGCACGGCCACTGCCTGGACCAGTCCCTGACCGGGTTCGGCGGTGAACACCTTGCCGTTGAACAACACAAGGTCAGCGGCGGCCATGGCTTGCACCGAAGAAAAAGCCAGGGCTGCGGCCAACAGGTTTGGAATAAATCGCGGCATCGGAACGCTCTCTTGTTTTTATTGGACTGGGCGGGCGGCGGATGCCTCGGACAACGCCTTAGGATCAAGGCCAACGAACGGCGCCTTGGCCCACACGACCTGGCCGCCCACTACCGTCAGCAGCACGTTATTTCGAGCCAACTCCTCCTCGGGGACCTGCATGAAGTTCTTGTCCAGTACGATCAAGTCGGCGAACTTGCCGACCTCGACCGAACCGACAACAGTGTCCAGTTTCAGCTGCTCGGCGGCGTTCATGGTGATGGTGCGCAGCACTTCAGTGCGCGACAGCGCCGGGTCGGCATTCAGCCTGCCCGCATACTTGGGGCCGTAGCTGTGCGGGTTCAGCGGATCGCCTGAGCGGGTGACACCGATCTTCAGCGCCAGGAACTCGTCGAGTGGATCGACGGGCCAGTCGCTGCCATACGCTACACGGCCGCCGGCACGGGCGATGCTGCCGGAGGGCTCCATGCGGGAAAAACGTTCGGGACCAAGATGATCGCTGGTGCCATCAACCGTGGACGGCGCCTGCTGGGCCCACTGGAAGGACATGGTGGCGGTCACGTCGAGCGCCTTGAAGCGCCGATAGTCGGCAGGGTCCACGGACTCGGCGTGAGCAATGGCCGGACGGAATCCATTGCCGGGCAGTTGCTGGCGCACGTATTCGATACTGTTCAGTGCATCACGCACCGCGCGTTCGCCGGTGGCGTGCAGGTGCGGATCGAGGCCAGCCTGGACCACCTGCATCAGCAACGGATTGAGGACTTGCGGCGGGAAATACAGCTCACCTAGGTTTTTGCCCGGCATCCACTTCGGCGCCTTATCGGTACCGGCATTACGCAAATATGGCGTCAACATTGCACCGGTATCGGCCGGGGCGTTGATGATGCCATCCATGAACAATTTGACATGGCGCATGCTCACACCCGGCGCAGGTTTGGCATCGCCCTGGTCGTAGGTGTTGGCCAGTGCCTTGGCCTCGGCGATGGTTTTCGCCGGGTCTGCCGCAGCGTCGGCCGGGTCCAGTTTGATCGCCAGCAACGCCCGGGCCGTCAGCTCACCCGACTGCTGCAGGGTAGTAAACGCTTTGCCATTTTCCGGCCCCGACAAGGCATCGAAGAAACTGGTGATGCCTTGCTGGCGCATGGCGTCGAGCGCCGCGCGGGTCTGATTGAGTTTCTCTGCATCGGTGGCGGGCGGCACCACGGCGGCCATGGCCTCGGCGGCTCCGTCTTCGCAGATGCCGTTCGGGTTGCCGGCGTTGTCGCGCATGTACTTGCCGTCACCGGGATTGGCCGTGTGCCTGTTGATGCCGGCAACTTGCAGGCCGCGCGAGTTGGTCAGCACCGTATGGAAGTCGGTGGAACGGACTTGAATTGGGCGGTTGGTCTTGAGCGCGTCCAGTGTCGATTTGTCGGGGTCGCCGTCGAGTCCGGTCATGCCAATGCGGTCCCAGCTGCCCACTTCGAGCCAGACATCGGGGCCTTTGCCCTTGTCGGCATCCAGGCACGCCTGAATGGTTTCCTGGAAAGCCTTGCGGGTCATCGTCTGGTATTTCAGGTCGCACAACGTCATGGCGCGACCGCCGTCTCCCGGATGCATGTGCGCATCGATGAAGCCCGGCATCACCATGCGGCCGGCCAGATCGATCAGCTGTGTCTGCGTGCCGATGTACGAGGAAACCCCTGCATCACTGCCGACATAAACGATCTTCCCACCCGTGACCGCGATCGCCTGCTGCACGGAATTCTTGCCGTCGACGGTGTAGACATAGCCGTTGCGCATGACCATGTCGGCGCCTGTCGAAGCGTGTGTCTGACACCCCACCAGCGCCACACAGGAAAATGCCGTTGTCGCGGCAACGGCGATAAATAGCCTGGAAAATTTCAACTGCCTCACCTCTATTTTTATAGTTTTGGAAGTGGCCCGAACGGACGGTCGCAAGCCCCTGATATGCAGGGCATACCCTATAGAGCGCAGCGGTCGGATGGACCTCCACAAATGAGGAGGGGTAAGGCAATTAGTTGAAATACAGGGGGTTAATCGCGGCGCGTTGCCTGCGCAGGTGAGGTCGATGACCGCAGGACAGAACCCAGCTCCACTTTGCTCTTCACGCCGAGCTGCAAGTAGCAGTTGCGCAGATAGGTGCGCACTGTGGCCGGACTCAGAGAAAGGGTTTTGGCAATTTCCTTATAGGAGTGGCCGGCGGCGAACAGCATCGCAGCCGTACGCTCGCGTGGCGCCAGCACCGCCCCGCGCGACAGTGTTTCGAGTGACAGGATGACGTGCTCGGCGTTGGGGCTAAGCGTCATTGCAGTGCGACCCAGGCGAATCACGCAGGGCGCCTTTTGCAGTTGTGCGATGACATCAAAGGGAAGCATTGAACCACTCCACCCGGGCAACTCGCACTGAATGGCGGCGCACAGACTTGCGCCCACATACAGCAGACTGCCGTCCATCCGGGCGACCCCGAAGTCACTCGCCCCGTTGCCCGTGTCGAAGCGAATCATGTCCTGCACCTGGAACCGCCACAGCTGCAACAGATGGTCGCAGAACGCCGAAAACAACCCGGCCTCGCTGTCATTGAACGCACAAGCATCACCGCCACGGTAGAGACAGACGAAGAACATCAAGCCGCTTTCGGGTAACTCGAAGGTGATGCACATCACGTGGTAGAGGTCGTGGCGCCGTGCGAAGTCGTTCACCTCCTCGCAGGGATCGGTGAACCCGCTGTCGCGCACCACCTCACCGGGTCGACTCAAGGTGTCATGGGAGAATTTGTCGTTACCCGCACTCTTGTGCCATTCGGTGGCAAACGATTCGGGCAGATTGATTCGCCCGTGCATCCAGCTTTTGGGAGGCGCATTGACGCCTGACGCAGACATCTCGCCCCACCAGGCTGACGCGAAGGGCACCAGTTGGCTGAATGCCTGCAGGCCGTCGGCAATAAATTGGGAGGCGCCGCGATCTCGAGCAAGCCGACCCAGGTGCAACACGCAACGATTGAACGCCTTCAGCGTCGCCATCGACGCATTGGCGCCGACCTCATCACCCTCCTCCATTGTTCTCATCCTGTTTACTACATGGCGTATTTTTTCGACGATGCCATAGGCGCGGTTATGGCGTCCAGCGAGCGCTGTCGTACGGTTTACTCCGGCTGTCAGCAAGAATGACCCAGATGCGCTAATTCCGCTAAATCGACCCCGGGGCAGGCACAACATCGTCTAATCTGAATGAAGCACGACCACAAACATGCCTCTAGCCTCTTGATACAGGGGAGATGGGATGACCGGAAAAACAGCGCGCCGATGCTCGTCATGGGGCCTGCTCTCCCTGCTCGCCATCAACCTGGCGCTGACAGCGGGATGTGCAGGAAAAGCTGCGACAGCTCGCTACTCAGCTTCAAGCATAGGCGACAGCTGCTATGCAAAAGCGCTACCCACTGCCGGCGAGGGCGGCCTGGCGTGGGGCTCCACCTTGAACATGGCTCGCAAAAAATCCCTGGATAATTGCATACGCTATGCCGGCCAATCCGATGGCACGCCCAATACCTGCAAAGTGGTGTTGGCGGAGTGCAAAAATTAAACTTCCGGCGGGTCGTCTTCCTGACGTCGATCTGATTTGGTTTGCTCACTACATATGGATAACCGTATATTCGGATAACCACATGTATTGAAGACACCTCCATGCTGAACCCTGCCGCCGTATTCAAATGCCTGTCCGACGAAACTCGCACACGGGCCACCTTGCTGATCACACGTGAGGGAGAGTTATGCGTCTGCGAGTTGGTCTGCGCCCTGGACGACAGTCAGCCGAAAATCTCCCGCCACATCGCGCAGCTCCGGGCATGTGGCCTGCTTCTAGATCGCCGTCAGGGTCAGTGGGTGTATTACCGGCTCAACCCCGAACTGCCAAAGTGGGTTCGCACCATTCTTGAGACAACACTGGAAGCCAACGCCGACTGGCTTGAGGAAAACAGCGCTCGACTCAAAGCGATGGGCGACCGTCCTATCAACGCTGCCGCCTGCTGCTGACCCATCACCTTATCTGCCCTGGCCTTGCGCCTGGGCGTTTAGCACCTGCCCGTCTGGAAAGAGGAGTCGCCATGCGCGTTCTGTTCCTGTGTACCGCCAATAGCTGTCGCAGCATTCTGTCCGAAGCGATGTTCAATCATCTCGCACCGCAAGGCTTCCAGGCGATCAGCGCCGGCAGCTTCCCCAAAGGACAGGTTCTGCCGCGCAGCCTGACCACGTTGCAAGAGGCCGGGATTGCGATCGACGGGTTAAGCAGCAAAGGTAACGACGCCTTCGAGGCCAACCCGCCGGACATTGTTATCACCGTCTGCGACAAGGCCGCCGGTGAGGCCTGCCCGGTCTACTTCGGGCCGGCTTTGAAAGCCCATTGGGGATTGGAGGATCCATCAGAGGTCAAGGGTGATGAGACGGTCGTCGCCGCTGCATTCCACTCGACGCTTGCGCGCATCGAAACACGCTGCCGGGCGTTCCTCGCCCTGCCCTTCACCCAACTTGATCGCGATGCACTGAAGCGCGAACTCGACCGCATCAGCACACTGTAACGAGAGCCCCCATGACCCACTCACTGCCTAATCTCGACGCGTCATTGATTTCGTCCATTGCAAGTGACGACAGCCGACACAAGCCGCGAATCCTATTGTTGTACGGGTCGACCCGCGCACGGTCATTCAGTCGGTTGCTGGTTGAAGAAGCAGCCCGTCTGCTCGAACACTTCGGTGCAGAAACGCGGATCTTCAATCCATCGGGACTACCGCTACCGGATGACGCACCTAGCGATCACCCGAAAGTTCAAGAGTTGCTTGAGCTGATGCAATGGTCTGAAGGACAGGTCTGGTGTTCACCCGAGCGCCACGGCTCCATGTCTGCCGTATTCAAGGCCCAGATTGACTGGGTGCCGCTGGCCCTGGGCGCCGTTCGCCCGACCCAAGGGAAAACGCTCGCCGTCATGCAGGTCAGCGGTGGCTCCCAATCCTTTAACGTGGTGAATCAGCTCCGCGTGCTGGGACGCTGGATGCGGATGTTCACGATCCCTAATCAATCTTCCGTGCCGAAGGCTTTTCTGGAGTTTGACGAAGGGAACCGCATGAAACCGTCCTCGCTCTATGACCGGGTGGTAGATGTCATGGAAGAACTGGTGAAGTTCACGTTGCTGCTGCGCGAGCGCCCGGATCTGGTTGACCGCTACTCCGAACGCAAGGAGTCAGCGGAAGAACTGACTCAGCGGGTGAATCAACGGTCGACTTGAAGGCTGGGATGAAGCCAGTAAAGCGTCTGCGATCCACCCGCACTTGTCCTATCCTTCTATCCAACCAACAACTCCGGTCACCGATATGCCCGCCCCCGAATCCACCCTCCTCGACAGCTGGCACCACAACGCCCAATCCTGGATCGAAGCCATCCGCACCGGCGCCATCGAAAGCCGCCTCAAGGTCACCGACCAGGCAATCCTGCTAGCGGTGCTGGGCCGCCAGCCCGAGCGTGTGCTCGACCTGGGCTGCGGCGAGGGCTGGCTGTTGCGCGCGCTGACTGAACGAGGCATCGAGGCGGTCGGTGTGGATGGCGATGCGACGCTGGTCGAGGCGGCGCGGGCGGCGGGCTCTGCGCAGGTGCATCTGGCGAGCTATGAAGCGTTGGTGGAAGCGAAGGTGGACATCGGCCGCGACTACGACCTGATCTGCGCCAACTTCGCGCTGCTGCACCAGGACATCATCCCTCTGCTCGCGGCCATGAACGCCCTGCTCGCCCCGGGCGGCGCGCTGGTGATCCAGACGCTGCATCCGTGGACCGTGGCGGCGGGCGACTATCAGGATGGCTGGCGGGAAGAGACCTTCACTGGGTTCAAGGGGCAATGGCAACCCATGCCGTGGTATTTCCGCTCCTTGTCCAGTTGGCTCAATGCGCTGGACATGGCCGGTTTTCAGCTGGCCGCCCTGCAGGAGCCGCAGCACCCGCAAAGTCCTGTGCCGCAGTCATTGCTGTTGGTGGCCGAGCAGCGGGGGTCGGTACTCTTCAGTAATTCCCTTCCCGCACCAACCGCCTGACCTCAGCCTGTATGGCATAAGCCGGCGCCTCCACAGCATTGAAATCCTGTGTATACCGCTGGGCAAATCCTTCTACCCCCCACTCCTGATATTGCTGCACATGCTTTAATTCGTGAGCCCAGAGCGCGACGTCCTGTTGTGCGGTTTGAGCGTCCCGGAAGAGGATGATGTCGATCAGCGTCACGGCACCGACATCGGGGTTTTGCAGCATGGCCGTGGCGGCGCTGAATTGGCCGTTGTCGCTCACTTTGTAGCGCGCGGTATCGAGAACGCTGGGGTCGTACCAGCGCAGCAGTTGCTCCCGGATGCGCGGTGGAATGGGTTGGATGCCGGCGCTGGCTGCTTCAGCGCGGGCTTGGGTCAGCCACAGCGCCAGGGCAGGTCCCGCGATCTGGTAGATGCCATCAGGCACCAGGTCCGGTAGGCAGATGCAGCCGTCCAGGCACACTTGTTTCTCGCCAGGTGGGCAGGCGTTGGTCTGGGCTGGCACTTCAAGAGTCAGGCAAAGAACAAACAGCGCCACCAGGCGCGTGGTGATGGACGGCATTGAGCGCTCCAGGGACGGACGCAGCGCGAACAGTGGGTCACAATTGATCGACGATCCGCATGGCTTTAGCGTAGTCCCGAACGAAGCGCCCCAGAGTTAATCCACGACGAACAACTTAGCGCCAGTGGTGCTGAAAGATCGATGCCCCTCAGCGTTGCTGCCCACCTGATAGCTCATCCCGGCGGTGAGCGTGAACTGACGACCATCCTCCAGCTCCGTGTGCAACTCGCCTTCCAGGCACAACAGGATATGACCTCTCCAGCACCAGTGATCGGCCAGATATCCGGGACTGTATTCAACCATCCGCACACGCGTTGAACCAAACTGGCAAGTTCGCCAATAGGCGGTACCCGTCTGTCCAACATACTGGACAGGTTCGACAGTCGACCAATCGGTCGTACCAAAGGGAATAGCCGTTAGATCCATGGTTGCCTCATCAATGAAAGAGTGTCTGTGGACCGTACCCATCCAGTACCACTTTCGATAGACACAGATGCCCCGCATTTATGAGATACAGGCTCGAGTAACCCGTGAAGAACCAAAAAAAAGCCCCGCACTTCAACCGAAGGCGGGGGCTTTGATCTGGCTGGCGTCACATCACATCGGTTACATCGCGGTATGGAAAATCTGCTCGATCTCGTCCTGATTGGCAGGACGCGGATTGGTAAAGCCGCAGGCATCCTTCATGGCATTACTTGCCAGGATCGGGATATCGTCGGCCTTGGCGCCCAGTTCGGCGAGGCCGCTCGGAATACCGACATCCGAAGACAGTTTACGGATGGCGGTGATGGCCGCGGCGGCGCCTTTTTCCGCATCCAGATGCTGGGTGTCGACACCCATTGCGTTGGCGATATCTTTAAACCGGGCCGGGCATACGCTGGCGTTGAAGCTGGCGACATGGGGCAGCAGGATCGCATTACAGACGCCGTGAGGCAGGTCGTAGAACCCACCCAGTTGGTGCGCCATGGCGTGGACATAGCCCAGCGAAGCATTGTTGAAGGCCATGCCGGCAAGAAATTGCGCGTAGGCCATATTTTCCCGGGCGGTCATGTCGTCACCCTGGGCAACGGCAGTGCGCAGGTTGGCCGAGATCAATTCCACGGCCTTGAGTGCACAGGCATCGGTGATCGGCGTTGCCGCAGTCGACACGTAGGCTTCGATAGCGTGGGTCAGCGCGTCCATGCCGGTGGCGGCGGTCAGGCCTTTGGGCATGCCTGCCATCAGCGAAGGATCGTTGACCGACAACAGTGGGGTGACGTTACGGTCGACGATGGCCATTTTCACGTGCCGGACTTCGTCGGTAATGATGCAGAAACGGGTCATTTCACTCGCCGTGCCAGCGGTGGTATTGATCGCGATCAACGGCATCTGTGGCTTGGCGGATTGATCCACGCCTTCGTAATCACTGATGTGCCCGCCGTTGGCGGCGCACAGGGCGATGCCCTTGGCGCAGTCATGGGGTGAACCGCCGCCCAGGGAAATAATGAAATCACAGTCGCTGCGACCAAGCAGCTCAAGGCCTTTCTCGACATTGCTGACCGTCGGATTCGGTTTGGCGCCGTCAAACAGGGTGGAGTTGATGTCCTGCTGAGCCAGAAGTTTCGCTACTTTGTCGGCCACGCCGGCCTTGGCCAGGCCTGCATCAGTGACGATCAAGGCTTTACGGAAACCATATTTGCGGATTGCGAGCATTGCTTCGGCGAGACTGCCAATGCCCATCATGTTCACGGATGGAATGAAGAAGGTGCTGCTCATGATAAATCCTCTTTTATTCTGGAAACCCGGTAATCAGGTGAGGTCTTCTACTCATATCGCAGGCTGTGAGGCTGGTCTGATTGTCATCATTGACGAAGTTCAGCGGGAGACGTGCTGCATCAAGTGTTCAGGCGAACAGTGTTTTAAGATGCAGAGGTGGATGGGCCATCGCAGCCGGTATCTTTTGATCATGGGATTGAGCCTAAACCTATGACGCCAGACTGGAATGGTCCTTTAGCTTTCATTGGCACCTCCTTTAGTACTGGGAGGTAATGCGCCCCGACAAGTCCGGCGCGAGACCTGTGGGAGCCAGGCTTGCCCCAATGGTCAGTTAAGGATATTCAGGTGAACTTCACACCTGTGGCGAGGGAGCTTGCTCCCGCTGGGGCGCGCAGCGGCATGTCTTGGCTTTGCGAGACTGGGTAGATGACTTGGTCGGACGCATACGGATCAATCGACAGGCAGAAATCGGCCGATTCTGTTGAAAAAGTCGGTCATGGTTTCCACGGCAGAAAAATACGCGTCTGAGATTGAAATCCTTACTTTTGGCAGAGGCTTTCGGGCTCAGATTTCACGTAGCAGCGGGTAAAAATGGCGTTTTCACCAGTCAACATTCAGGGCATTTGGGCGAACCGACTTTTTCAACACAATCGGCCAAAAGCGGACATTTGCCAAGCCCCGACCACGGTTCACACCGGTGGCTGCCGCGCCTCAAATAGCAGCCACCTTACGCATCAAGAGCATCCGTCAGTTATTCAAGAATTTGACCACCAGAGGATTCAATTCAGCGGAGCACTCCTCCGGCAACCAGTGCCCACAATTGGGCAAGACTTGGCCTTGTACATTGGTCGCGTACTGTTTCATCTGATCCACTTGAAATTGCCCCATTCCGCCGTGCCCTCCACCGCCGATTGCCAGCACGGGCATGTTCAAGGAAATCTTCGACAGCTCGACGTTTTCAGTGATCGATTGATTAAGCGCTCGGTAGTATTCGAACGACGCGTTCAGCGTATGGGGCTTGGCGTATGACTTGGCGTAAAGATCGAGCAGCTTAGGCGTAAAGGCATCCTTGTTGGTCGCGTGTTCTTTTATGAAGTGCGAGAGGAAAAATTTTTCATGCCCTGTGATCAACTTTTCGGCCAATTGGTTGCCAGCGGCAAAGAAGCTGAAATGCCAGACCAGTGACTCACCCTGTGGTGAGAATGCCGGGAAATCGTACATGCGCTTGTCGGGAATCGGTGCCTCCATATACACCAGTTTCCTTATCTGGCTTTGGTGCGTTACTGCCATTGGATAGGTGTTCCAGATACCGATGTCATGCGCAACCAGATCAAACGGCTGATTGCCGCTTAGCTGTGTCGCGAGGGCGAACAGATATTTCGAGACGTCAGTGCCGGTGTAACTGGTCTTGGGCGGTTCCGACTCGCCCAGGCCCGGTAAATCCACCGCAACTACGGTGTGAGTCTTCGCGAGTTCGGGCATCAAGCTGTGCCACTCATACCAGGCTTGACCAAATCCGTGGACCAGGTAAACCAAAGGCCCGGAACCGCCCTTCACATAGTGGAGCCTGACGCCGTCTATGGTTTTGAATTCACTCTTGAATCCCGCTGAAACAGGAAACTCTGCCGCTTGAGCCAAGCATGGCAAAGCCAGGGTGATTGCGACTGCGGCGAGGGCCAATCTAACGCGCTTTTTCATTTTATTTATCCATCAAGTTATGACTGAAAATTACGACCATGCGAAGGCGTGCTATCCCCCGATCAATGACTGTGGATCGCCTGGGTGGTGTGCCGTTGACCTTGCGGAAAACCATGCGCCCGTGCCCGAAATGCAATGGCCAGGCTGATCAATAGCAACGCCAGCAACACGCCCGGAAATGCACTCGTTCCCCATTGGCCGAGTAACACGCCACCCAGCAGTCCACCGCCGGCAATAGCGCTGTTCCAGACCACTACGTTCATGGAGAGCGCAACGTCAGAGCCCTTACCTGCGGCGTCGGCGAGTGCTGTTTGCAGCAGGGTGGCCGCGCCACCAAAGGTCAGCCCCCAAATGAAGACACCCACGTAAATGGCCGCGGCGGAGCCTGAGAACACTCCGATGAAAATCGAAACCGCTGCGAATGTTGCAAGGCTGGCCAGCACGGTTGTTCGCAGGTGCCGGTCAACCAGTCGGCCCGTGAGCCAGATGCTGGCAAGCGCCGCGACACCAAATGTGAGCAATACCAAATCGACGTCACTGTTCAGCCCAGCCTTGGAAACGAAGGGCGCGACATAGGTGTAAAGAATGTTGTGGGCCAGCATCCAGGTGAAGACGACAGCCAATACCGAGCGGACGCCTGGTGTGAAAAACACCAGACGTAACGGCATGCGCTGTGAGGATGATTGGCCTGGGTAATCCGGCACTTTGATCAGCACCCAAACGATCAATACCAGGGTCATGCCGGACATCAATCCAAAGGCCATGCGCCAGCCCATGAATCCACCCAGCCAGGTTCCCATCGGCACACCCAACGACAACGCGATGGGCGTACCCACCATCGCCACCGCCAATGCGCGCCCCTGCATATGTGGGGCGACCATGCGCCGTGCATAGCCCGCGATAAGGCTCCAGGCCAGCCCCGCTGAAACCCCAGCGAAAAACCGTGCAATCAGCGTCAGCCAGTAATCGGAAGACAGCGCCGTGAGGGAGTTGAATGCCAGGAAGCCGACAATGGTCACCAGCAGTACCGTTCTGCGGCGCCAGCTTTGCGTGGCAATGGTCAGCGGGATTGCCGCCAGCAACGACCCCAACGCATAGACTGTCACCATCTGTCCGGCCAGAGACGCAGAGACACCCAGGCCACTGCCAATTTCGGGCAGCAAGCCCGCTGGCAAGGTCTCGGTGACAATGCAAAGGAAACCCGTCATGGCCAGTGCAAGTAATGCCCCAAGCGGAAGCTTTCCGCTCTGTCGCTCATCTGTAGTCATTTGTCACCTCACATATATACCGATCGGTATAATATGGAGATGTGCCGCCATCTAGTCAACGACTTATATATCGATTAGTATTTAATTGATCGAAAGGAGGTTCACATGGCACAGATGGGACGTCCACGCACCTTTGACCGTGGCGTGGCGATTACTCAGGCGATGCATTTGTTCTGGGAGCACGGCTATGACGCAACATCACTCAGCCAGCTCAAGGCAAATATCGGCGGCGGCATCACCGCACCCAGCTTCTACGCTGCATTCGGCTCAAAGCAGGCGCTGTTCAATGAGGTGATGGAACGTTATCTGAACACCCACGGCCGGGTGACCGATAGCCTGTTTGACACCACGCTCTCCCCGAGAGAGTCGATCGAACTCACGCTGCGGCGCTCCGCGAAAATGCAGTGTGAGCCCGACCACCCCGCAGGGTGCTTGGTGGCGCTGGGTCTGTTGAGTGCCTGCACGGATGAGAGCAAAGCCATCTCGCAGCCGCTGGCTGACGCCAGATCCTTGAACCGTGCCAGGATGGTGGAGTGTGTCGAACGCGCTATCGCATCCGGGGAGCTGCCAACCACGGTCGTGCCCGAGGCATTGGCCACGGTGTTTGACAGCTTTCTGTTGGGGATTTCGGTACTGGCCCGAGACGGTGTGCCCCTCAAACAGATAGATGACGCGGTGACGCAAATCATGACGTTATGGAATGCGTCGTGTATCGGTCGTCCGGCTATTGGTTCAGGCAAATCTTAAACGGCAGTAAACAGCGAAACCTCGTTCCCAGCAAACGCATCGGTATCGAGCCAATCAGACTGAAAGGCGCTCTTGGGCTATTGATGAGCGTGTTGTACCTGAAGAATGTCCGCTTTGGGTCGATTCTGTTGAAAAAGTCGGTTTGCCCAAAATGCTCTAATACTGATGGGTAAAAACACCTCTTTTGCACGCGGCTACGTGAAATCCGAGTCTGGAAGCCTCTGCTGAAAGCAAGGATTTCAATCTCAGGCGCGTGCTTTTCTTCCGTGGAAATCAAGCCGGACTTTTTCAACAGAATCGGCCATAAGCGGTCAGTCGTATGTGCTCATGGAAAACTGATGCGTTTTTTTGCCCCAAAAAAAAGGGCGGTTTCCCGCCCTAAAAACCAAAGGAAACGACCTTTGGTACATGGAGCCGTTACTTGTTAGTCAATGCTTTTTGCAATTTCGCGGAAAAGCTCGATGGTTTCGTGTTCGCGCCAAGAACTTTCATCGCCAGTATTCCCATAGTCTCTAGGGGCTGACAGTTTGACGATTACAGTGTTGTAGTCGGGACTCACGTAAATGAACTGGTTATAGACACCAATGGCCGAGTAGTCGTGTTGATCACCCTCGGGAATCCACCATTGATACCCGTATCCCATAGTGCTGTCGCTGTTGGCGCGCTTTCCAGGCATAAGGTGCGGGGCGTCAGGGGTAATGGAGGCTTTAACCCAACTTGCCGGCACAATCTGCTTACCCTGGAAACTCCCCTTCAACCGAAATAGCTCCCCCAAGCGGGCATAGTCACGTGCAGTGGCGTTGTACCCGCCGAAGGCCATCGTGTGGCCAACATTGTCCTTGATCCAATAACTATCCTGCGTAGCACCGAGCGGCTCCCACAATTTCTCCTCAGTGTATTGTGCCAACGACTTCTTCGTCGCGGCTTCCAGGACAAGCCCTAGAACCAGTGTGTCAGCAGAACAGTAGCGATTGAAAGTGCCGGGCGTAAGTTCCCCCTTTATGGAGGCGACGAAGTCTACGAAAGAGGAACCACTCGCCATGGCATGGGCAAGTCGCATGATCTCGCTATTTGGGTCAGAGTAGTCTTCGTTCCAATGCGCCCCCGATGACATCTGCAAGATGTCCTTGAGCTTCACACCGTCGTACGCCGAGCCCTTCAGCGCGGGAAGGTATTTCGATGCCGGATCATTGATGCTTTCGATGCTTCCTTCAGAAACGGCAATGCCGTATAGAGCGGATACAACGCTTTTAGAGACAGACATCGACAGCCAGTGCTTATCTTCCCCTCCCGTAGACCAATAGTTCTCGTAGCGAATCTTACCGTCCTTGATCACAAGCAGCGCGGAGCTTTCTGTCTGCGATAGAAAATCCTTGGTGGCAAACGTACGGCCTTCATAGCTGTAGGTTTCCGGCAGCTTGATTGCCTCAGCGACGGGCCACTCCACAGGCTTACCAGACTTGGAAACTTTGTCGGTGGGAAAGATTTCTTCCATGCGATAGAAATTTGAGTATTGTTCCGAGCCACTAAAAAGCGTACCTACCCATTCCGTAGGATTATTAGCATGGTTAATCGTGTCGGCATGTGAAGCCGTAGAAGCGCCGAGCATAATGGCGAGGGCGACCTGTTTTAGTCTCATATCATTATCCAATTCAATTTAAGATTTCGGCCGAGTAAAAAATTTGAACTTCAGCAGAAGTTAGAATTTTTATGATGCTCGCTGGCGATCAGAACGTCTTACTGGCGCTGACAACGACGGTCGCCGTACAAACGTCGGTGTAACCGTAGTAACTCGCGCACTCGCTCTTAGAAAGATCCGTGTCGATATAGCTTAACCCCCAGTCAACACTAAAGGCGCTGCGGGTCAGCTTGGCTTCCCATTCGTGATAATCACCGCGAGCCTTGCCACTGTTTGAGAAAAAAACATCATCCTTGAAGTCAAAACGACCATAACGGACTTCCAGGCCTACTTGATCCACGACTTCATGGCTGTACCCCAAATAGGTGTAAAGCGTGTCCTGATCTTTCCCTACGAAGTTCTTTACGTCGTTTGAATAATAACTGCCAGCTTTGAAGCCATAGGCTTTGAGAAGTGCGTAGACCTCACTCATGTTGAATTGCCCTTCCTTGGCATAGGTGTACTTGAGATAACCCACATCAAGGCTGACTTCTTCAGTGAATTGGCTGTAGAAGCCGGCGTAGAAGTCCTGTTCCAAGCGCGTTTTCAGGCTCATTCCAAAGTCGACGTTCGAGGTCCAGACGCCCGCATAAGCACCGCTACTGTGTATTAATGTGGCCTCCAACTGCGCCGCTGGGTCGCCCAGCGTCATGGACAGTCCGCGGCTGCGGTAATCGCTGACCACCTGCGGCTTGAGTTGCAATTGCAGATTGTCAGTCAGCGGGACGGCGCCGGCGGCGAAGGGGAAAAGTGAGCAGCCGACCAGGGTCGTCAGGGCAATGCGATGCATAGGTGGAGTCCTGTTTATTATTATTGGCAGGCAAGGCTTCGCCGTTCCCGTGTCCAGAAGGACACAGGGTCAGGCATACGCCGGAGGGTTATGGCTGGCTGTAAACTTCGCGCCCGGAAAAGTAGGTCTTGAGTACTCGGGTGTCAGCGAGTTGCTCTTCAGGCACGCTGAACACATCGCGATCAAGGATGATCAGGTCAGCCTGCTTCCCCGCAGTGACCGAGCCGATCTCTTTATCTAAACCAATCGCCTTGGCGGCGTTGCGGGTGTAGGCATAGAACATCGTTTCCCGGTCGATATCCTCATCCTTGTTGAGTACACCTTTGGGGCCCTTGCGGCTTATTGCCTGCCCAATGGCTTTCCACGGGTTGGGGGTACTGACCGGCCAGTCGCTTGCACCCGCAATGGTCGCGCCATTTTTCAGCAATGAACGCGCCGGATACATGAACTGAAACTGCATTGCACTGATGTAGGGCTTGAGTAAATCAATGCTCAATTCGTCTGCGGAGGCCCAGTACAGCTGCATGGAAGCAATCACGTTCAGTGGTTTAAAGCGGGCGAACTCTTTGGGATTAACCATCTGCAAATGGGTGATCGAGTGTGTCACGCCACTCTGCCTGTCGTGGCGTGCCTGCTCGATCCCATTGAGCGACTCGCGTACCGCACGGTCGCCAATTGCATGTACATGAACCAGCCATCCACGGGCATCGGCGGCGCTGACCAACTCACCGAAATGCGCGGGGTCGATCAACAACTCTCCAGCTTTTTTTTTGTTGTTGTAGGGGGTCAGCAACGATGCCGTTTGAGCAGGAAACTCGGCGACACCGTCGGCAAATATCTTGATGCCAGGCAGGCTGAGATTGTCGACGCCAACAAACTGCTTTCTGACCTCATCCAGCACGTCCAGATCCGCAGGTTTGCTCTTCGGATTGGCAACCATCAGTGCGGCCACCCGCAACTCCAGTTCACCTTTTTCCGACAATGCCTTGTAGACAGGCAAAACTCCCAACGTCTGTGCAGTGGGCTTGAAGTCGAATAGCGCATCGCCTGGCATGGCATTGGCCGCGGGGTCCATCAGAGCAGTAATGCCCAGGCTGTGGTTAAGATTGCGCGCCGCCCGACCCGCAGCCATCAACTGATCAAAGGAGGGAGAAGGAAGTTGAGACATCACCGCAGACAATCCAGCATCCGCAACGAATCCATTGGGGGTGCCGTCCTCATGGTGACGGATGGTTGCCACTGCTTCACCCTTGAGTGACTTGACCCGCTCAGCATCGATACCTGCTCGCTTGAGCATCGCCTTGTTGGCCCAACCGGTGTGGTAATCCCAGCCTATGAAAGCAATCGGCGTATCAGCCCATTCACCGTGATTGAAGCGCTGTTCAAATTGAGCCACTTCACTCCAGTAGGTGGAAGGAAAACCACCCACACTGAGTATGTCGCCGTGCCGCGCCTTGCCATCGTCTCGCCATGCGCGCAAACGCTGCTCTAACTCGTCGAAGGGCAGCATTTGCCCTTCAAGGTCGGCCGCCTTGAGTTTGACTCCACCAAAGATCGCATGGCTGTGGCTATCGATGAAGCCAGGCATAACGACCTTGCCTTTCAAATCCACCACTTGGGTCATGGCTTCTTTCAGCGAAAGAATCTCGATATCACTGCCAACCTTGAGGATCCGGCCATCGACTACCGCGACGGCTTGTTGCAGCGGCTGACCTGGCTCGGCCGTGAACACCTTCCCGTTGTACAAGAGCAACTCGACAGCTGCCATGCTTTCCATTGATGAAAAAGCAATCGTCACTGCTAAAGTCGCCCTGAGGACATTCTTCATTGCCTCTACACTCTTTTTATTAGAATGTTCGAGAGACTAGCCAAGTCAGCGGATGTAAAGAATACTCGAAGACCGAAAGACATACTTTCCAGAAAGGTAAAAGTGGATGGACCAGTTGGGCGCAATAACCATGTTTGTCGCCACCGCAGATCAAGGCAGCTTCACCCGTGCGGCCGCCTATTTGGGTAAAACGACTTCCGCCTTGACCAGAGCGGTGACCCACCTTGAGACAGAGCTGGGAACACGTCTGTTCGAGCGCTCTACTCGCCGGATTGCTCTGACAGAGGCCGGGCAGATCTATCTGGCAAGCACTCGGCAGGTGCTGGTTCAGCTCCAGCAGGCCCGGGAAGACATTGACCAACTCCAGCAAGAAATGTGCGGCATCCTGCGCGTGGCTGCTCCCCCCTCCTTTGCCCCAGCCTTTCTCAATGTGGTATGTCGTCGCTTTCTCGATCAATATCCCGACATGCGCCTCGACGTCGAACTCACCGATGAATTGGTGAACCTTATCGAAGGCAACTACGACCTTGTCGTGCGCGACGGGCCTGTCGACCAGCCCGATATGATTGCGCGGCCGCTGACAGAAAATCGCATCCTGCTCTGCGCCAGCCCCAGCTATCTGCAACGCAAGCCACTTGAGGTTCTGCCAGAAACATTCGCAAAGCATGACTGGTTGATCTTGCGCCACCCGTTGTTGAACCCCCATTACTGGTGGCTGACACATGAAGGAGAGCGCCAGCGCATATCGCAGCCAACACCTCGTTTGGCGAGCGACAACTACGACTTCCTGTTCTCCGCACTCTTGGCCGGCATGGGTTTGCAGTTCTGTCCGCAGTGGAGCGTGGCCCCCTACCTCAGGCGCGGTGAACTGGTGCAGGTGCTACCCGACATAGTCCCAGAACCGGACCAATTCGGATCGAAAGTCCATGTAATCTATCCAGTCCACAGGCGCCATACACGCAAGCACCAGGCTTTTATCGAGTGTCTCAGCAACTACTTAGACGAGGAGGCGCTTCACTGACAGTGAATTGCCGCTGACTCTGTAGAAACAAACGACAGGCAGCTAAGGGGGCAGCTAAGGGTCGTTTTCAGCCCCTCGTGAGGGGCAGAAATCGGCCGATTGTGTTGAAAAAGTCGGTCCTTCCAGACTGCCCGCGTACTGACTGCTGAAAACGCCTTTTTTGCGCGCAGCTACGCGAAATTTGGGCCCGGGAACCCTCTGCTCAAAGTAAAGATTTCAATCTCAAGCGCGTACTTTTCTGCCGTGGAAACCATGGCCGACTTTTTCAACAGAATCGGTCAATTCGGGTCAGTCGTCACAGGCAGAAATTGACCGTTGGCTGCCTTCCGCGAAAGGCCGCTTTGGATTGTGGATTCAACCGGTAGCTATCGGCCAGAACGGACATCGAGATAGCAAATCTCAAAAGGGGCCGAACACTGAGGCCGTTGGCTAATTAAGCAGCGGCTCCCTAGAACTTTTCCCTATTTATCTGTCTATGTGGATAGGCACATCCGCTCGGTAAGCGCGAACCCGCAGGCTTCCCGCAGCCAGATGGCCACACGTCCAATTGTCAATCAGAGGTTGTCTTCTCTCATGAAATTCCATGACCCACGGATGGTGCTCTTCGGCCTGTTCGCGTTCGCGGCAGTGGGCTCGGCATCAGCAACACAGATGAAGACCTCAACCCCTGTTTTCGCAGCTGAAGTCACAGCCGTACAGGCTCCTGTCCAGGCAGCCGGCAACCCTTGGCCGACCTTGGCCAGTATGGCCGGCAAGCAGCCAGGGCCGTTGCTTGCCCATGACGACCGATACTGGCATGACGGCCGTTGGCACGATCGTAGAGAAGATTGGCGCCGAGACGACTGGCGTAGAGATAATTGGCGTAGAGAGCAAGCCCGCCGAGAAGCTGAACGCCATCGTGATTGGGAGCGCCACCAAGATCGAGCCATGCGGCACCGCTACGAGGACGATGACCGCTACTATCGTCGCTAGTGCGAAGCCACGGGATCAATCCGCCTGCAACACGGGCGATACTCCGCCAACCTGCGAAACCAGAACTCAAACCGACCCTCATGCTGCATTGAAAACAGGCTCGTGCGCGAGTCCGATCGGAATGCTCATTTACAACCAGTAAAGTCGAGCGCGACCCCGGCCATTCCTCGCCTCTTTTTCGGCTTTCACTGATCGCCGCTCGGCGACTTTTTTGTACAAACCCTGGACCGGACTCAAGCCAGCAGCTCGGTGATCCACCGGGCCTGCCGGGCGATGTCTTGCACTTTCTCCTCGGGCACGGCCTGCCGCGCACGGGCGAAGTGGGTCAGGGTCTTCTGCTTCTCGCGCAGCATGCGCTGCCACTTGATCAGGAACGCCGGGCTGCGTGCCTGCATCTGCAGCGGGCCGAAGTAAAGTTCCTCGGCGGTGTATATCACCGGCCCGGCGCGCTCGGCGACAATGATTTCGTAGTCGAAGCGATTTTCCCGCAGCAGTTCCTCACAGAGGATGCGGTAGCCATTTTCCATCAGCCATTGGCGCAGTGGCTGCTCGCCGCCGTTGGGCTGCAGAATCAGGCGCTCCTGGCCGCTAAGACGCGCCTTGCCGCTGTCGAGGATGTCGCGGATCGTCTCGCCGCCCATGCCGCAGATGCTGATCGCCGTGATCCCGTCTCCCGGCTCGATCGCCGCCAGGCCATTGGCCAGGCGCACGGTGATCCGCTGGTCCAGGTCGTTCTCGCGCACGGTGCGTTCGGCCGAGTGGAACGGCGTCAAGGCCACCTCGCCGGCCACCGCCGCCGCGATGGCGCCACGACGCATCAACGCCACCGGCAGGTAGCCGTGATCCGAGCCGATATCGGCCAGGCGCGCACCTGCTGGCACATGCGCCGCCACGCGCTCCAGGCGCACGGACAATGTCTGTTCGTTCAACCGCAGTTCCTTTTTCAGTGTCCGCATCAGGTCGATATCAGCAGGTCGCGAATGGCTCAAGCACCTGTGGTATTGCCGTACCCACATTGAGAGAAATCCCCCACAAATGGGCTGTATTACCCGCATCCTGTTTCAACTTTTTTGATGGAGAACTGGCCACAGAATCAGGCAGCCCCGCTGGCGGGGAATTATAAGCTGTTAAATTTTTTGGCATAGAGAATGCTGTGAGTTGAATAGCGCATTAATTGAGGGTTTGAAGCTGTTACCACTGGAAAAACAGTTTTCCTGGGGCACTCCCTATACAGACAACCGTTGCCTTGAAAAACACCTGCGCCGCAGATCAGGCGCGCATTGCTAGCCCTTCTGAGGAGTCACTTTCATGCGCGTCGAGCCGCTAATCCTCACGCTGGTACTCATTCTTTTCATTTTTGCGATAGGGGCAGCCTGGAGTCTTATCAGTTTGTTCAGCAGTTAAGAGTCAGTGAGAAGGAGTTGCGCGACAGTCATTTACTGATAATCCGTCGAAGACCGCATTTGGCCAATTTGGATCGCTGCCTGTTGCTCTAGATCCGTAAGCGTCCGGCAAACACGTCTAGGCAAAGCAAAACGGGCCGCAAGCGTATGCGTCTGGCCAACACACCTTCCTGACCCTGACGCCAAAGGCGATGGTGTCCACTTAATTTAAGTGGACACCATGTCTTGGCTTCGCGGGGCGGGCTAGATGACTTTGCCGGACGCATATGAAGAAGCGCCTCGATGAACTCTCAAACGGCAAGCCACGGCACGACGACGAAATAGGCGTTCAACAGGTAAATCCCGGCCAGAACCAGCAACAGCACGCCGCGGTTCGAAGGCTTTGCGCAGTGGTGCAAGCTTGCTGAGGTTTTCCAGCCAGGCCATGCTCCCGGCGGGTTCGCCGTAAGGGGCCGGGGAACACACCTTCCGAGCCCGAGCAATAAGGGCGATTGTGTCCGCGTATTTTTAAGCGGACGCAATTACCCTTAATGCCAGGATCGTCATGCGCCAACGTAAGTCATACCCGAA